>JAQGHV010000075.1 GCA_028288785.1 Rhodospirillales bacterium | reverse complement strand
CCCGCCCCCTTTTCGACTGGCCGCTGGAGCAACTCGCCGAGCATGCGGAGCAGCACGGGCGCAATCCCGCCGTGCTCGCCCGCATTCAGGCGGAGCTCGGTCAACGCCCCGGCTCGCGCGCCTTGCTTCTCGCCCGCCGGATCGAGCGTCGGCTTGCGCTGGAGGCACCGCCGCCGACCTCCGGGAGCGAACTGCGCGCGGCGCTATTGGAGATCGACCTGCTCCGCCGCAACCTGGCCGACGCCGATCTCCGCATCGAGGAACTGGAGGGCGCGGCGTCGCCGATGCTTGGCCCACATGCCCGCGTCTTCCTCACGGCTAACGCGCCGGATTGGTTCATCCACGAGGCGCACCGCGCCTTCCGCCGGCGCCTCCACCCGGACCGCCACACCGACCCGGCCGCGCGCCGTCGCGCCGAGGCCGCGTTCAAGCGCGCGGAGAACATCTTTGCGGCGCTGATCACGGCGCCGGAGGATCCGACCGAGACGTCCTGAGGTGAACACGCCCAAAGCCGCGGCGCGACTACCGGACGAAGCGCGTGTTCCCTTCGCGAGGTGGCTCAGAGCGCCTTGGCCGCCTCCAGCACCGCGGCGGCGTGCGCTTCCGGCTTCACCTTGCGCCAGATCGCCTTGATCGTGCCGTCCGCGCCGACCAGAAAGCTGGAACGCTCCATGCCCATGTACTTGCGGCCGTACATGGATTTTTCGACCCAGACGCCATAGCTCTCGGCCAGCTTGTGCTCGGGGTCCGAGGCGAGCGGGAATTCGAGGTTGAACTTCTTGGCGAACTTGTCGATGGGCGGCATCGCATCGGGCGAGATGCCGATCACGGTGAGCTTCAGCTTGCCCAGTTGCGGCAGCGCTTCCTGAATGCCGCAGGCCTGCTTCGTGCAGCCCGGCGTATCCGCCTTCGGGTAGAAATACAGCAGGTAGGGCGTGCCCGTCAGCGCCGCGCTGGACACCTCGCGCCCGCCACTCGCCGCCATGGTGAATTCGGGTGCCTTGGCACCCTCGACCAGCTCCGTCATGTCACATCCCCCATGCTGCCGATGCGCCCGACGAAAATGCGCCGCACCTCCCCCGCATGCTCCAGCATCTGCTGCCGCAGCCCGTCGAGGTCAACCGCGGGGCGCGCGAGCAGGGGTCCAGCCACATGCAGCAGGGCATGCGCGACCGTGTCGGGCAGCGTCGCCTCCCGCGCGTGGCCGATGGTGAGGCGCAGCAGCCCGGTCACCGTGCGCCACAGCTTCTCCGCCGCGATCAGCGTGCGGGCCTCCTCGGCATCCAGCACGCGGTGCTTCGCGAGCGCGGCGAGTGCCGCCCGCGTCTGCGTCCCCAGCACGCCCGGCTGGCGTTGCGCATGGGCCAGCTGCAGGCTCTGCGCGATGAACTCCACCTCGACCAGACCGCCGGGGATCAGCTTCACGTCCCACGGACCCTCGGGCGGCCGGTCACGCGTGAGCCGCGCGCGCATCGCCGCGGCATCAGCCAGCGCCGTCGTCGCGACACCCTGGCGGATGAGTGCCGCGCGAATCGCCGCCGTGATGCGCCGCGCCAGACCCGGTGGTCCCGCCACAACCCGTGCGCGCGTCAGCGCCATGCGCTCCCACGTCCACGCACTTTCGAGGTGATACTGCGTAAAGGCCGCCAGCGAGACCGCCACCGGCCCCTTCGATCCCGACGGACGCAGCCGCATGTCCACTTCGCCCAGGCGCCCCTCCGGTCCGGGCGCGGTAATCGCGGCGACCACCTGGTTCGCGAGCCGCGCATAATACTGCGTCACCGGCAGGGACCGCGCCCCACCATGGCTCGCATCCGCCGTGGGGTCGTGGTCGTAGATGAGCACGAGGTCGAGGTCGCTCGCCGGCAGCATCTCGCGCCCACCGAGCTTGCCGAGCGCCACGATCGCCAGTGCCCCACCCTTGACCCGGCCATGCCGCTCGGAGAAATCATCGACCACATGAGGCATCAGAGACGCCAGCGCCGCCGCCGCCAGATCCGACCGCGCCTCGCCTGCGACATCGGGGTCGATCAGCCCTTCGAGTGCAGCGGCGTCGATCTCGAAGTTGCGCTCGACGACCAGGCGCCGCGCCGCTGCCATCGCCTCCTCGACATGGCGGGCATCCTTCACGAGCGCGGGCAGGGAGCCCACGCAGTTCGCCGCCGTGATCGAGCCGGGCGAGCCCGACAGCAGGCCCTCCAGCGCGGCCGTGTTGCGGGCGAGGTGGTCGGCCAGTTGCGGCGCGGCGCCCAAAATGCCGGCGAGCCGGTCGAGCAAGGGCATGTTCCGCGCGAGCAGGCTCAGCACCTGCACCCCCGCCGGTAGCCGCGTGAGCACGGCATCGAAGCGATGCAGGGCGGCGTCGGGTTCGCGCTGCTTCGCGAAGGCGCCGAGCAGCGCCGGCATCAGCGCGGTGAGCAGTTCGCGTGCGCGTTCGCTGCGTGTTGCCCGCGTGCGCCCGTGATGCCAGCCGCGCACCATGGCCGCGACGCCGGTGGGGTTGCGGAACCCCATGGCGGCGAGGGTCGCGATGGTGGCCGGGTCATCGTCGATTCCGGTGAAGACAAGGTTGCCGCGATCATCCTCGGCAAGCGTCGGCGCGCTCTCGAAAAAGCCGCCATAATGACGCTCGACACGGGTGAGATGCCCGATGAACGCCGCCGAAAAGGCCGCCGCGTCGGCATAGCCAAGAAAGCTCGCGATGCGCGCCAGCCCCTCGGCATCCTCCGGCAGCCGGTGGGTCTGGCGGTCGGCGACCATCTGCAGCCGGTGCTCGACTTGGCGGAGGAAGACATACGCGTCGGCGAGGTCGGCTGCAGCACGGCGCTCGATCCGCCCCGCGGTGGCAAGTGCGGCAAGGCCACCCAGCGTCGTGGGATCGCGCAGCCCAGGGTCCCGCCCGCCCCAGATCAGCTGCAGCACCTGGACGGTGAACTCGATCTCGCGGATGCCGCCTCGGCCGAGCTTCACGTCATGGCCGGCCACCTGCACGGTCGCGTTGGCGCCGCTGGCGCCCTTATGCGCGTAGATCTGGCGCTTCATCGCGTGGACATCGGCGATAGCCGCGAAATCCAGGTGCCGGCGCCAGATGAAGGGCCGTATCTCGCGCAAAAAGCCTTCGCCGAGGGCGCGGTCGCCGGCCACGGTGCGCGCCTTGATCATGGCGGCGCGCTCCCAGTTCTGGCCCATCGAGCCGTAGTAGCCGATCGCCGCCGGGATCGAGACCGCGAGCGGCGTCGCGGCCGGGTCCGGGCGCAGCCTGAGGTCCGTGCGGAAAACATAGCCTTCGGCGGTGCGTTCCTCCATGAGGGTCACGAGGTCGCGTGCGATCCGAACGTAGACCGCGCTCGCGCGTTCCGCGTGGTAGGCTGCGACCTCTCGGTCGAACAGGACCATGAGGTCGATATCCGAAGAGTAGTTCAATTCGCGCGCACCCAGCTTCCCCATGCCGAGGATCGCGAGCCCCGCGCCGCGTGCGACGGCCTTTGGATCGCGCTTGGCTCGACCCGGCAGGCGCAGGTCGCCGCGCGCCGCCGCCTCCCGCAGCAATTGGGCCAGCGCGAGGTCGAGCGCGCCTTCGGCCAGGGTCGAGAGCGCACCCGTCACCTTGTCCAGCGTCCACAACCCGGCGATATCGGCTGCCGCCGCAATCAGCGCGACTTGGCCCTTCACCCGCCGCAGCAGGCCTCCGATCGCCGCGCGCGGCGTTGCCGGCTCGGCGCGCGACAGCGGGTCGAGGGCGAGGGCCAGGGCGTCGTCCGGGCCGCGCTCCGCGATGCGCAGCAGCGCAGCGGGGAATCGGAGCGCCAGATCATTGAGGTAGGGGCTGTGCCCACCCAGGGCGGCGAGCAGCGCGGCACCCGCATCCGAGGCCGCGAAACCGCGCTCGGCGGCACCGAGGGCGGCGAATTCCTGCTTCAGTCGTTCGGCGGCGTCGCGGTCATGAGGGCGCGGCAATCCATCCTGTCGCGGGTCCGGGGAAGCCATTGCTTGGGTCATTGCCGTGGAGGGAAGGCGTGAGCGGCGCTGCTGGTCAAGCCACAACCCCGCGCCGGCGCTGGCGGTCGCGGTGGATGTGCCGTGCCTTGGGCGCGCTGTTTTCGCTCACGGTCGTGCTCGGCGCGGTCGTGGCGGCGCTGGCCTGGCGGCTTGCCGAAGGTCCGATCGCGCTGCCGCTGCTGGCCAGCCGAATCGAGGCGGCGATGAACAAGCCCGACGCGCCGCAACGCCTGGAGGTCGGGCAGGCGACCATCGCCTGGGCCGGGTGGCGGCAGGGCTACAACTCGCCATTCCAGATCGTGCTGCGCGACATTCGTGCCCGCTCGCCCGATCGCACGATGCGGGTGGAACTGCCGGAGACGGTGGTGACCTTCTCCTTCGCGTCGCTGGTGCGCGGGCAGTTCGCGCCTCGCACCATCGAGGTGCGAGGTCCGCAACTCCTGATATCGCGCGGGGTCGACGGCAGCTGGTCACTCGACCTCGGCGAAGCCGACGAAGCCGAACCGGAGACCGAAAGCCGCGGGCCGGGTGCCGTGGCTCGCATCTTCACCGACCTCATGCTGCCGGTCAGCGATGATTCGATGATGGGTGCGCTCCGCTCCGCCACGCTGTCGGGTGGTCGGGTGCGGGTCATCGACCGGCAGCTGCGCAGGGCCTGGAGCGCGGACCGGCTGGAGGTGCGGCTCGACCGCGGTCCGGCCGGTGGCGTCGGCGGCCGCGGCCACGCGGTGCTGCGCCTTGAAGGTGAGGACGTGCCCGTCGACGTCGTGCTCGCCACCGAGGGATTTCCGGCGCGCATCGGCATCGGCGTTTCCATGCCCTCCGTGCAGCCCGCGGTACTCGGTCGCGCGGTGCCGGTTCTGGCCCCGCTCACCTTCCTCGATGCTTCGGTGGCGGTGGAGGCGGAGGCCGTATTCGATGTGACGGGGCGACCATTGCTGATGGAGGCGGGGTTGCGTGCCGGACCTGGCAGCCTCGGCATCGGCGATGGCCGCGTTCAGATCGCAGGCATCGCGGGCGAAGCGCGCATCGAGGGCGACACCGCGACGCTCGGGCCGCTACGGATCATGCTGGCCGGAGCGCCGGCGCCGGCTGCCGTTGCTGACCCTGGCGCGCCCGCCGGCTCGGTCGAAGCCGCGCCAGGCAACCGCGGCGGTGAAGCGCCTTCACCTCGTGGGGATGCCGACCCTGCGAGGCGCTCCGAATCGGCGCCGGCCAGTCGAAACGGCGAGAGCCCTTCAGTGCGCACCGGCGACGCGCCCGCGAGCCGGCACAGCGGCACGCCCAGCAATCGGACTACTGACACGCCGCCTCCCGCTCGCGCCGAGCTTGCACCCCTCAACCGAACCGGCGACGTGCCTGCTGCTCGCGTCGAGCCCGGACCCACCACTCAGAGCGGCGATACGCCCGCCAGTCGCAGTCAGGACGCGGCCAGCAGCCGACCCGGCGGACTGCCAACCGCTCGCAGCGCCAACGGGTTTCGCCCGCCCGCGCAACCCACGCCCGCCGCCGTCGCCGGACCGGTGATCGACATCTCCGGGCAGGCCCGGCGGTCCGAGGGCATGTGGCGGGGCGCGCTCGACATCAGGCTCGACCGCGTGCCCTTCACAGATCTGGCGCGGCATTGGCCCGACGGCGTCGCCCCCGGCGCGCGGCGCTGGATGAGCCAGAACATTACCGCCGGGCTGGCGCGCGACGGCAGCTGGCGGCTGAGCGCCGAGATCGCGCAGGATTTTGCTGCGGCGCGCGTCACGGGCCTCACCGGCACCCTCACCGCGGAGGGCGCGACGGTGCATTGGCTGCGGCCGGTGCCGCCCGCCGAGGCTGCGGGAGGCGTCGCGAGCTTCAGCCTCGACGCCATCGACATCCGCATCGCCGGCGCCCAGCAATCCGGCACGGCCGTGCAGGTGCGCGACGGCACGATGCGCATCACCGGCATCGGCAACGGCAATGAGGAGACGGCGATGGAGCTCCGTCTTTCGGGGCCGGTCGCCGATGTGATGGGCGTGCTGAAACACCCGCGCCTGCGGCTGTTCGAGCGCCAGGCGACCCCGATCCCCGACCTGTTCGGGCAGATCACGGAAGCCCGTCTCAGCATCGGCCTGCCGCTGATCGAGGCGCTGCCGATCGAGGACCTCCGCATCGGCGTGCAGGCGCGGATCGAGCAGGTTCGCATCCCCACGGCATTGCTCGGGCGCGATATCGAGCGCGGCGTCTTCGACCTCACGGCGAATACCGAGGGGCTACGCCTCGCCGGGAATGCCGTGGTCGCCGAAGTGCCGGCGCGGCTCGCCGTGGAGATGGATTTTCGTCGTGGCACTGCGCAGCAGGTGGTGATGCGCGAGAGCATTTCCGCGCGAGTTGAGGCAAATCGCCTCGCGGCGTTCGGCCTCGATGTCACCGGCATCGTCGAGGGGGCAATCGCGATCGAGGCGCGGCAGGAGACACGACGGGGCGGCATGGGGCGGCTCACTTTGCGCGCCGACCTGCGCGAGGCGGGATTGCTCGCCGAGACCTTCGGCTGGACCAAGGCGCGTGGCACGCCCGGTGCCATCGACGCGGTGCTGCGCTTCCAGGCCGGGCGCCTCCAGGCGATTGAGAGTGTCCGTGCCGAGGCACCTGGTGCGCTCCTGCGTGCTCGCGCCGCGGCCGTGCGTGAGAACATGCCCGAGCGGCTCGAGATCCAGGAAGCGCGGCTGGGGCAGAGCCGCTTCACCGGCGAGGTGCGCAGCCCGACGCGGCCGGACGAACCTTGGGGCGTGACGCTCGCCGGCCCGACGCTGGACCTTGGCGGCGTGCTGTCGCGATCGACCCCGGTGGCGCCGGCACCGCCCAACGCTGCGCCCGATGCGTCGGGGCCCGCCTTCGAGGCTGATCTGCGTTTCGAGCGCGTACTGCTGGGCACCGGGCGCGACATGGCGGGCCTCGTCGCACGTGCCCGGGTCGACGCCGCCGGTGTGGTGCGGGAAGCGAGGGCCAGCGGCGGCGCGGGTTCCGGGACATTCGAGATCGCCATCACGCCGCAGGGCGGGCAGCGCCAGCTCACCATCACCGCCGCCGACGCGGGTACACTGCTGCGGGACTTCGACGTACTGCGCACCCTGTATGGCGGCCGCCTCAATGTGACTGGCCGCTACGACAGCAACCGGCCAGGTGCGACCCTCTCGGGCACCGCCGAGATCACGGATTTCTCGGTGCGCGACCCGACCACCCTCGGCAAGCTGCTGCAGGCGATGACGCTGTACGGGCTGTTCGAGGCGGCTTCCGGACCGGGCCTGGTCTTCGCGCGTATGACCGCGCCGTTCCGCCTGTCGCCGGGCGTGCTGGAGCTGGAGGATGCGCGAGCGTTTTCCGCATCGCTCGGCCTGACCGCGCGCGGGCGGATAGACCGGCGCGCCGATACGGTCGACATGCAGGGTACCATCGTGCCGGCCTATTTCTTCAATTCGCTGCTGGGCAACATTCCCCTGCTGGGGCGGATCTTCTCGCCCGAGGCCGGTGGTGGGGTGTTCGCCGCCACCTATCGCATCCGTGGACCGATCGGCGATCCGGCGGTGAGCGTCAATGCGCTGGCGGCACTCACGCCTGGCTTCCTGCGCGGCATATTCGGCCTCGCGGAACAGGGTCCGGGCGCCGTGAGCCCGGTGCCGCCTGCCCAGCCTTGACAGGGGCGCGCGAGGCGTCACGCTCCGCCCCAATGATGCCGGCCTAGAAACCCGTGAGGGAGGCGAGAATGGCCATCACCGGCCTTGGCTACATGGCCATCCGTTCCGACAAGGCCGCCGATTGGGCCAGCTTCGCGACCGGTCTCATCGGCATGCAGCGCGTCGATCGTGGCGCCGGCACCCAGGCCTTCCGCATGGATGACCGCAGCCAGCGGCTGATCGTGTCCGACGCCATCGCGGGCAATGTCATCGGCTGGGAGGTGACGGATCCCGCGGCGCTCGATGCACTCGGCGCCAAGCTCGACGCGGCCGGCGTCCGCGTGGAGCATGGCGCCCGTCGGCTCGCCGAGGAGCGGCAGGTCGCGCAGCTCATTCAGTTCCAGGACCCGCAGGGCACCCAGCTCGAAGCGTTCCATGGCGCAATTCGGGCGGATGCGCCGTTCCGTCCGGGCCGGCCGATCAGCGGCTTTCGCACCGGCGCACTCGGCATGGGGCACGCGGTGCTGCACGTGGCGGATGCGACGGCGCTGGTGCCCTTCTATCGCGACATCCTCGGCTTCGGCGTCACGGATTGGGCGCGGACGCCGTATCCGCTGTACTTCTTCCATGTGAATGGGCGGCACCACAGCTTCGCCATGGTCGGCAGCGGGCAGTCGGGCCTGCACCACTTCATGGTCGAGCTGGGCAACCTCGACGATGTGGGGCAGGGGCATGATCTGGCGCGGACCGAGCCCGGGCGCCTCGCCTACGGCCTTGGGCGCCACACCAACGACCACATGACGTCCTTCTACGCGAACACGCCGTCCGGCTTCTTCGTGGAGATGGGCTGGGGCGCGCGCACCATCGACCCCGCCACCTGGCAGCCGGAGGAGATGCACAACGGGCCGAGCCTCTGGGGCCATGAACGCTTCCACATGCCCGAGGCGCAGCGCGACCGGATGCGAGCGATGGCAATGAAGGCCGCGGCCGACGGCGTCCGCGCGCCGGACCCCAACCCCGGCCCATTCTCCGGCTGCGCCTGGGCCGATGGTCTGGCGCGGGCATGAGGGCGATCGCTGTCGCACTTGCCCTGTTCGCCGCGCCGGTCGCGGCGCAGAACGCTTTCCCCTCCCGCCCCATCCAGATCGTCAACCCCTACCCGGCGGGCGGTGCGACGGACCTGCTGACTCGCGCGCTCGCGGCGATCATGGCGGAACGGCTCGGGCAGCCGATGGTGGTGGTCAACCGCGACGGCGCGGCCGGCGCGGTCGGCACCGCGCAGGTGGCGCGCGCGACGCCCGATGGGCACATGTTGGCCTTCGCGCCGGCGCTGGTGGTCTCGGTGCTGCCGGTGACACAGCCGGGCGCCGGCTACGCGAGCGATGCGCTGCGCCCGGTGTGCCAGACCTTCTCCAACGCGCAGGCGATCCTGGTTCGCGCGGACAGCCCGCTGCGCTCGCTGGCTGACCTCGTCGCGGCCAACCGCGCTGCAGCGGGCGGGTTGGCTTATGGGACGCTTGGCATCGCATCCATCCCACACCTCGCGATGCTGCAATGGCTCGGCGCGGCGGGGATGGAGATGCCGCACATCCCCTATCGCGGCGACCAGCCGGTGATCACCGAGGTGCTGGCGGGGCGCATTCCGGTCGGAGCGGTGGTGCTGGCTTCGGCCTCCGGGCGCAGCGACATGCGGTTGCTGGCCGTGTTCGACACGGCGCGGAATCCAGGTTTCCCGGATGTGCCGACCGCGATCGAGCAGGGGTTCGACGTCGCGCCCACGAGTTTCGGCGGCGTCTTCGCACCGCGCGGCGTGTCCGATGAGCGCGTTGCGGTGCTGGAGGCAGCCTGCCTCGCGGCGGCGCAGTCGGAGAGCTATCGCACGGCTGCGCAGCGCGCTTTGCAGCCGGAGGCTTACTTCGCAAATGCTGCGGTTTTCGGCGAACGGCTTGCGCGCGATGTGGCTGAGAAAGCGGTTCTGCTGCGGACGATCAGGCCCGCCGAATAACGGCCGCTACTCGCGTTTCGTCGCGTGTTCCGGCAGGCCGTCGCCCTTCATCCAGGGCTGCCGGCTGCGCACCCAGATGTGGTCGTCGGGTGGCGCCACGGCGGGTGTGTCGAGCGAGGCGGTGGTGATGTCGATCTCGTCGGCATTGCGCTCGGACTCATAGGTCAGAGACGTGCCGCAGTTTGCGCAGAAGCCGCGCTTCACGCCTTCGCTCGACGCAAAGTGCTTCACCGCCCCGCTCGTCCACCGGAAGCCCTCGCGGGGGAAGGTGACCCAGGCGATGACCGGTGCGCCCGCCGCCTTCTGGCAGGTGCGGCAATGGCAGAAGGTCTTGTGGAAGTGCGTGCCGCTCGCCTCGTAGCGCACCTGGCCGCATAGACATCCGCCCTGCAACATCTTTGCCTCCTCAGCTTCTCAGCAGCCCTCGCATGCTGGCGAAACCGCCTGCATCTGGGAAGGTTGCGGCGATGGTCGGCTCCGGCAGGCGCAGGTGTTCGCGCAGCAGCGGCAGGATCAGGCCGCGCAGGTCCGCGGTTGGCGCGAGGTCGCCGCGTTCGAACAATTCGTCCGGCGCCAGGCCAAGCCAATCCGCGATGACCCGGCCGCCGGCCACCGCGCCGCCGAGCAGGAAGGCCGCGCCGCCGGTGCCGTGATCCGTGCCACCGCTGCCGTTCAGTGAGGCGGTGCGGCCGAATTCCGTCATCACCAGCACGGCCGTGCGCCGCCACACCGGCCCCGGCGCGTCCCGCAACGCGCCCAGCGCCTCATCCAGTGCGCCGAACGTGTTCGGCAGCCGCTGCGCCTGGCCTGCATGGCTGTCCCAGCCGCCCATGTCGAGCGCCGCCACGCGCGGCCCATCGGCCTCGGCCAGCAGGCGGCCCGCGGTGCGTGCGAGTTCGGCGG
>JAQGHV010000045.1 GCA_028288785.1 Rhodospirillales bacterium | reverse complement strand
TTGACGCCGATGCGGCCGTGATCTGGCCGGAGAACGGCACCAACCTTTGCGTCCACTGGGATAGCGGCCGCGCCGCCGAGGCCGATGCCGGCATCGCAGCGGCCGAGACGGTCGTGTCCATCGACCTCATCCAGAACCGCCTGGTCGGCAACCCCATGGAACCGCGCGTTGCACTCGCAGATTGGGATGGCGAGCGCTTCACGCTGCGCTCGCCGACCCAGGGCGTCATCCGCGTGCAGGAATCGCTCGCCAAGATCGTGTTCAAGATCCCGCTGGAGCAGCTGCGGGTGATCAGCCCCGATGTCGGCGGCGGCTTTGGTCTGCGCGGCAAGCTGTTCCCGGAATCGGCGATGGTCCTGTGGGCCGCGCGCCGGCTCAACCGCCCCGTGAAGTGGCGCGCCGACCGCACCGAGACCTTCGTCTGCGACCCGCATGGCCGCGACCACGTAACCCATGCCGAGATGGGCTTCGACAAGGCGGGGAAGATCACCGCCATGCGCGTGCGAACGACCGCCGCGATGGGCGCCTACCTGCTCGATTTCGGGCCCCGCATCCCGACGCTGGCCGGCGGGCGGATCAACGGCACCGTCTACGACATCCAGGCGCTGAACGTGCAGGTGCGCTGCGTCTTCACCAACACCGTCTCGACCGACGCCTATCGTGGCGCGGGGCGCCCCGAGACGGCCTATGTGATTGAGCGGCTGCTGGACCAGGGCGCGGCGAAGCTGGGTATCGCGCGGGACGAGATCCGCCGGCGGAACTACATCAAGCCGGAGCAGATCCCCTACACCAATGCCGCCGGCAACCACATCGACAGCGGCCATTTCGCGGAAACCCAGGGGATGGCGCTGGAGCTCGCCGACTGGGCCGGCTTCCCCGCGCGCAAGGCGGAAGCGGCGGCGCGCGGCAAGCTGCGCGGCATCGGGCTGGGCTACTTCATCGAGGCCTCGGGCGGGCAGCCCTTCGAATGGGCCCGCGTCCACTTGACGCCAGAGGGCCGCGCCAAGGTGCATGTCGGCACCTTCAGCCATGGCCAGGGGCATGAGACCGCCTTCGCCCAGGTGCTGTCGCTGACGCTCGGCTTCCCCTACGCCAGCATCGACCTGGTGCAGGGCGATACCGACCAAGTCGAGAATGGCGGCGGCACCGGCGGCTCCCGCTCCTCCCAGATGGGCGGCGTGGCGGTGAAGCGGGCGGGCGGCATGGTGTTGGAGAAGGCGAAGCGCATCGCGGCGCACCTGCTCGAAGCCGGCGTGGCTGACATCGAGGCGTCGAACGGACGCTTCACCATCGCCGGCACCGACCGCGGCCTCGGCTGGGCGCAGGTCATCGCCGCCGCGAACGACCCCGCACGACTGCCGGAAGGCGAGGCACCTGGCCTGGACGAGCAACTCGTTTACAAGCGCGACACCGAGTGCAATTTCCCCAACGGCGCCCACGTCGCCGAGGTCGAGGTGGACCCAGATACCGGCATGGTCGCGCTGGTCAACTACGCCGCGGTCGATGATGTGGGCGTGGTGATCAATCCGAACCTCGTGCACGGGCAATGCCATGGCGGCATCGTCTCCGGCATCGGGCAGGCCATGCTGGAACACGCGGTCTACGACAGCGAAAGCGGCCAGTTCATGACCGCCACCTTCCAGGACTACTGCATGCCGCGCGCCGGCGACGCGCCCGACCTCAAGCTCGGGCTGAACGTGGTGCCGTGCCCGTCGAACGACCTCGGCGTGAAGGGGGCAGGGGAGGGTGGTGCCTGCGGGGCGCCCCCGGCCATCGTGTCGGCGCTGTGCGATGCGCTGGGGGTGGCACACGTGGACATGCCGCTGACGCCGGAGAAGGTTTGGCGGGCGTTGAACGGGTAGAAGGTTGGGGGAAAGGAATTCCCCCAAACCACCAATCTTTTGATCTTCGGTTCTGGTACTTGGCTTGGGTGGTGTGACGCGGAAGCGCGCAGTACGCCGGTGAGGAGTATGGCGATGCGACCTTGTTTGATTTTGGCGCTGGGTCTTTTGGTTGGATGTAGCTCGGCCGCTAATTTTACGTCCGCCCCCCTGGATCGGCAGTCAGGTGAAACAGCCTATCGCATCGACGAGCGGCCGGGCGGCCTCACCATCTACCTTCGTAGGTCAACCTACCGCTTCGTTCCGCAGCCTGGGCAGACACAGGCCGAATGCCGCCAGGAAGCAATCGCACTGGGCACTATTGAGGCACGGCGCAGAGGCTTCATGGCGGCTTCCATTGACGAACGTCTTACTCGAACTTCGTTCGGAAGAGACGGGGTCACCGGCACATCAACGTGCACCGCAACGGCTGAGATCGATTTCGTCGCAAGGCCATCATCCGCCCCTGTCCCGATTCGGTAATCGCTCAGCCGCCAGAGGGCATCGCCTTAAAGCCAGGACCAAAAAGCCAAAAACAAAAGAATTGGGGTCTGGGGAAAATTCCTTTTCCCCAGCCTGCTCTTCAAACCGCCAGCCTTGCCCGCACAGAGAATATGGAGATTGGCCCGCGGTCGGCGTTGTAGGCGGGGTTCACCAGCAGCTGGTAGTCCAGTCCGAAGTTCACGCCTGGCGCCACGCGGATGTCGTAGTACAGCTCGGTTGCGACTTCGGGCGCGTAGCGCAGGCGCCCGTCGCCGGTGATGAAGCCGATCCCGCCTTCGGCAAGGAAGCGGCGATGGGAGCCACTCAGCCAGCCGACATTGGTCGCGAGGCCCACCGTGTCGTCCGGCCGCCCCCAGCGGGCGCCGCGCAGCGACAGGCCGAGGGACACGGCGCGGTCCTGCTCTGTGAACATCCAGCTCTGGCTGCGCCCGTCGTTCCAGGAGAGGCGGCCGAACATGCCGAGATCGGCGGTGAGGGCCTGTTCAAAATTCAGCACCAGGTTGTGCTTCACGCGGTAGTTGCGCAGTTGCTCGGACGCGGCCTCGTCGAAATTCACCGAGATCAGGTCGCGGTAGTTGACCGAATTGGTGCGTGAGGCGCCGTAGAGCAGCCGAACCGCGCCGGGCCGGTCCTCGATGCGCCAGAAGCGGTCGAGCTGGACGAGAGCCTGCCAGCCGCGCAGCGGATTCGGGTCCAGCGCCAGGCTGTTCTGTTCGCGTGCGACCTGCAGCGCGCCCAGGCGCAGGCCCCAGTTCCCGTCATCGTATTCGACGGCGAGGCCGTTGGTGTAGCCACGCGCATCGGCGGCGAAATCGAAGGCGCCGGCGCCAATGAAGGCCCAGTTCTGGAACTGGGTACGGGGGTCATGCGCGTAGCGGTTGTCGTCGAAGATGTCCCAGATGCTGAACTTGCCTGCGGTGATGGTCAGCCTCTCGCGTGGCAGGGCGCCGGCGAAGCGGAAGGGATCGTCCTCGGACTCCTCCATGGTGGTGCCGAGCGCGATCGTCTGGCGGAAAAAGGCGCGCGGCACGTAGCCCTTGATGCCCTCGCTGCCGAGGCGGAAGGCCTCGCCATTCGGGAAAGCGGCCGCACCTCGCGCGTTGGAAAAGCCGAAGCCGCGGCTGATCTGACCGTCGATGATGAACTCGGCGCCGTGCCAAAGCCGGCGGCCGATCACCAGGTCGGCGGAGAAGGTATTCGCCTGCACCGCGCCCGGCGCCATGCTGACCCGGCCCTCGTAGCGCGAGCGGAAGCCGGGGTGGAACTGGCCGATGAAGGTGGCGCTGCCGCGCAGCAGCCACCCTGCGGCCTCAAGCCGGACGCGGCTGGCTTCGAGTTCGGGGAACAGCGCCTCGGGGGCTCCGGGTTCCTCGGCGCGCGGCGTTGCGGACAGAGTGCCGATCATGGTGCTCGCCAGCAGGAACCGGGCGAGGAGGCTGCTTAGTCTGCGCATGGATCAGCTCTCGTCAGAGAAGGTTGCGGGCGAGTTCGATAAGCGAATGAAGTCGACGCATGAAAGATTAGCCTGTACTAAATCAGCATGCCCGGAGGCGGCTGTCCATGGCATTTGCGTGAATTCGCCTCACCGCTGCCGGCATCCGCGGGCGCGGTACCCGACATCGCGGCGCTCCGCCTGACGCTGCGAACGGGATCGTGAGGGTCCGCAGCCCAACGCCCGTGTTTGACCGACAACGCCCCCTGAACGATCCTGC
>JAQGHV010000131.1 GCA_028288785.1 Rhodospirillales bacterium | reverse complement strand
CTCGACGCTCTGGCACCCGTGCCGACCGTGTCCCTTGCACCGGCCGATCTGCGACGCTTGGGCCTTTCCAGCGGCCAACGGCTGCGGGTGTCGACGCGGCGCGGTGCGGTGGAGTTGCTGGCACGTGCCGACCCGGATCTGCCGGAGGGGCTTGCGTTTCTCCCCTTCGCCTACCGCGAAGCGGCGGCGAACCTGCTGACCGATTCTCGCCTCGATCCCGATGGGAAGATCCCGGGGTTCAAGTACTGTGCCGCCAGGTTGGACCCGGTTTGACGTGCGAAAAGAGCAGGTATGGGCCACGACTTCCGAACGAGACCGAGACGGCCCGCGTTCAGTAGTTGTGCAGGCCAGCCTTTCTGTCCGCCGCCTTCGGGCCATGTTGTGCCGCTGAGGAAACTGTCCATGAGAATTTCCCGTCGCCCATTTTTTGCGACCCTCACCGGCGCTGCCCTGACGCGCCCGGCGCTGGCAGCCGGGTATCCGGACCGCGCTATCCGCTTCATCGTGCCCTTTGCCACCGGCGGCAATGCCGACCAGGTCGGCCGGATCACCGCACCCGGCCTCGCTAACCAGCTCGGCCAACCTGTCGTGGTAGAGAATCGCGGCGGCGCCGGCGGCAGCATCGGCGCGCTGCAAGTCGCCCGCAGTCGGCCGGACGGCTACACCCTGTTGTTAGGCTCCAACGGCCCGATGGCCAATAATCCGGCCATGCAGAACAACCTCGGCTACGATCCGGAGCGCGATCTTGCGCCGATCGGCCTGATTTGTCGCACCGCCCAGGTGTTGGCCGTGACCAAGGACATGCCGGTGCGCAACCTTGCCGAATACATCGACTACGCCAAGGCCCGTGCGGGGCTGGTGACGTGCAGCTCCTCCGGCAACGGCAGCACAGCGCATTTTGCCATGGAGCTGTTCTGCCTTGCCACCGGTACACGGCTTCAGCACGTGCCCTACGCCAGCGGCGGCGCGGCGCTGCCCGACTTGCTGTCGGGCAACATCAACTCCTCGATGACCGAACTCACCACTGCCCTGCCGCTGCACCGGGCGGGGGCGATCCGCATCCTTGGTGTCTCCAGTGGGCACCGCTCGTCGCTGGCGCCGGAGCTGCCGACCTTCGACGAGGCCGGTGTGCCCGGCTACCGCGCCGCCGCCTATCTCGGCTTGGTGGTCCCGGCCGGTGCCCCAGCCGAGGTGCTGGAGAGACTGACTATGGCGCTCAGGGCGACCGTCACCGACCCGGCCACCCGGCGGCGGTTCGTGGAGCTTGGCTCCGAGATGGCGGAGCCGGAGGAGGCGACTCCGGCCGGCTTCGCCGCCTTTCTCAGAGTAGAGCGGACCAATGCCGACCGCGCGGCCGAGGCCGCCGAACTACGTCGTTGACAGGGCGCGCTCGCGACGGAATAGCAACTCGCGGAGCGCGATTATTGCTTGGCTGTGCTACCTCTCATAGAGAATGGTCGTGTCACGCGAAAGATTCCGGCGCGGCCTTGCTAGGCGTCGGCATGTAGGGCTCGGCTGGTAGCACCCCCCATGATCTTCGTGTCCCGGAGGTAGCGCAGATCGGCTACTATTCGAGAGCAAAGTCCCCCGGTGCAACCTAGCGCAGTACCTGGAACGAGCGCGGCTTGGACTGTAGATAAAGCGGCGTTAGCCACGATGTTCGGCCGAGGTCAGGTAGGATGAGTGGCAGCTTCGCCCAGCCCGGGGCCGAAAAGGATGAGGAACCACGCGGCGAAGCGCCGGCAGCGACCTCGCCCGACCTGCGCCGCGTGCAGGAGGCGATTGAAGATCGGCGCGAGGACACGCCGCGGCGGCATCCGCAGGATTGAGGGGGGCGGCCCGCGCTGCGCGCCCTATGCGCGTGCTGGGCGGCATCACCGCCTGGGGGTCGCCTCGCCGCCGCCTGGTCGTCCCTGTGGTCGCGCGTCTACCCGCAGCCATGGCCCAAGCAGGGCGATGGCGCCGAGCGCCAGCACCGGCCCCGCCACCGTCGTGGCGATCACGAGTGCGGGCAGTTCCGCGTAGTCGCCGCGCGCCACCGGAAACATCGCATTCAGCCCGCGCGAGAGAATGGAGCCGGCCTGAAGCGCAAGGTTCATCAGCGAGGCGACGAGGGCAAACCAGGTCGCCTGCCTTCCGGGCGGCGCATGAACCGCGATCAGCGTCAGCATCGGGATCATCCCGAGCTGCGCCAGCGGCGCCGAGAGTGCGGTGTCCACCAGGCCAATCGTGCGCGCACCAAAGCCGAGATGCGCCTCCGTCCAATAGTGCAGCCCGAACAGCATCCCGATCGTCGGCAGTGACAGCACGGCCCCCAGCACCGCCAGCCAGGCCAGCACGGTGGCCAGCGGCAGCCGTACGATCCGCGCCCCGAGCAGCAAGGACCCGGCGATGGCTAACCCCGTGCCGATCTGCGCCAGCACACCGAAGAAGCCCTGATCGTAGCCGAGCACGTCGATCTGCCACCATTGCAGCGCAGGGCCGGCCGGCGGCGCGGCGCGAAATGCGAAGATCACCGCGGCCGCCGCAGCCATCGCCAGCTTGGTCTGCCGTGGCACGCCTTCCATCGTGCGCCGAAGCAGCCAACTGATCACGCCCAGCGAGAGCAGCAGCCCAATTTCGGGTGCGAATGGCGGATCGAACAGGCCGAGCGCGAGCAGCGCCGCCGCGAAGGCCGCGCCGCCGCCGAGGATGCGCCCGTCCGGTGCCTCCGCCGCCTTGCCCTCCGCAGCCACTCCGCCCTTCTCCCGCAGCAGCACCGCGGCGAGAACGGACAGCAGTGGGATGCCGGCGCCGAGGAGGAACACGGTGGCAACCGGCAACACCTGTGCGGCCAAGCCGCCGATGCCGGCCACCGTGAAGGCGCCGCCCATCAGCGCCACCCGGCCCAGCACCTGCACGTCGCCGAGTTCGGCCTGCACCACCTCCGGGTCGCGCGCCGCGCCATCGGGCCCGGTCCGGTCCACGACCTCCGTGGTGAGCGCATCCGCCACGCAGTCCTGCACGACGAGCCCCACGACGACGAGCAACGAGGCGGCAACATAAACCGCCTCGGCCGGGGCGGGCCCCGTCATCCCGGCGGCAGCGGCCGAGAGCGCAAGGGAGGCCACGCATTGCAGCAGGGCGCCGATCAGGATGTAAGCGCGCCGGCGCGAGCCCAGCACCGGCACCGTGTCCACCAGGTGACCGAACACCATCTTCAGGGTCCAGGGCACGGTCAGCCAGGCCGCGAGCTCCAGCAGCGCCGTCGCCGAGAGGCCGAGCCGCTCGCGCACCCAGAAAGTCTCGGCGATCGCCGCGAAGCCGCTCGCCCCTGCGACGAAGTAGACGAGGAGTGGGGGCACCGTGCGCCAGTTCAGTTGGCGAAGCGAGGCCAGCGGTCCAGGGCGACGCGCCACCGGCCGATCCTCAGCCGCCTCAAGGCCCTGCACTGTCATCGAGCCTTCCCCCGACCGCGCCGGGTGATCCGGTGCGCGGGCTGCTCCTGCGGTGCTGAGTGCTGCTGCTGCAAATGCGAAGCCGATCGGAGGTTCTGATCACTTACCCAGCGGCCAGTTAGCAGGGATCCTGGCGGACGGTACCCCTTCGCGCAGCTCCAGACAGGGCGAGGGGGTGTGAACGGTTGGTCTTGACCCACGAAACTGGTCCAGCGGGAGCGCAAGTTTTCGAGCGCTGTGAAGCCCTGAGGAGGGGGTGGTGCCATGAGCAGAAACGATACACGGTTGAGCGGATCGCCTTTGCGCTGAGCCAGGTGGAGAGCGGCACGGCGGTGGCCGAGACCTGCCGCAAGCTGGGCGTGTCCGAGCCGACCTTCTACCGCTGGAAGAAGCAGTTCGCCGGTATGGGCACGGTGGAGATCCGCCGGCTGAAACAGCTCGAATGGGCGATCTCGTTCTTGGAATGCTTCCCCTCCTGCCGGTCGCCGCTACCATGGCGGGAACTCCGCGGGCTTCCACGCTGCCCCGCTGCCAAGGCTGCCGGCGAGCTCAAAGAGATCCTCCTCCCCCCCGAAACGCCCCACTAGTTGCACGCCGAGCGGCAGGCCATTCGCGTGGGGCCGCGCCGGAACGTTGAGGCCGGGATGGCCGATGGCGTTCACCCAGGTCGCGAAGGCGTTCTGCGCCCCCGCATGGCCCGGCGCGCCGCCGATTTCGGCAGGGAACTCGTCCCCGATCGGCCATGCGGGCGAGGCGGCACTCGGGCACAGGAAAACATCCACGTCGCCCCAGGCATCCGCGACCCCGGTGCGGATTTCCGCGAGGCCATCCAGAGCGCGCACGTAATCGACGGCGGTCAAGGCAAGGCCCCGCGCCGCCGTGGCCGCGATGGCCGCACTCGCCTCTGTGCGCCAACGATCGGGATGCATCTCCGCCGCGCGTGCCGCGCCCGCCGAACTCAGCGCGCTCCAGACCTTGCGCACGAGCGCCACATCATAGGGCGCCGCACGCGGCACAATGTCGTAGCCCGCGGCCTGCAGCACGGCGGCACATTCCTGCACGGCCGCCTCCACTTCCGGATGCACGAGTTCGCCCGCAAGGCGCGCAAACCAGCCGATGCGGGGCCTCCGCGCGGCCGAGGCGGCCGGCAGGCGCGACGAGAAGGGATCGCGCGGATCTGGCCCCGCGAGCAGGCGATAGGCCATCTCCAGGTCCTCCAGGCTGCGGGCCACGGCGCCCACGGCCTGGAAATCGATCCCCATCGGCGGGAAGCCGTAGCGGCGCGCGATGCGGCCATTTGACGGGCGCAGCCCGTAGAGCCCGGTGTAGCTCGCGGGGAGGCGCGTGGAGCCGCCGGCATCCGTGGTTAGTGCGAGCGGCACCATCCCCGCCGCGACAGCGGCCACCGAGCCGCCGCTGGAGCCGCCCGGCGTCAGCGACACATCCCACGGGTTGCGCGACGGCCCATGCAGCGGGCTGTCCGTGCGGCCTGACAGTGCGAATTCGGGCGTGTTGGTCTTGCCCAGGATGACGGCACCCGCCGCGCGCAGGCGCTCGACCGGGATGTCGTCGCAGGGTGGTGCGAAATCCACCCACATTCGGCTCCCCCAATGTGCCGGCATGCCGGCGACCCAGAGGTTGTCCTTCACCGCGACGGGGACGCCGTCCAGCGGGCCGCGCCGTGCGCCGGCCGCCTGGCGCGCGCCGGCCTCCGCGGCTGCACGGGCCGCGCCTTCGGCATCGACATGGACGAAGGCGCCGAGCGCGTCATTCGCGCGAGCGACCCGTGTGAGCGCCTCGTCGAGGAGTGCCGCTGGTGTCACCTCTCCCCGAGCCAGCGCAAGCGACATGGCAAGGGCGCTCAGCGGCGGCTGGTTCTCGGTCGTCATGGGGCAATACCTTTGCGCGGATTTTCGGGCTCGATCGCCAGGATCGCCCGCAGGGCTTTCTCTTCGCGCGCGAGGAGGCGCGCGACCAGTTCGATGCGTCGCAGATCAAGCCGCTCGGCCACTGCGACGACCGACAGCGATGCCGGCGTGCCACCGATGCCATTGCCGATCGCGATGGCAACACCTCGGTAGCGTGCGACGATGCGGCCGGAGGTGATGGCGAAACCGCGTGCACGCGTCGCTTCCACGTAGGTTCGGATGCGCTCCGCGGTCAGGCCATGGCGGCGGTAGCGCCCGGCATTCGCGGCGATCACGGCATCGACCTCGCTCGAGGGCAGGCTCGCGAGGACGGCAAGCGAGCCCGCGCCCACGCCAAGCGGCCGCCGGTTCCCGATCTCGATCGGCAGGGCGGGGATCTCGGAAGCGCCTTCTCGGCGGTCCAGGCAGAGCGCATCATCGCCGCTGCGGCAGTTCAGATAGGTGGTGTCGCCGACCGCCTCCGTGATGCGCTCCAGCGTGCCGGCGCAGAGGCGGCGCGCATCGACACGCGGTGCCGCCGCCAAGCCGAATTCATACAGCAGGGAGCCCAAGCGGTAGGTTCGGCTTGCCGGGTCGCGCTCGAGCAGGCCCTCCGCTTGCAGCACCTTGAGGAGGCGATGGGCCGTGGGCTGCGCCAGGCCCGCACCGTCGGCCAGCATCTTCAGCGTCGCGCCATTGCCGCGCGAAGCGGAGACTTCGCGTAGCAGTGAAACCGCGCGCCGTACGACGCGCGCACCATCGGCGGGAGGGAGAGGGTCCATCAGGCGCAAGCCCCAAGAGCGATCCAAGTCTATCCGCGACACCGGCGCCAAGTAAGGCGGAAGGGTCATCGAATTCCACATCGTGGAATTGATGGTGGTTTTCCCTTGTGATACCGGAAGCGTCACCGGGATGCTGCTCCCTCGTCTCGACGGGAGATCAGTGATGACGGAAGCAAGGTTCACCAGCCGACGCGTGCTGCTTGGCGGCATGGCGGGCACGGTCGCGGCCCTCCGCGTAAGGGCGGCGCATGCGCAGGCTTTCCCAAGCCGCTCCGTCCGCGTCATCGTCCCCTTCCCGCCAGCCGGCGCCGCCGATGTCCTTACGCGTGTGCTGTCCGAGCCGCTCTCGCGGGAATTGGGGCAGACCATCGTTGTCGAGAACCGCACGGGGAGCGGCGGGCGCATCGGCACGGAGGCCGCCGTCCGCGCCACGCCGGACGGCTACACCATGCTGATGGGCAGCCAGGCGACCAACTCGATCAACCCGGAACTCTACCGCGACAGCACCTTCGATCCGGCGCGCGATCTCGTGCCCGTGGGGCTCGTGGGCGGCGTGGGCTCGGTGGTCTACGTCCGCAACAGCCTCGATGTCCGCACCCTGGAGCAACTTCTCGAACGCGCGCGCCAGAAGCCGGGGGAGCTGACCTATGGCTCGGCGGGGAATGGCGGCGGCTCCCACTTGGCGACCGCATTGCTGGAAGCGATGGCGCATATCCAGCTGACGCATGTGCCTTATCGCGGCACGGCACCGGCCACCACCGATCTCCTCGCTGGGCGCATCGACATCATGAGCGACCCGATCACCACGGCGCTGCCGCATGTGCAGGCCGGCGCCGTGCGCGCTCTGGCCGTCACCACGCCGCAGCGCCATCCGGCCCTGCCGGACGTGCCGACCGTGGCCGAGGCCGGCGTGCCCGGGTACGAGGCCGTGAGCTACTATGGCTTCTTCGCGCCCAGCGGCGTTCCGGCCGGACCGCTGGCCCGCCTGCGGAGCGCCTGTGCCAACGTCATCGCGGACCCCGTGATCGGCCAACGCCTGGAGGAGCAGGGGATCGTCCGCCTCGGGCTGAACCCGGATGAATTCGCCGCCTATGTCGCCGCCGACCGGCAGCGCTGGGGCCGCGTGATCCGCGATGCCAATATCACCGTCAACTGAACTCGAACCGCAAGGAAACGCGCCCATGGAAATCATCGACCTCAGCCGCGAGCTGTTTCATCGCGCCCAGACCCACCCCTCGCACCCACCCGTCATCATGACGGTCTGGAACGACCATTCGGAGAAGAAGGTCGCGGGTGACACGGTCTTCACGAGCAAGGCGATGTCCATCGCTTTCAGCGACCACGCCGGCACGCATGTCGATGCGCCGGTGCATTTCGATCCGCGACCGGGCGCGCGCTCGATCGACCAGGTGCCGCTTGAGAACTTCATCACTTCGGCCTTCTGCATCGACCTCTCGCACGTGCCGCTGAAGCACGCGGCGAGCGTGGCGGAAGTCGAGGCGGCGGTGAAGAAATCCGGGCAGGAAATCCGCAAGGGCGACACGGTGCTCATCCTGCTTGGCACCAATGCACGCCTGCTCGGCAAGCCGGGCTACGGGCACGACTTCCCGGGGCTTTCGATCGAGGCGATTCATTGGCTGGCGGATCACGGCATCGGGATGTTCGGCGTCGAAGCCATCAGCCCCGCTCCCGAGGGCGAGCTGAACTTCAAGGCCCACATGGCCTGCGCCGAGCGCGGGATCACGCATATGGAATGCCTCGCCAACCTGGAGGCCGTCGTCGGCCGCGGGCGCTTCCGCTTCATCGGGTTGCCGCTGAAGATCCGCGGCGGCACTGCAAGCCCGATCCGTGCTGTGGCACTGTTCGAGTAGAACGCGTCCACCAGCCGGACTTACATGGCCAGTCCGATCGGCCCGGGGCGTGATTTTCGGCGCGGCGCCGAGAGGCGCCTGACCCGCCTGGGCAGAAGCAGGATGGGGCCGTCGGCGGAGACTGAGGCGCCACGCGATTAAATTCCCGCTTGGCTTTACGCGCACGTAGAGCGAACGCTTCCAGCGCGGCGCCGGTGCTGCGCCCTCCCCGCGGAACCCCGTGCATTGCGGGGCTGTGCCTCGTAGGACCCGATGGGAGGGTCCACTCGAGGGTACCTAAGATGACCACCACCGACGCTATTTCTAGCCGCCTGTCCCCCACCGCTCGCGCTGCGCTTCAGGGCGCTTCGGTGTAACCTGATCATCAAGTTGAACTTCCCGCTCTGCCCGCAGCGGCGTGCAACAGCGTCATCCGCTCCATGCTCCGCGCCGGCCTCGTCGAGGAGGTCGCGAGTGAGGGCGAGGCTGTGCCTACGCTGCGAGCCATGGCGCTCGGATTACCGGCAGTAGGCCTTCAAGCTTCAGAGGAGGTCGCTGAGGCCAACAACGAGCCCCTGCAGGCGCCGTCCGTGAGCCAGGGCGGCGGCGGTGCTGTCCTTGCTGCCCCCGCGGATGCCGTCGCGGCCACCTCCGTGGCTCCGGTGGGCCGGTTGCCACTGCGTGTGGCTGCTGAGGCCATGGTGAGCGCCTGGGACGCCCGACAGGGCATGCCAGAGGACTGGTTCCTTACGTGCCGCCCTGACTCGCAAGGCACGCCCTGCCACGCGCAGCGCGCCCCGCCCACCCCGAACGGACACCAAGCAGGCGCAGGTGCTTGCCCTGCCGGGGCGGCCCGCGGGCGCCACAATCGCGCGGGTCATCGAGCTCACCGGCTGGGCGCCGCAAACCGTCCGCGGCTTCCTCGCGGGGCTGAAGCGCAAAGCCATCAGCGTTGAAGTGCTCGAACCTGTCCGACAGGTCGGCCACAACAAGCAGGGCGCCAAGGGTAGCTACAGCGTTTACCGCTTGGTCGCGGGCGGAGCGGGTTGATGGCGACGCTCCGCAACCGTACCGCGATACGCGGTTGGCCTGACCCGCGTCTCGTCCGAAGCGGTTGTCGAGCGTTTTGTGCAGGCCGTAGCCGGCTGGTGCGCTCCGCCAGCGCAGACCGTCTTTCATGACGAAGATGATGCCGCTGAGGACGCGCCGATCATCCACGTGCGGGACACCGTGGGAGAGCGGGAAATGCGGGCGAATACGCCGCATCTGAGCCGGCGAGAGCAGGAGCGGAACGGACATGAGAGCACCTCCGTCCCGCTTAGAATCAGGTCAGCCCG
>JAQGHV010000020.1 GCA_028288785.1 Rhodospirillales bacterium | reverse complement strand
ACCATGTAGCGCACCCCGCCGCTCGCCTCGTAGGCGGCGAGGTTCTCCAGCGGCGGCCGGTTCGGCCCGAAGGCGCCCGCACCCGCCGCGATGATAACCGCGCGCGCCCTGATGCTGTCCCCGGCCGAGGTGATGAGGACGAAA
Organism: Rhodospirillales bacterium; assembly: GCA_028288785.1. GTDB lineage: Bacteria > Pseudomonadota > Alphaproteobacteria > Acetobacterales > Acetobacteraceae > Plastoroseomonas. The sequence continues at coordinate 5,004 of JAQGHV010000020.1, read as the reverse complement.
TCCTCGCCCTCCGCCCTCAAAGCATCGACCCGGCGGCCGAGCAGGTATTCGGGCGCAAACGGCGCCGCCTGCAGTTCGAGCTGGTGGATCAGCGCCGCCGCCTCGATCTTCGGATGCGCGGGGATGTCGAAGATGGGCTTTTCCGGGTAGAGCGCGCTGCATTGCCCGCCGATCGCCTCCAGCGTGTCGATGACGACGCAGCGCATCTTCAGCATGCCGCATTCGAACACGGCGAAGAGGCCGGCGGGGCCTGCGCCGATGATGGCGACGTCGGTGGCGAGGGTCTGGCGCATGGTGCTCCCCTGAGCGCGGGCTGGTGTGATAGAGGAGGCCGCGGCAGGGAGCAAAGCCGGGGGTGCGATTGCAGCTTGTGAACCTTGCGGCGACCGAGGCGCTGGCGGCACGGATCGCCGCTCGCCTGGCATCCGGCGATGCGGTGCTGCTGGAAGGCCCACTCGGCGCCGGCAAAAGCGCCTTCGCGCGGGCGCTACTACGCGCCCTCTCCAGCGACCCCAGCCTGGAAGTGCCGAGCCCGACCTTCACGCTTGTGCAGAGCTACGCGGCACCCGGCGCGGGCCAGGTGCATCATTTCGACCTCTACCGCCTGTCCGGCCCGGCCGAGATGGGCGAACTCGGGTGGGATGAGGCACGGGAGGGGATCGTGATCGTGGAATGGCCGGACCGGCTTGGCGTGTTGGCGCCCGAGGGAGCACTGCGCATCCGCCTCGACTACGGCGCGACCGAGGATCAGCGCGACGCCGAACTCACCGGTTGGGACGAGGCGCGGCTCGCGTGACCGACACCTTCCTCGCCACGCACGGCTTCGCCGCCGCAACCCATGTGCCCATCCCCGGCGACGCCAGCGGGAGGCACTACACGCGGCTGCTCGGCGGGCCCGAACCGGCGTTGCTGATGGTGAGCCCGGAACCGGTGGCGCCCTTTGTCGCGGTGGCGCGGCACATCGCGTCCGTGGGCCTCTCGGCGCCGCGGATCATCGCCGAGGATTCCGCGCGCGGCCTGCTCCTGATCGAGGATTTCGGCGACGCGACCCACGCCGCGCTGCTCGACGCCGGCACCGACCCCAACCTGGTCTATGGCGAGGCGGTCGAGGCGCTCGCCGCCCTGCACGAAGTCCCGCCGCCTGACGGCTTGCCGGCCTGGGACGCGGCCGCGATGGCGCGGGCCACGGCCGCGACCTTCCTCGACTGGTGGTGGCCGGCGGCACTCGGCGGCGCGCCAACCGACCCGCAGCGGGCCGGCTTTGGTGATGCCCTGCACGCCATGCTCGCTCCCTTCGCGGCGCGAGGGTTCGTCCACCGCGATTATTTCCCCGCCAACCTCCTGCGGCTCGCGGGGCGGGACGGCCCGCGGCGCTGTGGCATCATCGACTTCCAGGACGCGGCGCTTGGCCACCCCGCCTATGACCTCGTCTCCCTGATCGAGGATGCGCGGCGCGACGTGGCGCCAGCCTTGCGGGCCGAGATGGCCGCAAAATACCTGGCGCGGCGGCCGGCGCTGGATGCGGCGGAATTCCGCGCGGCGATGGCGGTTTGCGCTGCGCAGCGGCACCTTCGCGTGGCCGCCCTGTGGGTGCGGCTCGACCGGCGCGACGGCAAGCCGCATTATCTGGTCCATGGCCCACGCTGCTGGGCCTTGCTGGACGCCGCGCTCACTCACCCCGCGACGCGCCCGTTGCGGGACTTCCTGGATGCGCATGTGCCGCGCGGCCTGCGGGGCAATCCCGCGGCGCGAATTGGGATGAACGACGCATGATCGCCTTGACGCACGCGATGGTTCTGGCCGCTGGCCTCGGTACGCGGATGCGGCCCCTGACCGATGAGCGGCCAAAGCCACTATTGCCGCTGGCCGGGCGCTCGCTGCTCGACCATGCGCTCGACCGCCTGGCGGAAGCGGGTGTGTCGGATTGCGTGGTCAATGCGCATTGGCGCGGCGAGAAGATCGACACCGCCCTGAGTGCGCGCGAGCAGCCGGCGATCACCGTGCGGCAGGAGCCGGTGCTGCTGGAGACGGGGGGCGGCGTCGCGGCGGCACTACCCCTGCTCGGCGATGGCCCATTTGCCGTCGTGAACGGCGATGCCTTTTGGCTGAACGGCCCCTCGCCGGCGCTGTCCCGCCTTGCCGCCGCCTTCGACGATGGCGAAATGGACGCGCTGCTGCTGCTGGTGCGCACCGCTCAGGTGGAGGGTGAGGTCGGCCGCGGCGATTTCCTGCTCGACCCGCTCGGCAATGCGCGTCGCCCCCTGGAGCGCGAGCTGGCGCCCTATTTGTTCGGTGGCGTGCAGATCCTGTCGCCGCGGCTGTTCGCGGGAGCCCCGGAAGGGCCGTTCAGCCTGAACGTCCTGTACGACCGCGCCATCGAGGCCGGGCGGCTGTACGGCTTGGTGCATGACGGCGTGTGGTTCCACCTCTCGACCCCACGCGACCTCAAACGCGCGGAACTCGCGCTGCGCACCGGCTTGGCGCGGGCGCCGTTCTGATGGAGAGCCCAGCGGCGGAGCCGCAAAAAGAGGTAGGGTCGGCGGGGATGCAAAAAGAAGTAGGGCCGGCCGCCGCGCCAAAACCCGTACGCCCAGCGGCGCGAAGGTCAGCGGTCCTCCTGCCCGTCTTCGACATCCCGGCCGAGCAGCCGTTTCTCGATACGCTCGCGGCGGGGGTTCTGGCGCGCGCGTCGGATCCGGAAAGCCTGTCGCGGACCACCATCCTGCTGCCGACCCGCCGCTCCGCCCGCGCCCTGCGCGAGGCCTTCCTGCGCGCCGCCGAGGGCCGCGCGATGCTGCTGCCACGCATGCGCGCACTGGCCGGGCTTTCCACCGAGGATGCCGACGACCTGGCACTGCCCGCCCTGCTCGACCTGCCGCCGGCGGTGGAGCCCATGGTGCGCCAGGCAGTGCTCACCGGCTTCGTGCGGAAGCGCCCGCCGCGTCATGGCGGGCCCGCCGTCGCGGAGCAGGCCTGGGCGCTGGCCGGCGAACTCGCCCGCCTGTTCGACGAGATCGCGCTGGAGGAACGCGACATGGCGCTCCTCGCCAGCCCCGCCGACGCCTTCGCCGAGGAATGGCTTGAGCGCCTCAAGGCGCTGGTGCCCGAGACGCATGCTCGGCACTGGGAGATCACGCTCATCTTCCTGCGCGGCATCGTCGCGGACTGGCACGGCTGGCTCCAGGATGCCGGGTTGATCGATATCGGCGTGCGCCGGGTGCGCGCGTTGCTGGCACAGGCGGAAGCGTGGCGTTCGGAGCCGCCGGCCGATCCCGTCATCGCCGCGGGCATCGGCATCGGCGGGACCGTGCCGGCCGCGATCGCGTTGCTGCGCGTCATCCTGAAACTGCCGCAGGGCGCGGTCGTCCTCCACGGCATCGACCAGGCGAGCGCGGGGACGGTGTGGAATGCGATCGCCGGCGCGCCGACGCACCCTTTCGCCAGCCAGGTGCAATTGCTTGATGCGCTCGGTGTCGCTCGTTCCGATGTCATGCGCTGGCCAGCGCGCGGGCACTCGGCGGAGCTCCCACAGGGGCCGCGTCTCGCACCTGTTTCCGAGAGTGCGGATGGCGGCGCTCCGCTGCTTCAGGCGGCCACGGGCTTCGCCCCTGCACAATCCAGCGCTGCACGCCTTCCCGGCGATGCGGCGGTACCGCGCCAAACGTCGCGCGCCGTTCCTGCGCTCGCCTCGGCACACGTCATTTCCGCGCGCATCCCCGCGCGCCGAGCCGAGCTGATCGGCATGGCACTGCGGCCCCCTGAAGGAACGGCGGACTGGACGCGCCCCCACCCCGCGCATTGGCGGGACGGTCTCGCCGGCTTGTCGCTATTGGCGGCGCCCGAGCCAAGCGCCGAGGCCGACGCCATCGCCCTGCTGCTGCGCGAGACCCTCGAAGTGCCCGGCGCCCGCGCGGCGCTGGTGACGCCGGACCGCGACCTCGCGCGGCGTGTCTCGGCTGCGTTGGTGCGGCACGGCATCACCGCCGATGACAGCGCTGGCGAGCCGTTCGGCGAGACCCCCGCGGGCGGCTTCCTGCGCCTGCTGGTGCGCTGCGTGGCGGAGGGCTTTGCGCCGGTGCCGCTGCTCGCACTCGTGAAGCATCCGCTGGCGGCGGCGGGGATGGACCGCTTCGCCTGGCTCTCGGCCTGGCGCGCCCTCGAACGCGCGGCATTGCGTGGCCCGCGTGCCGCAGCCGGCCTCGATGCTCTGCGCGACGCAGCGCGCGCGGGCATGCGGCGCGAGGCTCAGGCGGAGGTGCTGGCGCGCGTGCTCGGCGCCGTCGATGCGCTGGCGGAGGCAGTGCGCGCGCTGCCGGCACAAATGGCCGGCGATGCTCATCCCGCCGAACTGCTCGACGCGGTGATGGCTGCGGCCGAGGCGCTCGCGACCACGGCCCAGCGCGCGGGCGGCCTGCGCCTCTATGCCGGCCCCGAGGGCGAGCCGCTCGCCCTTCATATCGCCGCCATGGCCGAGGGTTTCGCGGAGCTTCCTGCACTGCCGCCCGCCCAATTCCCCGGCCTGTTCGAGGCCGCGCTTGCGCAGGGCGTCGCACGCAGCGGCCGTGCCAGCCGCGGGCGCAGCGGAGCACCGCATCCGCGCGTGGAAATCCTTGGCCTGCTGGAGGCCCGGCTGCTGAGTTTCGACCGCGTGGTGCTCGGCGCGTTGGACGAGAGCATCTGGCCACTCGCCACCGATCCCGGCCCGTGGATGAGCCGGCCGATGCGGGCTGAATTCGGCCTGCCCGCACCCGAGGCGCGCATCGGCCGCGTCGCCGCCGATTTCCTGCTCACCGCCTGCGCCGCGCCCGAGGCGGTGCTGACCCGCTCGGTCAAGCGGGGCGGCGCGCCCACGGTCCCGGCGCGCTGGCTGGTGCGGCTGGAGACCTTCCTCCGCGGCCAGGGCCTTGCCTTGCCAGCGAGCGAGGCGGCCGGCTGGGCGCAGGCGCTGGATGCCGCGCCCAAGGTCACACCGTGCGTGCGTCCCGCGCCATCGCCGCCGCTCGA
>JAQGHV010000017.1 GCA_028288785.1 Rhodospirillales bacterium | reverse complement strand
CTTGCACGGGATAATGGCATCGCCGATGGAGACTTTGACGCGCGCCCACCTGGCGGAGGCGATCTACGCCAACGTCGGCCTATCCCGAAACGAAAGCGCCGCCTTGCTTGAGACGGTGCTTGAGCGCATGTCCGCCGCCCTCGAAGGCGGCAACCCTGTGAAGATATCTGCTTTCGGCACCTTCATCGTCCGCCAGAAGGGCAAACGAGTCGGGCGTAACCCGAAAACCGGTATCGAGGTACCGATCCTGCCTCGGAAAGTGCTCGCCTTCCGGCCCTCGCAGGTCCTCAAGGCGCGCATCAACGGCGAGGCGCCGCCCGCCGAGGATGACGCCGCGTGATCAACGAAGCCCTCACCGAAGACCTGCAGAAGCGCACCCGCAAGGCGCCAACCGCCTTCCGCACCATCTCCGAGGTCAGCGAGGACCTCCAGATCCCGCAGCACGTCCTGCGCTTCTGGGAGACCAAGTTCAGCCAGCTCAAGCCGCTCAAGCGTGGCGGCGGCCGGCGCTACTATCGCCCGGAGGATATCGCGCTGCTCAAGCGCGTCTCCGACCTGCTCTACACCCAGGGCTACACCATCAAGGGCGTGCAGCGCCTGCTCAAGGACGGCGCCTTTTCCGAAGAGGAGGAGGGCCACCCCGGCGAGCTTGCCCTGGGCGAACCGTCGCCGGCGGAGGAGTTGGACGAGGCACCGTTGCGCGATGCGCTGTCCGAGCTCGATGCCATTGCCTCGGCACTGCGTCAGTTGGGCGCGAAGGGCTAGCCTTCCCGCGTTCAGGGTGGTAATCCGCGCCGCACGTCGGAGTGTAGCGCAGCCTGGTAGCGCACTTGTCTGGGGGACAAGGGGTCGTGGGTTCAAATCCCGCCACTCCGACCACGCACCGCTGGTTTCACCAGCCCCGGCGAATTCTGTCGCACCCCGCCTCACCGCATGCTGTCCTCTCCCGCAACGCTCCCGCCAGCGGACCATGATGAGGAGAACGTCGATGCGTCGCACCTTCCGGCTCGCACTGCTGACCGCCGCCCTGGCGCCCTTGGCGCTTGGGGCCGATGCGCAGGCTCCTGCGCCGCAGCCGGAGCAGATGAGCTTCTTCGTGACCAGCACGGGACACGGCCGCGGTGCCGATCTTGGTGGCCTCGCCGGTGCCGATGCCCATTGCCAGGCGCTTGCCCAGGCGGCCGGCGCCGGCCAGCGCCGCTGGCGCGCCTATCTGGGCACCCAGGCCGCGCCTGGAGCGCCCGCGATCAATGCGCGCGATCGCATCGGGGCAGGGCCTTGGCGCAACGCCGCCGGCGTCGTCATCGCGGAGAACGTCGCGACGCTGCATGCCGAGAACAACCTCACCAAGGCGACCGCGACGACGGAGCGCGGCGCTGTCGTCAATGGGCGTGGCGATACGCCGAACACCCACGACATCCTCACCGGCTCGCAGGCCGACGGAACCGCCTATGCGGCCGGCGAGGACATGACCTGCCGCAACTGGACCCATTCGGGGCAGGATGGCGCTGCGATGGTCGGGCATTCCGACCGCATCGGGCTGCGCGACGATGGCCCGTCACGCTCTTGGAACACGTCGCACCCCTCGCGTGGGTGTAGTCAGGCGAATCTGGTGGCCACTGGCGGCGCGGGTCTGCTGTACAGCTTCGCGGTGGACTAAACCGCCCTGATCCACCCGCCATCGACATCCAAAATCGCACCCTGGATGTAGCCCGCCTCGGCACTCGCCAGGAACGCGACCACGCCGGCGATTTCGCCCACCTCGCCGAACCGCGCCACACCCGTGGCGCGAGCCAGTGCCGCTGCGGCCGCCGCCTCATCCAGGCCCTGCTCCGCCATCACGACCGCGATCCGTTGCTCCAGCCGCACCGTCCGGATGCTGCCGGGATTGATGCAGTTCACCCGCACCCCGTCCTTCACACCGCGATCCGCCATCGCCTTGGTGAAATTCATCAGCGCCGCGTTCACCGAGCCGCCGATGGTGAAGTCCGCACTTGCGATCTTGCCGCCCGCGCCGGCGATATGCACCACGCTGCCCTGCCGCGCCTGGAGATGTGGCCACGCCGCGCGCGTCATCCGCACCGCCGCGAAGAATTTTCCGGCGTAGCTGTCCGCCCAGGCATCATCGTCGAGTGCGAGGAAATCCCCGCGCTGAGTCGCGCCGGAGCAGTTCACCAGCAGGTCCAGGCCGCCGAACGCGCCCACTGCCGCCGCCACGGCGGCACCGGGTGCGAGTGGGTCGCGAAGGTCGCAGGCGTGGCCCATGACCCCCACCGCGTCGCAGCCACCGCGCGCGGCGCCGAGCACATGCATGCCCTCGGCGACCAGCCGTTCGGCGATGGCGCGGCCGATACCCTTGCTCGCGCCGGAGACGACCGCAACCTTGCCAGTGAGACCCAGATCCATGACCACTACCCCATGCCTTCCGAGAGGGAGGAATCCCTCCGGTCACGCCTTGATTTAGAACCCGCCGAAGAACGCCCGATCACTCGGACCGGATGTTCGCGCGCCGCACCAAGGCTTCCATGCGGACCAAATCCTGCCGCAGGAAGGCACCGAATTCCGCCGGCGTGCCGCCAACGATTTCGGCGCCGAGGTCGAGCAGCCGGGCGCGTGCCTCGGGCGTGCCGACTATCGCCAGGATCTCCCGGTTCAGCCGCTCCGCCGCCATAGCGGGGATGCCGGCAGGGCCGACCACCGCGTACCACTCGGCCACGCCGTAACCGGGGATTGCCGCCTCCGCGATGGTCGGCAGCTCCGGCGCATAGGATTGCCGCGTGGCCGCCGTCACCGCGAGGCCACGCAGTTGGTCGTTGCGCACGAAGGGCAGGGTGGAGCTGGCATTGCCGAACATCAGCTGCACCTGGCCACCGATGAGATCCAGCAGCGCCGGCCCGCCGCCGCGATAGGGAACATGGACGAAGGTGACCCCCGCCGCCTGTTGAAAAATCTCCGCCGAAAAATGCTGCGAGGTGCCGATGCCGGCGGACCCGTAGGCCAGGCGGCCCGGATTGGCCCGCGCATAGGCAATCAGCTCCGGCACGCTTGTCACCGGCAGCGCCTTGTTGACCACCAGGATGTTGGCGACGTCGGCCAGATGCAGGATCGGCGTGACGTCATTGACAGGGTGATAGGGCTGCCGCGTCAGCAGGGCGGCGGTGATCAGTGTGCTGATGGTGATGCAGATGGTGTGCCCGTCCGGCGGCGCGCGCAGTGTCTCCACGATACCCGCGGCACCAGCGCCGCCGCTCCGGTTCTCGACCACCACCTGCTGCCCGAGTGCCGCGGCAAGCGGGGGCGCGATCAGCCGGGCGAGGATGTCCGTGGTGCCGCCCGGCGGGAAGGGGATGATCATGCGGATGGACCGGGTCGGCCAGGCGGGCTGGGCGGACGCCACGACCGGCGCGCCCAGCATGGCGGCACCCACCAGAATGTCGCGACGTTTCATGCCATCTCCCCCGTTTTCGTTGCGCCGATCATGGCCGCCTCACGCCAGCAGCGCCATGACCTTGCCCGCGTCTTTCGTGTCGGCGAGCCCACGCACCGCCGCGAGCATGCCCGCGCCGCGTGCGGCGAAGCCCCCCAGCGCCGCGTTGTCGAGGAACTTTGCGTCGAGCGCGGCATCATCCATCGGCCGCGCCTCGCTGCCTTCCGGCTCGTCCACCCGCGCCTCGAAGCGCTGTCCGTCGTTCAGCCAGACCGTGACGCGCGCAGCACCTCGCGGGAGCGTTGCGTCCTCCACCGCCACCACCTTCGCGCGGAAGCCGGCGAGCGCGGCGTCCCTCACCGCGTCATTCTCGAAATCCAGCACGCCGGCGCGGCCGCGGACGAGGCCGAGGGCGGCGCAATGGTGGATGCTCACCCGCGCGTCGCGGGCGTTGCGCACCACCCGGTCGCCGCGCGCGATCAGCAGCGCGTCGCCCGCGACCTCGACCCGCGCGATCGCCTTGAACGGCGCGTCGATGGTCTTGCGCAGGTCCAGGCACGCCTCGATCACGGCATGGAAGACGATGCCGGCGGGGTAGGGCTTGAACGTGTTGCGCGCGATCTCCCACCGCGTCCCGAGCCGATCGAGCAGCACGCCGAGATCCGCATTTCCGCCGGTCGCCTGTGCCCAGCCCAGCCCGCCCTCGATCGCGGCCGGCGCCGCTCCCCACCCGGCCTCGGCGAACAGCGCCGCCTGCAGACCGTGCCGCGCGGCATTGCCGACGCCGACATTCTTGGCCGCGGTCGGCAGGTTCTCGATGATGCTGCCCGACAGGCTGGCCGCGATCCCGATCGCATGCGCCGTCCGTGCCGCATCCAGGCCCAGCAGCTTCGCCGCGCCCGCCGCCGCGCCGAACACGCCGCAGGTCGCGGTGATGTGCCAGCCCCGCGCGTAGTGCCCCGGCGAGACGGCATTGCCGATGCGGCACGCGACCTCGCCGCCGAGCAGGAAGGCGTGGATCACCGCGGCACCCGAAAGCCCGCGCTGCTCGGCCAAGGCGAGCAGCGGCGGCGCGATGGGTGCGGTCGGGTGGATCACGGTTTCCAGATGCGTGTCGTCGTAGTCGAGCAGGTTGGAAGCGACGGCGTTGACGAAGGCCGCGCTCATCGCATCGAGCTTGACG
>JAQGHV010000369.1 GCA_028288785.1 Rhodospirillales bacterium | reverse complement strand
TTGCCTGGCAGGTGCTGTTCTGCATCGGGCTGACCCTCGGCTATCGTGCGCCGAACGGACCGGGACCGCTCCTCGTGCTGCCTTGGTGGCGGGGCCTCGGCGTGTTCGCCGTCGTATGGCTGATCGTCACCTTCGTGCTGCTGTTCATGACCTGGCATCGTCCTGAATACGCCGTACTGGTGCCCGGCTGGCTGATGGGCTTCTGGGAGAATGTGGACAAGACGGCGCTGCACCCGTTCCGCCTCATCTCCGTTCTGGCACTCACCTACCTGCTCGCGCACTGGGTGAAGCCGGAGGCGGCTTGGCTGCGCGGCGCGCTCGCCTACCCCTTCGTGCTCATGGGCAAGCAGGGCTTGCCGGTGTTCTGCAGCGGCATCCTGTTCGCGTTCTTCGCCCGGCTGGCACTCGAATATTCCGATGGCGCTTTGATGCAGTTCGGCGCGAACGTGGCCGGGCTCGCGAGCCTGGTGGCGGTCGGCTGGCTAAGCGCCTGGTACAAGACGAAGGAACGCGCGCCCCGCCGCGAGGCGGATCCGGCATTGGCGGAGCGAACGGCATGAGGGTGGTGGCGAAGCTGTTGATGATGGCGATGCTGGCCGGCGCGATGTTGGCCGGCGGGGCGTTGCCGGCGCGTGCCTCGGTCTGCGACGTGCCACCGGAGCTGGTCGATTCGACCGTGCCGCTCCCCGCCACGGCGCGCGGCCTGCGCGAGGGCACCCTGCGCGTGCTGGTGGTGGGCTCGGCTTCCGTCTTCGGGCCGGGCGGCAGTGGGCCGGATGCGGCGTGGCCGGCGCGCTTCGCCGCGGTGGTGCGCGAGGTCTGGCCCGCAGTGCGTGTAGAAATGGAGGTTCGCGGCTCCCGCGGCACCATGGCCGATGAGATGCTGGCGATCATTCTGGCCGCCAACACACCCAAGCCGCACATGATCATCTGGCAGGTCGGCTCGGTGGAGGCGGCTCGCGGTCTCGATACCGATTGGCTGGGCCGCCGGCTGAATACCGGCCTTGAAGCACTGCGCGAGCGCGGCATCGACGCGGTGCTGGTGGACCAGCAATTCTCCCGCTTCATGCGGGCGAATTCGGACATCGACTCCTATCGCGACACCATCCGGATGGCGGGTTCGGTGCACGGCGCGGCGCTGCTGCAGCGCTACGCGATGATGCAGCACTGGGCCGATACGGAGCGCATCGACATCGAGCGGACACCGCGCGAGCGGCGTGTCGCGGCGATTGATCAGCTCAACGCCTGCCTTGGCCGGGCGCTGGCGCATCTGGTGTTGGACGGCGCGGGTGACGCCGGGGCGCTGAGGCCGTAGTCATGGACTTGATGCAGGTATTCGACCGTCGCCTCGTGGCGCGGCGCCGAGCGCGGGCGGCGGCTAGCGTCGGGCACGTGGCACCCGTGCTCGCGGAGTGCGCGGAGCGTTTGCTCGATCGGCTGGACGACACCACGCGACGCTTCGATCGCGCGCTGGAGATCGGCGGGCGCGGGGTGGTGGCCCCGATGCTGCGGGCGCGCGGGATCAGGTTTGTCGTCTCGGGCGACCTCGCGCCGGCGATGGCAGCGCGCGCCGGCGGCACGCCGCTGGCGATGGATGAGGAAGCGCTGCCCTTCGCGCCGGGCAGCTTCGACCTCGTGGTGGCATCACTTGCGCTACACCAGGTTAATGACCTGCCGGGTGCGTTGATCCAGATCCGCCGCGCGCTGGTGCCGGATGGCTTGTTCCTGGCCTCCCTGCCTGGCCTCGGCACATTGGCGCCACTGCGCGAGGCGCTCGCTGAGGTCGAGATGCAGTTGCGCGGCGGCATCTCCCCGCGCGTCTCGCCCTTCCCCGACCTTCGCGATTGCGCGGCGCTGCTGCAGCGTGCCGGCTTCGCACTCCCGGTCGCAGATGCCGAAACCGTGATGTTGCGCTATCGCAGCCCGATGGCGCTGTTTGCTGATCTGCGCGCGGCGGGCGAACAGAACGCGGTGCTGGCGCGCGACGACCGCACGCCACCCCGTGCCCTACTGGCAATGGCCGCCGCGCGACTGCCGGAAGAAGTGCCCCTGCGGCTATTGGTGATGACCGGCTGGGCGCCGGCGGACAACCAGCCGAAGGCAGCCCGCCGCGGCAGCGCCACCGCGCGTCTCGCCGATGCCCTTGGCGTCACCGAGAACCGCCTCGACGGCGATGGGGCGAAACCACGCGACTGAGGATGCGACCGCACGGGGATTCTTCGCAGGTCACCTTGCATCGCACACGCGGGGCGCGCATTTTCCGGCGATGGACCAGCAGAACCGCGATGGGCGGCGTATTCCCTTGCACACCGCCGAGGACTTCGCCGCCTTGCACAAGGCCGGCCGCCTTGCGGCAGAAACCCTCGACATGATCGGGCAGCATGTGCGCCCGGGCGTCACCACGCAGGCGCTCGATACGCTGTGCCATGATTTCATCGTGGCCCGCGGTGGTATTCCCGCGACGCTCGGCTATCGCGGCTACACCAAATCCTCCTGCATATCGATCAACCACGTTGTCTGCCACGGCATCCCCGGCGAGCGGGTGCTGGTCGAAGGCGACATCATCAACATCGACGTGACCGCGATCCTCGACGGGTGGCACGGCGACACCAGCCGGATGTACGTGGCGGGCGAGGCTTCCACCAAGGCGAAGCTGCTGGTCGACGTGACGTATCAGGCGATGATGCTCGGCGTCGCGGCGGTTCGGCCAGGCGCCACGCTCGGGGACGTCGGCCATGCGATCCAGACACTGGTCGAGAAGCACCGTTTCAGCGTGGTGCGCGATTTCTGCGGGCACGGCATCGGCCGCGAGTTCCACGCACCGCCGAACGTCCTGCATTTCGGCCGCCCCGGCGAAGGCGCGCCACTGAAGCCCGGAATGGTTTTCACCATCGAGCCAATGGTCAATGCCGGACGCCCCGAGGTGAAGGTGCTCGACGATGGCTGGACGGCGGTGACCCGCGACCGGAGCCTGTCGGCGCAGTTCGAGCACATGGTCGGCGTGACCGAGGCCGGCGTGGAGATCTTCACCCTGTCGCCGCAAGGGCTGCACAAGCCAAATCTGCGCTGAGCTGCAGTCCCGGCGCGGCGTGCTGATTGTGCCGCTGCGGTTGTATGATCGTCGTGATAGCATCTTGCGGGTTGCGCCCGCTGTCCTCAGGGCAGCCTCGCGGCGGTTGGAGGGTCTATGCGGCGGAAACCGGGGTTTGAGGATGCGGGCGCCTCGCTGCTCTCGCTGATGCCCGAAATCAACGAGGAACCACCTGGTCATCTCGGGCACCGGGCCCGAATGCGGGAAAAGCTCCTGAAGGCCGGCCCGGACGCGCTGCTCGACCATGAGTTGATAGAAATGGTCCTGTTCATGGCGCTGCCGCGGCGTGACACCAAGCCGATCGCGCGTGCGCTGCTGACCCGATTCGGTGACTTCGCCGCTGCCATCGCCGCCCCGCTTCCCGCGCTGCGCGAGGTGCCGGATCTGGGCGAGGCGGGTGCCGCCGCGCTCAAGACGGTGCATGCGGCGGCGTTGCGGCTGATGCGCCTTGAGGTGCTCGACAAGCCGGTGCTGAACAACTGGGATGCGCTGATCGGCTACCTCACCGCCGCACTCGGGCGGGAGGCGGTGGAGCAGTTCCGCGTGCTGTTCCTCGACAGCCGGAACCGCCTGATCGCCGACGAGGCGCAGGCGCGCGGCACGGTGAACCACACGCCGGTCTACCCGCGTGAGGTGGTGAAGCGCGCGCTGGAACTGCACGCGACGGCGCTGATCCTGGTCCACAACCACCCCTCCGGCGACCCTTCACCCTCGCGCGCAGATATCGACATGACGGAGGAGGTGCGGGTCGCCGCCGGCGCGCTCGGCATTGCGCTGCATGACCATCTTGTCATCGGACGCGGCAAGCACGTGTCGTTTCGTCGCGAAGGACTGTTTCGCAGTTGACCTGACGGCGGCGGGCACGGCAGCGTTCCGCCATGCGAATCGATGATCTGAGACCGCTGCTTCTGGGGGGCGTGGCCACCCTTGGCCTGCTGGCGAGCGCGCCCGCCTTCGCGCAGAAGCCCCTGCCGCTGCCACCGATCGGGGGTCCGGCCGGCGCGTCCGGCCTCCCCACAAGAAAGCCGCCGGCGCTGCCGCCCGTAGCGGGCAATCGGCCGCCTGCGGTGGGTGGTACGCCTGAACGCCGGGCTGTGTCGTCCGGCACCGGCTTCATCGTGGCGCCACGCCGCCTGATGACCAATGCGCATGTCGTGGAAGGCTGCACCGAAATGCGCGCGCGCCGGCCCGACGGTAGCGACGTGATCGCCCGCGTCGATGCCGCCGACCGCACCCGCGATCTGGCGCTGCTGACCCTCGCCACCGATGCCGGCCCGGCGCTGAATTTCCGCGGGACCCCGGCGCCCCGACGTGGCGAGACAGTGGTGACCTACGGGTTTCCCCTGGCCGGGCTGCTGTCGTCAGGCCCGACGCTGACCACCGGCGCCGTCTCCGCGCTGGCGGGACTTTCGGATGATCCGCGTCAGGTTCAGATCAGTGCGCCGGTGCAGCCGGGCAACTCGGGTGGACCGCTGTTGGACATGGCGGGTCTGGTAATCGGCGTCGTGGTGTCGAAGCTGAACGCGCAGAGAGTCGCGGAGCGCACCGGCGACATCCCGCAGAACGTGAATTTCGCGGTGAAGGGAATGGAGGCGCTGGCCTTCCTGCGCGAGCAGAACGTCACAGTGACGCCGGAGGCTGGGCGCGCGCCGCTGAGCAGCCCAGCCGAAGTGGGCGAGATCGCGGACCGTTCGGTGATGTTCCTGCGCTGCTTTCGGTAACCGCTGCCGCACCGAGCCGGCGGCCGTGCAAACCACGCCGCCTGCGTTCCCGCGAAGGCGGGTCCTGCATGATCTTGCGTAGCGCCTGTTGCGCGCATCCAAGTCGGACCCGACGCGAGGCCACAGATTTGCGGAAGCGCCGCGCCCCCTTGATGGCACGGCGCAGCGCGGTCAGGCCGTCATCTTGATCCCGGCGCGGGCTTGCAGGGCAATCTGAACGAAGCGCGGCACCTGACGTTGTGCCTTGGCGCGCGGACGGTCCATTTCCGGGATTGAGGGTTGGGCGCCGTACAGCGCCTCATGCTCGGCCCAGTTGTCGAAGGAGAGTCGGTCGATGTTATCTACGAAGGTCTCGGCCGGAGCCCCATCGGCCACCACCAGATCATGCGCGGCGAGTTCGATGTGGTGGTACGTGAAGACCTCCGGCACATCGAACTGATGCAGGATGGTTGTGCCATTTACCAGGGCGGCGGCCTGGACCAGCACGCCCTCCACGAGCACCGCGTGGTCCGGCGAAAGCAGCAGGTCGCGTGTGGGCACACCGTCGGCCAGTGCACCGGCCAGGATGCGCACTGGCAGCACTCGCAGGGGATCGCCAAAACGCGTGGACACAGTCTGCCGGCCCATCCAGCGCACCGGCTCCGCCTTGCCCTCGCTGGTCAGCACAAGATCACCGATCCCGAGCGTCTCCACTGCACGCTCACCCATAGGGGTCGCGATCAGCGTGCCCGGGTAAAAACAGCTTACGGCGCTTTCGAATTTGGATAGGAACAGGCGTTCACCGGTGGTTATGTATTCGTAGGTACCTCCTTTATTTGAAGTGAAGTCGTCGCCCCCAATGAACCTCCAGCCATCCGCTTGCGTGCCGGGGCCGCTGGCAGCGAGGGCCGCAAAACTAGTGCTGTTGAACCCAGGCGTTGAGATCACAAGAACATCAGTATTCGAATTCGAGCCGGCGTCTATAGTGTCGTTGCCCTGGCCTGCAGACCACATGACGGTGTCGTCGCCGGAGCTGGCATCGATAAGGTCGTGACCATCTCCGCCGACAATAGAGTCGTTACCACTGCTGGACGTTATGGTGTCGTTGCCGGCCCCGCCGTCGAAGGTGTCTAGGCCGGCACTGCCAGAGAGGATATCATCGCCTGCGCCGCCGTAGACGGAATCGCCGCTGTTTCCTGATCCCTGCGAGCTCAGGGTGTCGTTGCCGGGGGTGCCGGTGATAGTGCCAGTGCCGGACATCGATGTGAGCTCCTTAAGTCATATTGGCAGCCAAACTGGGATCAAGTTTTAGTAACGATTCTGGAACGGACGCCAGCAAAATGTCGAAAATTTCAAAAATATTAAACTTTCGGTTCGGACGTCGCATCGCCGCGCGTTGGTAAGGCCGAAGATAACCGAGGTCTTCCTCCAATCCGTTGCCCGCCACTCACCGCCGCGGCAGTGATCCCTCGCGGTGATAGCTAAGAGACCGTTTGAGAATGCTGCCGGGCGGGCTTCTTGGTGCTTTTCGGCCACTTCCGCCTTGCCAGATTTGCCGGCGCACCCAGCAGTGGCTGCATCCGGCACCTTGCAGGGTCGAAAAATCCCTCACGGCGCCTCCACCGCCAGTATTCTCAAACGGTCTCTAAGGAGACCAAGCGATGATCACCGGGCCCGAGCACCGCTGGCCTACACCGCCTCACCGACCGGCCACGGCTCGTACTCCCCGGCCAAGCGAAGCTCGCGATCTGGCCAATCGTGAATGTGGAGCACTGGCTCATCGACCGGCCGATGCCGCGGCAGGTGCTCTCGCCGCCCACCGGAGCCGCGCTGCTGCCGGACGTCCAGAACTGGGCTTGGCACAGGTACGGCATGCGCGTCGGCTTCTGGCGCTTCCTCGCCGCCTTCCAGAAGCGTGGCATCTGGCCAACTCTGTCCTGCAACGCCTTGGTCTGCCTGGAATACCCGCGCGTAGCGGCCGCGGCCCGGGATGCCGGCTGGGACTTCATGGGCCATGGCTTCTTCCAGGAACCGAGCCACCGCGTCGTCGATCAACGCGACATGATCTTCCGGAGCGTCGAGACCATCGTGGCTTCACTGGCGCACCGGTGCGCCGATGGCTCAGGCCGAGCTCACCCCGACGCTGGAGACGCCGGACCTGCTCGCGAGGCCGGCATCCAAGACATAGGCGACTAGCCGTTCGATGACCGCCCCTGCCGCATCGCCACCGCGCATGGGCCGCTTATCACCCTGCCCTGTCCGGCCGAGCTCAACGACCTCCCCGTCGTGATGATCCAGCACCATGACGAGAACGCGCTGCCCCGGCGCGCAGCCCTCGCCGCTGCGCGGCTGCTGGCGTAGGCGTAGACCGGTGGCGCCGGCATCACGGGCATCGCGATTTACCCCTGCATCAGTGGCGTTCCCCACCGCATCGCTGCCCTCGAAGCGATGCTCGATGCGCTCGCCGCATTGCCTAGCATCGTGTTCATGCAAGGTGGCGTGCTGCTCGTCTGGTACCTCACCAGCGGCGATCCGAGGTAGGCGAACGGAACGCCCGCCCGCGCAAGTCGCCGCAGCCGGCGAGGCCCTGTACGACTACCTGGCCGAAGGAGAGCGGCGACGGCGCCCGACGAGATCCGCGGACGTGCCTTCGCAGTGCGGCTGGCCAACCTGTCGAACGGCCCGTACCGCTCGTCAAACGCGAATACCTCACCATCACCTGCCAGACCAACCCGGCGGCACTGCGCCGCGTGGTGCCGGAACCGCTTTCCTTTGATGAGCCGCTGGGTGAAATACGAGTTCATCCGGATGGCAGACAGCGCCGGCTTCGGCAACCATGCCGAGAGCGCCCAAGTGATCCCGCTGCACGGGCCGGATGGCCATGGCGGCTATCTGCATGCCATGTTCCTCGATGACGACCCGCCGCTCGCCGGTGGTTGTGAGTTACGGGGCTTTTCCCAAAAGCTTGCCCAGCCTTCGCTGCGGGTCGAGCGCGACACTCTGGTCGGCACGCTCGACTACAGGCCGACACGGCTCGCGACGGGGGACCATGGTTTAGCCTGCCGGAGGCCACACCAGTCTCAGGCCTCATTGCTTGAGCCAGAAGGTGACGATGGCGGCAAGAGTGATGGCACCGAAGAAGATGGTGGGGCATCGGTCGTATCGGATTGCGGTGCGGCGCCGATCCTTGAAGCGTCCGAACATATTCTCGACGCGAGGGCGCTGTTTGTAGAGGGCCTTGTCGTGGGGGATCGGTTGCTTGCGGTTCTTCTTCGAGGAAATGCAACCGGCGATGCCGCGCTTGACCAGTGCGGCGCGGAACGGGTTGCTGTCGTAGCCGCGCTCGGCGATCAACTCACCCGCCTTTGGTTCGGCCAATGCGCCGCCCAGGAGCCCCTTTGGAGCAGGCTGGCCGCGGTTCGGTGCGCCTTGAGGTGCGTGGTGTTGATGATCAGCCGGCGGGTTCGCCTGCCTCACCTGCCAGAGCGGCGAAGATGCGATCGAACACCCCCTTGCGTGTCCAGCGAACGAACGGGTTGTAGAGCGTCTTGTGCGCGCCGTAGCCGGCTGGTGCGTCGCGCCAGCGCAGACCGCCCTTGATGACAAAGATGATGCCGCTGAGGACGCCGATCATCCGGGACTGTCGGGATTTTCGTGTGTTGCCGGTCATGAGGGAAAGAAAGGACCACCCCCATGGCTCGACGGAAGGCGCCGTATATCGCGGATGAGTTGCTGGACCGGTTGCTCTCCGGCACCGATGCCGCCACTGCCCTGCAGCAGGGCGGCCTGCTCGATGAACTGAAGAGGGCGCTGGCCGACCGGGCGCTGAACGCCGAGATGGACCACCATCTCGGCGGCGAGGCGGGTGTCGGGAACAGCCGCAACGGCTATGGCCGCAAGACGGTGCTGACCGACACCGGCGGACGCATCGCGCTCGAGGTGCCGCGTGATCGGCAGGGCAGCTTTGATCCGCAGCTGATCGCCAAGTACCAGCGGCGCTTCCCCGGCTTCGACGAGAAGATCATGTCGCTCTATGCCCGCGGCCTCAGCACCCGCGAGATCGCCGGGCATGTGCTGGAGCTGTACGGCGTCGAGGTCTCGCCCGACCTGGTCAGCGCGGTCACCGATGCGGTGCTCGATGAGATCGCCACCTGGCAGGCCCGGCCGCTGGAGCCGGTCTATCCGCTGGTGTTCTTCGACGCGCTGCGGGTGAAGATCCGCGACGAGGGCCTGGTCCGCAACAAGGCGGTGCACATCGCGCTCGGCGTCAGGGCCGACGGCACCAAGGAAATCCTCGGCCTCTGGCTCGAGCAGAACGAGGGCGCCAAGTTCTGGCTGCGGGTGCTGAACGAACTCCGCAACCGCGGTGTCGAAGACATCCTCCTGGCCCTGGTGGACGGGCTGAAGGGCTTTCCCGAGGCGATCCAGGCGGCGTTCCCCGAGACCACGGTCCAGACCTGCATTGTCCATCTGCTTCGGCACAGCCTGGATTTCGTCTCCTGGAAGGACCGCCGGGCCGTGGCGGCGGCGCTGAAGGAGATTTACCGTGCCGTCGACCCAACCGCCGCCGAGGCCGCCCTGACGGCCTTCGAGGATGGACCCTGGGGTCGCAAGTACGCCGCCATCGGCCCGAGCTGGCGGCGCGCCTGGACCGAAGTGGTGCCGTTCTATGCCTTCCCCGCCGAAGTGCGTCGCATGCTGTACACGACCAACGCGATCGAGGCCTTGAACGCCAAGCTGCGCAGTGCAGTCCGCACCAGGGGCTACTTCCCGACCGACGAAGCGGCGTTGAAGCTGCTCTATCGCGTCTTGAACAGAACCGCGCGGGAGTGGAGAATGCCACCCCGCGAGTGGGCCATGGCCAAGGCCCAGTTCGCTGTCCTGTTCGGCCAGCGCTTCACCAAAGCCCTGGCCTGACCGTGTCGTTAACCGACCGGACGCACACGGAATTCCTGACACTCCCG
>JAQGHV010000379.1 GCA_028288785.1 Rhodospirillales bacterium | reverse complement strand
CAGGCGCACGCCGACGATCGCGATCGCGCTGAGCAGCGCGATCGCGATACGGCTGCGGAAATCGATCGCCAGCGCAGGCAAAACCAGCAGCAGCATCGCGCCGAACAGCAGCAGCCTCGTGGAGGCGGACCGGCGCGCATCCGAGGCCCACCAGGCCAGCACGCCGAGCGCATAGCTGCCGAAGAAATAAGGCCCCCACGCATCCCAGTCCGGAAGGCGATTGAAATACAGCAGCGAGGCAGCGGCGGCAATCGCGATCAGCGCGGCAGCCAGCCAGCGGACCGGGCTTTCAACCATGCGTGTGGACAGCCAGAGCAGCGCGGTCAGCATCGCATACAGCTGGAAATCGATGGCGACATACCATGCGCCGGCCGATAGCGCGTCATATCCCAGTACGCTTTGCAGCAGGAGAGCATGGGCCGCGATTTGCGGCAGCGACGGAACGCCCGGAAGCGAATCGTGCGACATCCAGACGCGCGCCAGCGCCGCGGCCGCGACCGCGATGGCCATCGCTGCGATGAATGGCGGCGCAAGCTTCACATAGCGCCGCCAGATCGTAGCCAGCGGGTGGCCGATCGATGCCACGCCGTGCGGCGCAAGCGACTTCGCGGCGAGAAAGCCGCCGATCACCAGGAAGACGGGCACAGCCAGGCGGGCATGGGATGCCAGCCACTCGAACACGCCGGGAGCCAGGGGATAGGCATGGTCGGCCATCGGGCCGTAGAAAGCGAGATGATGCAATACGATCAACTGCGACGCGATCGCCTTGAGCAGATCGAGGAAGGCGAAATGCGTGTCCGGCAGTCGAATTAGCGGCTGTTCCATGAAATACGGAAAGGAAATAGTGATGTAAGAGCGGCTCTTCGAACCGGTTCAGTTCTTTATTAGTCGCCGGCGAGCGGGGCAAATGATAACGCGCCACCCGTCAAAATTTCCGAATAATCATGAATTCGTTGGGATGCGCTGTAGAAATCCGGCCTCATCATCGGTTTTTTTGACTGAATCGCAACTTCCCGCGTCGATCCGCGGCGCACGCGTGTTCTACAATACCGTCCCCCTGTCCGAATCACTGAAATGACCCAGCCTTCGAAACCCGTGCGCCGCGTTTGCGACCGCTGCCTGCGTCCGCAACGTACCTGCATCTGCCATTTGGCGACCCGGATCGATCATGCGGTCGAAGTAATGATCCTGCAGCATCCGCTCGAAGTCTCGAACGCCAAAGGCAGCGCGCGCCTGCTGCATCTGAGCCTGCAGCGCAGCCGGCTGATCGTTGGCGAGACGTTTGCTGAGGAACAATTGCGAGAGCTCCTGTTCCAACCGTCTCCGGACGCGCGGTCGTTGCGACAACCCGTTTTGCTTTATCCGGGCACGGCCGAAGACGAACCAATGGATGCGGATGCGACGATGCGCACACTCACCGATGCATTGCGCATCGACCCCTGTATCCTTGCGCCCGAGGCACTGCGGCTCATTGTTATCGATGGAACCTGGCGCAAGAGCCGGAAAATGCTCTTCCTCAATCCACTGCTGCGGGAATTACCGCGCCTGGCACTACGGGATACTCCACTCTCGCAATACCGGATACACGGGATACGCAGGGCGCATGCACCCAACCAGCTTTCGACGCTGGAGGCGACCGCTTTCGCCCTTATGCGGCTGGAGCAGCAACCAGAAAAATTCCAACCGCTGCTCACGGCATTCAATGGTTTCGTCGCGCAGCTGTCGTCATACGCTAAAGGGTGACGATAATCCAGCTTGGATTCAATCCTCCATGCCCGGCTTGCACCACTTGATCATGGCTGGATATTTTTCCTGGTATTCCATATTCGGTGGGGCCAGCAATTCATATTCCGGTTTTAAATATTCCGGAAGAAGATCAAATAACGCTTTTCTGATTGCGTTATTAAATTTGATGGTCTTTTCCTTGAGTACGTCCTCATTCACGAATTTCTTCAAGTAGTTATCTTTTTGAATCTCGAAATTTTCCTGGAATGGGTCAAGATCGCTGACATCCTCTCCCCATGCATAGGCCAAGGCATGGAGGACATGCTCCTCGTCGTTGGTCGGCAGCTGTTGGACAATGTTCAAAATTCTGTCTTGAAGCGGCTTCACGAGGAAGGCCGGTATGGCAAACTGAATGTTCTGATTGTTGTATGTAGGGGAATTCATTAGGTCGCAGCATGGAAGTTAAGAATTCTTAATTTTCATCGATCTAAAGCCTGTCCTAAAGAGTTGTTAAAAATACCTAACACTTGAGGAAATGAACGAGGGGCCGGAACTCGTCACTAAATTAAGTCGCCCACAATACGCTTCGCCAGAGACAACCAACTTCGTGGCAAATGAAATCGATTTCATCGTACCGGGCTTGATCGCGCGATACAGCTCAACCTATGGCGAGTTCAATACGATTTATGAATTGAGCAGGTTTTTATCACCATGCGGGATCTGCCGTGCGTTTGATCAATTAAAAAGCTGCGGCATGCTCAAGCACATGAAAGATGGTCTTAATTCGACGCTTGCCGAAGCGATAGAAAATGCATCGCTCGAGAGGCTCGACGACGATCAGGCAAATCAACTTGTCATCGATTGCATCGCTGCGGGAACCATGCCGGGCTTCCTGCCGCGGCTCGTTGAAAGAATGGGTAACGCAGGATTCAATCTTTGCCGCGCATTGGAGTACGCAATCAAAAAACGAAGCACGCACGGAGCTTATCGACCAGCTTTTTCAAGCCGCATGCGCGTGCCATTCAAGACTTTCGCCCTCCGAAACGGCCGGCTTGCTGGCTTATGCCATCGAGAACCCATCCGTACCGGATAGAAAAAGGGCCATTGCCCTATTAGCCAATGAATCCGTGAGCCATGATCTGATCGTTGCGCTTTATCTTGATGTGCTCAAGCGCGGAAACGACAAAGTCACCCTCGAGGGGCTGGATCAGGCATTCTGGAAAATTGTCGGCATCCGGGCCAAGGCACGCAACATGACTCCGCAAGAATATGTGCAGGCCGAGGCGAGAAAGC
>JAQGHV010000113.1 GCA_028288785.1 Rhodospirillales bacterium | reverse complement strand
GGGGCCCTTCAGCCTACCAAAGTCGGATCGAACAATCAGCGCCCTACGGGACAGTCCACTCAGCTGTCCGCTGCTGCCTTGGCCATCTCTTGTGCGCCGGCCATGGTCGGGCGCCGGTCGTGAAGGTCGAAGCGGTCCCCCTCGCAGAGGACATGCAGGCGGACATCGTGGATCGACAGCGCCCGGGCCGTCTCAGCCTCCGCGATGTTGGAATGGGTGACGGTGCCGCCATCCACCACATAGACGCCCCCACTGCCGATCACTTCGAATTTGTGGCCGCGCAAGACGATAGCCGTGTCCTCGTCGATGCCGATGCCCAGTTCGCGTGGGTTCTGAGCAACCGCGCCCAGCAAGCGGCCGATCCGGCCCCGTTCGGCGAAATGCTGGTCGATAATGACGTCCCGTACCAAGCCAAGTCCGGCAGCGAGGTGCAGGTCGCCGATGCGGTGCGTCTCCTGGCTGCTTCCCTTCACCAGCATCGTGTCGCTCATCACCGACGCGCCAGCCGAAGTTCCCGCGATCACGCCGCCGGCCTCGTGGATTTGGCGTACGCGGCGCTCGACCGGGGTGTCTCCAAGCTGGCTGCTGATGCGAAGCTGGTCACCGCCAGAGAAGAACACGCCCGTGGCGCCGTCGAAAAGCCGAAGCTTCTCCTCGTTGTGTGTCTCGGCGCGCACCTCGACATACAGCTCCACCAGGTCCGTGACGCCAATGGCCGAAAAGGCCTCCTTGTAGCTGTCGAAGTACCCCTCGGGCTGGTGCGAGGCGACGGTGGCGATGACGAGACGTCCGCCCTTCAGGTGACGAGCGACTTCCCGCAGGATGACCAACTCCCCCTTCTTGTCCTCGTGCCCGCCGATGATGACCAGCGGGCCTTTTCCCGTGCGGCTCCGGTCAGTCATGCGCAACTTCTTCATTCTTGCTCAGATAGGTGCGCAGGCGGTCATCCGCGCTCGTCGCGACGCCCACCGCGAAATGTGGACTGTTGTGGGCCCAACCCACCTGCCCGGTTCGGTCGAGCACGATGCCACCGGCCTCACCGCCAACTCGTCCGAGCCGCATGATGGCGGCCTCGATAGCGGGCTGAGGCGGACCTGATTCCAAGGATTGCATGACCCGGGCCGCGAGCATCGTCCGCGCGATGCTTTCCCCATCGCCTGAGAAGGCCGCCGCGCCGATGGCGTTGTCGGCATAGAGGCCGCAGCCCGGCAGGGGTGAGTCGCCGACACGGCCGGGCGCGCAGCCCTCGATCCCGCCCGTCGAGGTTCCGGCCGCAAGGTTCCCGCTGGTGTCCAGCGCCACGCAACCGACCGTGTCGTGGCTACCATCCGCGGTGCCCGAGAACAGCGACGCGGGGTCGCAGGTCTCGGCACCATGGGCCTCCGCAAAGCGGCGTGCACCGTCTGCCACCAGCAGTGTGGGCTGCTCCCGCAGCATCAGGCGTGCCACGGACACGGGGTGGGGCACGGCCCGGATGGCCGCGACCCCGCCGATATCGAGCGTGGCGCCATCCATGATGGCGGCGTCCATCTCGATCTCGCCATCCGTGTTGCGCACCGATCCGCGGCCGGCGTTGAAGGTGGGGTCGTGCTCGAGAACCCGGATTGTGGCTTCCACCGCGTCCAGTGCGCTGCCGCCTTGGCGCAGGACCCCGGCTCCGACGGTCAGGGCGGCCAGGCAACCCAGACGATTGGCCTTCTGCTTCCCTGGAGCGATCTCCTTGGCACCGCCATGCAAGACGAGCGCCCAGTTCCCGGTCCCATCCGCCATGCTACGCCACCTCCCTGACGGTGGCGGGAGCCTTGGCCGGCTCGAACGCCCGTATCTGCGCCCAGACATCGTCCACCGAGGTCGGCGTGAGTACGACAAGGTCGCCGGACGCGGCCATGCGGAGGCAAAGGTCGGCTGCCTCGTGCTCCTCCATGACGCAATGCAACCGCCCTTCCGGGAAGCCGGCGGAGAGCACGCCCTCCGCGATCAGGCGCATCACCTCGCCCGCTCGGCGGCCACGGCCATCCGGCCGCTCCCGCAGCACAATCTCGTCGAAGGCGCCGGCCGCGATGCGGCCCATCTCCCGCATGTCCTCGTCGCGCCGGTCCCCGGGCATGCTGACCATGCCGATCACGCGGTCATGCTTGGGCCGGAGCCTGGCGACCAGGTCGCAAAGCGCCGTCAGCCCCGCGGGGTTGTGGGCATAGTCCATGATCACGCGGAAGCCATGGGCGTCATGCACGTTCAGCCTGCCCGGACTCTGCTCGAAGGATGAGGAGAAGGTCTGGAGCGCCGCGCGGATGACCGGCGGGGAGATGCCCTGCGCATAGACCATCGCGACCGCCGCCAGCGCGTTCTGGATATTGAAACCGGCCATGCCGCCCAGCGTCGCCGGAATTTCGGCTGCGCTCATCAGCGGCAGGCGGCGACGGTTATTATGCACCACGATGTCGCCGCCGCCGGCGCCATCCTCGTTCACCACGGCCAGGCCACCGGCATTGATGTGTGTGCGCAGCTGTTCCGACATGCGGTCCCCTCCATGCATGGAGAAGAAGGCGATCCGCCCGCCGGCGTGGCGCTCCATGGCAAGGGTGAGGGGATCATCGGCATTCAGCACGCTGCACCCGTCGCGCCGCACCGATTCGACGACGACGGACTTCACCGCCGCCAGGTCTTCGAGCGTGTTCACCTCCTTCAGCCCGAGGTGGTCGGCCGCGATGTTAAGCACCGCGCCGATGTCCGCCTCCTCAAAGCCGAGGCCCTCGCGCAGGATCCCCCCGCGCGCTGTCTCCAGCACAGCAGCCTCCACTGTGGGGTCGCGCAAAACCATGCGGGCGCTGCGGGGGCCGCTCGCATCGTCGTCCGTGATCTTGTCGTCGTTGATCCAGATGCCGCTGGTGCTGGTCATGCCGACGGTCAGGCCGGAATGGCGGAGGATATGTGTCACCATGCGCGTCGTGGTGGACTTCCCGTTCGTGCCGGTGACGGCGAAGATGGGGATGCGGCCGGTTTCCCCGGGCGGAAAGAGCATGTCGACGACCGGCCGGGCGATATCGCGGGACCAGCCCTCGAATGGCTCCAGATGCATGCGGAAGCCCGGGGCCGCGTTGACCTCCACGATGCCGCCCCCCGTCTCACGGACGGAGCGCCGAATGTCGGGGGCCATGAAGTCGATGCCTGCAACATCCAGCCCCAAGGTGAGCGCCGCGCGGCGGGCAATGGAAGCGTTGTCCGGGTGAATGTCGTCCGTGCAGTCGATAGCGGTGCCGCCGGTAGACAGGTTCGCGGTGTCGCGCAGGGCAACCCAGCGATCCTTTTCCGGCACGCTCTCCAGTGTCAGCCCATCCTTCTCCAGAAGGCCGAGTACGTGGTCGTCCACCTCGATCCGGGTCAGCATGTTCTCGTGCCCGCTACCGCGGCGGGGATCCCGGTTCACCTCCTCGATGAGCGCCGCAATGGTTCGGGCGCCATCTCCGACGACATGCGCCGGCACGCGCTTTGCAACCGCCCGCACTTCGCCGCCGATGACCAGAATTCGGTGGTCATGCCCCTGGTATTGCTGCTCGACGATGACGTTGCGGCCATGCACCGCCGCATGCTCGAAGCCCTGGCGTATCGCCTCAGGCGTGCGGAGGTCGAGCGTTACGCCGCGCCCGTGATTGCCATCCAGTGGCTTGGTCACGACGGGGTAGCCGATCCGCTCAGCTTCCCGGATTGCGGCCTCCGCGCTTCGCACCACGGCCCCCTGCGGAACCGGCAAGCCGGCATTCGAGAGCATCGATTTGGTGAGGTCCTTGTCGCCCGCCGCCTCGACCGCGATGGAGGAGGTGCGGCCGGTAATGCTGGCGCGCAGACGCTGCTGACGCTTTCCATGGCCGAGTTGCACCAAGCTGAAATCGTCCAAGCGCATCACCGGAATGCCGCGCCGCTCCGCCTCCTGCACGAGGGAGCGCGTGGTTGGGCCGAGCGCGTGGCGGCGGATCACTTGAGCAAGCGCATCAAGCCCAGCCTGCACCCCACCGCCCTCAGCCATCGGGTCACCGCGATGCAGTTCCTCCAGGCCGTGGACGCCTTGCAGCTCCGGCGGAAGCAGCGAGTCCACGAGCTGCAGTGCGACGCGTCCGGCGAGCAGCCCCGCCTTCTCCTCTCGATAGGAATAGAGGACGTTGTAGCAGCCGGGGCAGCCGCGGACGGAGCGGGTCTTGCCGCGCGTCACGCGCGATCCAGCGCGGGTTTGCAGCTCCAAAGCGACATGCTCGGCGACATGGCCGAGCCAGGTGCCCTCCCGAAGGCGGCGCACGAAGCCGCCGGGTACGCCATACGAGCAGCCATGCTGCTGCAAGCCCGGCAGCATCTCCAGGAGCGCGTCCGTAAAGCCGGGGAGGCGGTCGGTTGGCCACTCTTCCAATGCACCAAGATCCAGGCGCATGCGGATCATCGGGGTGTGACTGAAGAGGTGCGGGCCGCGGTAGACCCATGACTGCAACATGCGCATTGGCCCGGCCTGCGGCCGGGGATTCTCGGTCATGGGACTACCCTTCGTAAGCTCGGATTTTTCTCGGTGCGATTGACGGTGGGGCGTGTTTTGAACGTCTTGAATTTGGGCGGGTTTCTGCCTGAGCTGCACACTGCTTCGGTAGGTCGCCGAGGAGGAACGCCTGCACTCCGATGGCCAGTGATCCCTGGGTTTTGCTCGGAGGGCGGCCGCGATTACGTGGCGGCTTCCTGATCGACCGCTCGACGTGGCGCGCCGCTACACGTCTAAAACCAGGAGCCGATTGACCCTGTGCCTCATTCCACTTCAGTCAATCAACCAGTGCACCAAGTCAAACGAGCACTCCATCAATATTTCAGGTCAGAACGCTAACTTTTCGTTCTGGGATCATGTACATGGTGCCTGTCCCTTTCTCCGCCGCCACCCGATACGCGCGAGCGGTTCGGATTGGTGGGCGTGCCGGGATCCGGGGTCGTGTCGCTGTTCGACTTGTCTTGAGACCGAGTAGCGTGCCCGTGTGAACCACCCTGGTGACTGCTACCTGGCCCGCCACCAAAGTGGTCGTTGTTCTTGTCTGTCGTGCGGGGTTTGCTCATCGTCATCGATCCTGCTGGTAGCCTTTGTGTGTCGTATTTTGTTTGATGTTGCCCTGTCGGCCTTGTTCTTCCAAATTGCGCCTGCCAGCTTTGTTTGCCTTGGCCACTTCAGCCGACATGTCACCGGAGTTCTGTGAGATTTGCGGATTTTCCGTGCCACCCATTGGGGCTGTCTGCGTGGGTGGGACGGGAGGGGGGCCTGATTTTGCCATGTGTTTTCCCTTTCCTGATCACCACATAACGCGCGTCGGTTAGAAAGTTTTCGACAAACTTGGCTACAGCGCCCATTCCCCAGCCCGGGCGCGGAACGGTCGACATCGCCGCCGCAGCGCGCCGATGGCGAGCTGGTCAACGCGTGACCTGGGAGCCGAAAGTGGAACAGCAGGAAGCGAGTGCGCGCCCCTTCCGTGTGGTCATCCTCGGCGCCGGCTTCGGTGGGCTGGAGGCAGCCAAGGCCATGGCCCACGCACCAGTCGAGATCACGCTGGTAGACCGCCACAACTACCACCTGTTCCAGCCGCTGCTGTATCAGGTGGCAACCGCCGCCTTGTCCCCCGGCGACATTGCCTGGCCGATCCGCGCCATCTTCCGCCGCCAGCGCAACCTCTCAGTCGTGATGGTGGAGGCAACCGGCATCGACACCGCGGCGCGCCTGGTTCATGCGGGCGAGGATCTGACGCTGCCCTATGATGCGCTCGTGCTGGCGACCGGCGCCACGCACTCCTATTTCGGTCATGACGAATGGGCGCCTGTCGCGCCCGGCCTCAAGACCATCGAGGACGCGACCGATATCCGCCGCCGCTTGCTGCTCGCCTTCGAGCGGGCTGAGGTCACCGACGATGCCGAAGAGCGCCGCCGCCTCCTGACCTTCGTCGTCATCGGCGCCGGACCGACCGGCGTCGAGTTGGCCGGCGCCATGGTGGAACTGGCGCGCCATGCCATGCCCCGTGAATTCCACCGGATCGATCCCGCCATGGCGCTCGTCGTGCTGGTCGAAGCCGGGCCGCGCGTCTTGCCGAGTTTTCCGGAGGAGCTGGGCCAGGTTGCGCGTACCTCGCTGGAACGCATGGGCGTGCAGGTGCTGACCAATACGCGGGTGACCGGCTGCAGCGCGACCGCGGTGGAATGAGGTGAGGAACGCATCGCTGCTGGCACCATCGTCTGGGCCGCCGGGGTAGTGGCCTCGGCAGCCGGGACCTGGATAGGCGCGGAGCGCGATCGTGCCGGCCGCATCCGGGTGGGGTCGGACCTTTCGGTTCCGGGCCAGGTCAGCGTCTTCGCGGTCGGTGACCTCGCCATCCTCACCAATGCCGACGGCAAGCCGATCCCGGGCACCGCGCCGGCGGCCAAACAGATGGGCCGCCATGTCGGGCGGGTGCTGGCGGCCCGGTCAGCGGGGCGCGCGGAACCGGGGCCTTTTGCGTACCGTCACCATGGCGACCTCGCTACCATCGGCCGTCGTTCCGCGGTGGTGTCGCTGAACGGCTTTCGGCTGACCGGCCTGATCGGCTGGTGGTTCTGGGGCATCGCGCATGTCTGGTACCTGGTCGGCTTCCGCAGCCGCGTCGTCGTTTCCTTCGAGTGGCTCTGGAGCTACCTGACCTTCCAGCGTGGTGCCCGTCTGATCACCGGACGCGAGCCACACGGCGGCAATGCCGCGCGCGTGCCAGGGCAGACCCCGGACGGCCAGGCAAACGAGAACCACGACGCCGCGCGCACAAGCGGCAGACACACCGACGCACCAATGAGCTCCGGCGCGCCTCGATCATCGTAAATGTTAGTGGGACCGTGCGGCACGCTT
>JAQGHV010000274.1 GCA_028288785.1 Rhodospirillales bacterium | reverse complement strand
CACCACCTCAACCTGCCGCAGCTTGGCCACGATCTTCTCCGGCTTGTGCTGCTTCCTCGCCATCTCAAACCCCCTCCATGGGCCTGCCGGACTCTCATAGCCGGCGGCCCACTTTTAAGGGGGCAGGTCAGTCCCAGGCCCTCCTCGTCAGCGGTACCGGCAGCAACAACCTTGCGGTCAAAGGCGAGCTGGTAGGCTGTCCCGGCCATGTCTCGCGGCGCGACGCGCACTATGATGTACAAGAGCGTGCGGCCAACCCGGTCGACCGAAGCGCTCAGCCTAATAAGGCCTGCGCGAGTGCGTTCGGAGCAGACGGCGCACCCGCCGTAATCCGCCGCATAGCCAAGGCTCGGTTCATCGCCCGGTTGCCCAGACGCGCCATCGGCGACACAAGCTCGCGCGCACACTCATAGAACAGACATGCAGGGGGGCCACGGCAGGTCAGCGGGAACCACCGGTCAAATGCGTCTATTAAGCGGCGGTTCTGCGAGGGGGCTGGCGCGCTGCTGCAATGGGGGAGACCATGCCTCGCAGACACGCGGCAGCGCAACGCGTTTTCTGCCAAATGGGCCGAGAAAGAAGGAAATTCTTTCTTCTGTCGGTCTCTTGCGGGCCATCCAGGAAAAATGCTTTTCATACCGACGAAAAGACAGGACGGCACAGTGTCGACGATTCATATCATTCATGAAAACAACGCCTGGCTGGCGCCACTGCGCGCCTCGCTCGCAGCGATCCGCGCTCCCCATGAGGAATGGTTCCTCGACCGCGGCCTGATCGACCTGACGCAGGCTCCACCCGAGGGCGTCTTCTACAACCGCATGAGCGCCTCCTCCCACACGCGCGGCCACCACTACGCCCCCGAGTACGCCGGCGCGGTCATCGAATGGCTGGAGCGGCATGGGCGCGTCGTGGTGAATGGGCGCCGCGCCCTGCAGCTCGAAGTCTCGAAGGTCGCGCAGTACGAGGCGCTGGCCGCCTTCGGCATCCCCACGCCGCCGACCGTCGCCGTGGTGGGCGAGGAACATCTGCGTGCCGCCGCCGAACGCATCGGCACCCCGCTCATCCTAAAGCACAACCGAGCGGGCAAGGGCCTCGGCGTGCAGCTTGTCAGGAGCACGGCTGCGCTTGATGAAGCCATCGCGCGCATCGCGGCGGATGACGACCCCGTCGCGCTGCCGCGCGATGGAATCTGGCTCGTGCAGCGCTACATCGCCGCCCCCGAGCCGTTCATCACCCGTGCCGAGTTCATCGGCGGTCGCTTCCTCTACGCGGTGCGCGTGGACACCTCGGAGGGCTTTGAGCTCTGCCCTGCCGATGCCTGCGCGATACCCGAGGGCACCGCCTGCCCCGCTGTTGCTCCGGGGGAGAAGTTCCGCATCATCGAAGGCTTCGCCCACCCGCTCATCCCGCGCATGGAAGCCTTCCTTGCCGCGAACGGCATCGGCGTCGGTGCGATCGAGTTCATCACCGATGCGGATGGCAACACCTTCGCCTACGACGTGAACACCAACACCAACTACAACCCCGAAGCGGAGCGCCGCGCCGGACTGTCCGCGCCCGACGCAGTGGCGCGGCACCTGGTCGGGCTGCTCCCGCGCGCCGCGCAGGCGGCCTGACAATTCGCCGCCATCTGCTAGCCCTGCTGGTCGCGGCGTGCGTCGCTGGACCAGCCACTGCCTCTGAGGCGGCGCGCTCGGATCGTCCGATCCGCTGGCTGGTGGGACTGCCCGCCGGCAGCGGGCCCGACTTACTGACGCGACTGCTCGTCGAACGGCTCGCACCGCGCCTCGGCCGGCCGATCGTGGTCGAGAACCGGCCCGGCGCCGCGGGCAACCTCGCAGCCGCCGCCCTTGCCCGTGCGGCCCCTGATGGCGCCACCCTGGGCACGCTGCTGGCCGCGACTGTCTCGGTCAACCGGCATCTCTATCGCGATCTCGGCTTTGACCCGGCGCAGGACTTCACGCCGATCAGTCATTTCGCCTCCTTCCCAGGCGTGCTGCTGG
Source organism: Rhodospirillales bacterium (assembly GCA_028288785.1). Taxonomy (GTDB): domain Bacteria; phylum Pseudomonadota; class Alphaproteobacteria; order Acetobacterales; family Acetobacteraceae; genus Plastoroseomonas. The sequence goes on along the minus strand of JAQGHV010000274.1, from coordinate 522 downwards.
TGCACCCATCGGTGCCGGTTGAAACCCTCGCGGATTTCGTTGCGTGGGTGCGCGCGCATTCCCAGCCGCCGCTCTGCGCTACTGGCGGCGCCGGCGTGGTGCCTCATCTCGCCGCCGCGTGGCTGATGCGCGAGATCGGCGGACGCTGCGAATTTGTCCATTACCGCGGCAGTCCGGATGCGCAGCGCGACCTCATGGCCGGGCGTGTGCCCATCCTACTCGATGGGCTGCCAACGTCGCTGCCCGGGCTCTTGGCGCGCCGAACGCGCGGCGTAGCGGTGACGTCCTTGCAGCCCTCCCCGCTCGCGCCCGAACTGCCGGCGGTCGCGGCCGCCCTGCCCGGCTTTGAGGCCCTGTCCTGGATCGCCGTCGGCGCACCGGCGGGCCTGCCAGAGGCCTCGGCGGCCGAGATCGAGGCCGCAGTGGCCGATGCGATGACCGATCCCGCCCTGATTGCCCGCTTTCGAGCGCTGGGTGTCGAGCCTGAAGCCTCGGGACGCGCCGCCCTCGCCTTACGCATTG
>JAQGHV010000226.1 GCA_028288785.1 Rhodospirillales bacterium | reverse complement strand
ATGGCCGCGACCGCCTTCGGCATCGGCGCCGTGCTCGGCCTCTCGCGCTACCCCGCCGCGGAGCGCGAGGCCATCGATCGCGCGCGCCATTGGCTGGAGGCGACATCCCTGCTCGACCGCGCCGACGACCCCGCCGGCAGCCTGCCCTATGGCGCGCAACGACGCCTCGAGATCGCGCGCGCCATGTGCACGGAACCGGCGCTGCTCTGCCTCGACGAGCCTGCCGCCGGCCTCAACCCGCGTGAGAGCGAGGCGCTGTCGGCACTGCTGCGCTTGATCCGCGATGGCGGCTGCTCGCTGCTGCTGATCGAACACGACATGAGCGTGGTGATGAGCATTTCCGACCGCATCGTGGTGCTCGACCACGGCGCCAAGATTGCCGATGCGGAGCCGGTGGCGATCAGGGCCGATCCGCGGGTGATTGCGGCTTATCTTGGGGAGGGGGATGAGGAGTGAGGAAGAAAGGATGGGGGAAAGGAATTTCCCCCAAACCCCCTTACTTTTATTTTTATCCGTTGGGACCCGCCTCCGAAGGCGGGGTCCAAAAGCCAAGAAATAAAGATTGGGGGTCCGGGGGAAATTCCTTTCCCCCGCCCTTGCTTCCTTGATCCTCGAACTCAACGCGATATCCGCGCGCTACGGCGCCGTGCAGGCGCTCACCGACGTATCGCTGCACGTCGCGGAGGGCGAAATCGTCACCCTCATCGGCGCGAACGGCGCCGGCAAATCCACCCTTCTGATGACCATCTGCGGCGATCCGCGCGCCCATGCCGGACGCATCATCTTCGACGGCCAGGACATCACGGAACTGCCGACCCACACGATCATGCGAGGCGGCATTGCCCAGTCGCCGGAGGGCCGCCGCGTCTTCCCGCGCATGACGGTGCTGGAGAACCTGATCATGGGTGCCGAGGTCGCAGGGCACGCGCCTGGGCGGGACCTCGACCGGGTGTACGCGCTGTTCCCCCGTCTGAAGGAGCGCGCGGCGCAGCGCGGCGGCACGCTTTCGGGCGGCGAGCAACAGATGCTCGCAATCGGCCGCGCGCTGATGGCACGGCCGCGCCTGCTGCTGCTGGACGAGCCCTCGCTGGGACTCGCGCCCCTGATCGCCCGGCAGATCTTCGGCGCCATCCGGGAGCTGAATGCGCGTGAGGGCCTGTCCGTGTTGCTGGTCGAGCAGAATGCCAATCAGGCGCTGCGTCTGGCCCATCGGGGCTATGTGCTGGTGACCGGGCGCATCACGCTGGAAGGCCCGGGGCGCGCACTGCTGGACCGCCCGGAAATCCGCGACGCCTACCTAGGCAGCGGCGCGTGACGGCGGTGCGTCAGGACAAGGCAGCGAAGCAGGCTGGGTTTGCGTCGCGCAGCCGAGTGCAGAACAGAGTGGCCTCAGCACCGCTGGCGAAGCCCGCAACGCGCAGACGGTAGTAGACCCTGGCAGCGCGTTCCAAGCGGTTGATCAGCGGTTCGCGCCCTTTCGTGATTCCCGCATGGCGCGCCGAGAGAACCTCTCAGAGCCGCTGCGCCTCCGCCTCGCTGCCAGCCGCCGCAATTTGCACCTTAAAGGCTCGACCGACACTGAGGGCGGCAGGCGCGGGCTGAGCGGCAGCTGCACCTGGCGGCTCGCGCTTGGCCTCCACGCTGGGATGTATGGCGGCGCGCGTACCGGTTCAGGCGCCAATGGCGGTTCCGGTTCCGGCGCCGGATTCGGTGCGGGAGCTCGGATCGGTTCGACGGAGGCCAATGGGGGCCAATGGGGGCTCCGGCGCTGGAATGGTTGGCAGAGCTTGAACCAGTCTGGGCGTGGACGGCAGCTCTGGCGCGATTTCCGAGTTGGGTGAAGCAAAAGCGGGACGGTATGGCGGCGTCCTGCGGGTGGGTGCCGCCACAGGTGCCGCTTCGGGCGAGGCGATCAACGCGGCTGAGGGCTCACTGGTAACGGTATACGAGATCGGAATTCCTGCGGGGCGGAGGGATTCCACGATTCTGCCCACATCCTCCTCGTCGACCCGTCCGGCCAAGGTCGTCCGCGATCCCTGTGTGTCGCCTGAAGCAGCCTGGGCAAGACCCAGATTGGTGGTAACCCGCGGCGGCGCCCCCGACCGCTGGCGCAGCGCGCTGAGGATCGAAACCGCTTCGTTCGCGCGCCCGTCCAGCATCAGCGACATGGCCAGGTTGTTCGCGGCAGGCATGTTTGCAGGTTCCACCGCTTGGGCTGTGCGATAGCTCTGTTGCGCCTCTGCATGACGACCCAGGAGGTCGAGCGCGATGCCGCGCCCGTTGAGGGCCGCAACGCTTTGCGGTGACTGCACCAGCACCTGATCGAACATCGAGATCGCTTCAGCGGCGGCGCCCGTGCGCACGCGCAACTGCCCGAGAGCCAGCAGGAAGCGCGGTTCACGGGGAGATTGCTGGAGGGCGCGCGCCAGCACCTGCTCTGCTTCAGCCATCATGCCCGCCCGCCCAAGGGCCGCGGCATAGCGCGCCTGGGTCTCCGCATCCGAAGGCGCCGCGCTGGCTGCCGCCGCATACATGGACAGCGCGACATCCTGCTGGCCGGCCGATTCGGCCGCCGATGCCACCCGCATTCGGGAAGCAGAGTCGGGATCCCGAATTACATCCCGCTGTGCGTTATTCGTCCCGCAAGCGGCCAGGGCAAGTGTCGCCAGGCCCACCAGGATCCGGCCCATGATCCCACCGCTTGGCCGAGCCTTCTTGCCAACCGAGCCTATATCCATGACCGAGCGCGTGGCGGCATCCGAAATCCAGGCTGCGTCTGCTGCTGTCATCAACGTGCACCGCCGCTCGCGCTGGCACCGCCGCCACTGCCCGAAGCAATCCCAAGACCCGGCAACGGCCTGTCCGCCACTGCTTGCTGGCTGGCGTTCGTGGACAAACTCGAGGACGCCGGCAGAGGCCTGCGCTGCTCGGTCAGCAGACGCGTCGCCGCGTTCGAGCCGGCAGCCCCACGGTCACTGAAAGCGGCCTCACCACGGTTCAGGTTCTCCGGGTCCGCGATCATGGCCCGGAGGTTACGGTCCTGGACGCCGGCCGGCCGCCAGGTTCCAGGCCGCTCGAACGGGTCATCGAGGCAGCCTGTCAGACCAAGCAGCACGAGGCCGAGCGCGCTCATGCGCAGGGTCGAGGAGGACATGATGTCATTCACTCCAAGATAAAGCCGGCATCGGGCCGGCTGCGAACTTGCGGCGCGGCGGCGCCGCCCCGGGCGATCTGCCGCTGGAACAGGACGCGGTCGATGTCGGTGGCGGGACGGAAGCCGTCGGTAGGCGCGGCAAGTTGGCCCGGATCGGATACCGGCCGGACCAGATAAGGCGTCACGATAATGACCAGTTCGGTCTCATTCCGCTGGAACCTGTTCGAGCGGAACAGGGCACCCAGCACCGGGATTTCTCCGATTCCAGCAATGCCGGAGCCGCTTTGCCGGGAACTCCGCTGCAACAGTCCGGCAATGGCGAAGCTCTGCCCGCTGCCGAGTTCCACGGTTGTTTCGGCGCGTCTCACGGAAAGCGCGGGGATGGTCACGGTGCCACCACCATTGCCGAGCGGCACCGTGACCGCTCCGGTCTCAGTGAGTTCGCTCACCTCGGGGCGGATGCGCAAATTCACCCGGTCCGTGGCGAGCACGGTCGGCACGAAGGCAAGGCTGACACCAAACTGCTTGAATTCAATCGTGATCTGACCGGTGGCCGTGGCGGCAACCGGAATTGGAAACTCGCCGCCGGCGAGAAAGCTTGCCGTCTCGCCTGACTGGGCCGTCAAATTCGGCTCAGCGAGGATCGAGATCAACTGGTCCGCTGCAAGCGCATCGACCACGGCATTGATGTCGTAGTTGTTGCCCGCGAGGCCCAAGGCCAGGCGGGCCGGGCTGGCGGCGAGCGAGCTGCCGCCTGAGGCCACCGCGGCGGCGACAGTGAGAGCTGATGGGCCGCTGCGCAGCCCCATGAGGAAGCTGCCCGCCTGCCCGAAGGAGCGCCAGTTCAGGCCAAGCTCGCGGGTCACCTGCCGGGAAACTTCAGCGATGCGGACCCGAACATTGACCTGGATCGCGGAGAGCAGCTGCAGATTGTTGACGACACTGTATTCCTGGCCCGCGAAGATGCGGGCGATGATTTCAGCGCGTTGCGAATCAGAGGCGTTCGGAATCGTTCCGTTGAGCACGAAGCCATTGCGGCCGACAGTCGTGATCCGGACGCTGTCACTGCCAGGCACGGATTGACGCACGGCCGCTTGCATCGCCAGTGCGCTCGGCTGCGGGGGGCGCGCGTTGGTCTGGTCGAAGGCGCTCGGTAACACCGTGACCTCATACTCCGCAATGGCGCTGCCATTTTCCGCGGTCGCTACGACCGTGGTGCGACCAGCAGCGATGCCCATGACGAACAGCGTGGTTTGCGAGGTTGGCTCGACCCGCGCGATGCGCGGTTCCGCCGCAATGACCGAAACAGCCGCGCCCGGCAGTTGCACCAGTCGGCCGGTGCCTGCTGGCAGGGTGATGGACTGCCGGGCCGGAGCGGCGGCCGGAAGGGCACGGCCAGCTCCACCAGGTACCGCCGGCGGTCCAGGTGTTGGCCCGGGCCATGGCGCAGCCGGCAGCATCGGTTGGACGAGCCGCCGTCCTGGTGCCTCTGCCTGCGCCAACTGCAGACCAAGCGAGGATTGAGGTGTCAGGGCGGCCGCCCGTGCAGGCGCGCCCAGAGCCTGAGACTCGTTGGCCGGTATCTCCGGCGCCATCGCGCTGGGCACCTCCGTGGAGGGGGGCGGCGTTTGTTCGGCCGGGCGTTGCGCCGGCACCGTCACGACCGGTGGCGACACGCCCGCGCCGGCCGCCTGCGCGAACATCACGGCGTCCGGCCGCCGCGTCACCGACACCGGTTCCCCGGCCCAGGCGATGCCGCCGGTCGCCAGAAGCATGGCCAATGCAGCACGCAACGGGGGACGCTGCGGGGCCCATACCCTCACGACATTGCCCACGGTCTTTGTCATGACCGCCGCGGCGCTGGTCCCAGGGCGAAGGGGCGCGTGGCCGGCAAGTTCTGACAGCGCGGGATGCGGGCGCGAAACGTCACAATACATGCTGAAATCTCTGACGCGGCGAGGATACAAGGGACAGGATTCGGAGTGCACGTTCCATAAAGATAGCGTAACAGAATTGGGGCGTTGATACAAAAACATTAGTCAATAGAAGAGGGACGCACTGGCAGTCAGAGCAGGAAGTGCCGGGATGATCGGGGCAACGACGTTGAACGGATAAGTCGCGGTCACCCTGACCGTTCGCACGCCGGTGGATGTGGCCGCTGGGCATGCAATGGTGAGCATCAGGTTGCCTGGCGTCAGCATCGGGGTCGGATTGTTTGGCGTGGTCACGGCGGTTTTCAGAGCCGTTGCATCGAGTGTGACGCAAGGGTTGCCCTGCAAGATGATAAGCCCGGTCCGCGCCGCTTCCTCCGCCATGCTCCGGAGCGATTGCCGGAGGATCTGGTAGCGCGCAAGCTCCACTGTCCCCAGCAGCAATGTGATGAAGATCAGCCCGACGAGCCCAAATTCCACCGCCACCGTACCGCGGCGGTCGCCGGCAAGCCCGCGTGCCGAGCGCCGATGGCTACTGGACACGGGCCACCACGGTACGGCTGCCGGTCGCGACATTGAAGGCGAGCCCCGCAATCTGCGGGGGCGCCATGGTCACCGTGACGGTGACATAGCGCGCCATGCCGGTTGCGCAGGTGGTGGTGCAGCCGACCGCGGTTCCTCCCGTGGACTGGCCGCTTGGCGGGCAGGTGCAGGTCATGATGGCCGTTGGTGGTGGGTTGGAACCCGGTAGAGCAGCCAGCGCAGCCGTCGCAGCCCCCGTCAGATCGTTCTGGTTGGCGATGGCGTACTGAGCGCCCGCGCGAGCCGCGTTCGAAAGCTGGATGGTGTGGTCCACGGCCAGGCCTACATTGGCGGCACCCGCCAAAAGAATGATCAGGACCGGCGCGATGACCGCAAATTCTACAGCCGCGACCCCCCTGCGGTTAAGGGCGGCGAAGCCGGCAAGGCGGGAGATCCAGCGGCGCATGTTCTGGCCCTACTCCACCAGCCGGACGATCTGGGCGTTCGGCACGACATTGAGGTAGCCAAGACCTTCACATCCATCCACGCGAACACCCGAATTGCCGCTCATGCTGATTGTGCCGCCGATCAGGATGGAGCAGCCCGTTGCGTCGGGCGTGCCGCGGTACTCCACCTCGGAGTTGGGGAAATACATGGCGCCGGTGAGCACCGTGGTCCCGGAGCCGGTGATCTTCACCGTAGGGCTGGTTGCGCGCGGGTCGCGGAAGAACAGAACTCCGGCATAATCGGGGTCGGCAGCCCTGGCGGACGTCGGCGCATTGAGGCGGACGGTCGGGTTGCCGGTGAAACGCGGGCCGCCGATCTTGGCCGGGTTGTTCCCAGTGAATACGATGGTAACGCCGGCGCCACCGGAGCATGGCAGGCCGCCTGCAGTGGGCGGCGACGTTGCCATGCGGCATTCGATGGTCCCGCCCGAGATAGTTAGGTCGTCATCGACGATGTAGTAGGTGCCCGGGGTCAGGGTGACGGTGCCCCCCGTCATCTTCAGTCCGCAGAGCGCTGGCTGTGCTCCAGCGCCGACCGCTGCTGGCGGCGGGGGAATCACGACACTGTCGCTCCTGGTGAGCGTCTTGCTGATATTGACGCTGGAGGTGCCGCCGGTCGGACTATAGACCGGTGTGGTGTAGCAGCTGAAGCTCGATGGCAGAACTTTGGTGTTGAGGTGCGCGAGCGGGTTCGTGGACGGGATCGCACCTGTCGTTGCTGGCCGGTCGAGCGTCGTGCCGCTGGGGACACAGCCGATGCAGCCACCCGACGAGACGATCGTCTCGGCGGTTACGCTCGCGGAGCCCGTGACGGAGACTGCGTCGGTCCGAGTGGAATTCGAGGCGAGCACGCAGTCATCAGCGCGGATCGTCGTATTGCCCCCGGCCCGCAGCTGCCCAGTAACCGTGTTGGCGCCTAGGCCTGGTATTGCCAACATGCAGGCAGCGCCGTTTGATCGGATGGCCGCGACACCGCGGGCTGCAACGAGTTGGCTGCCGGTCAGAAAAAGGCTGGAGATGAGCCTTGGCCTGGTGCGCTGGACGACGACCTGCACGGCCGTGATGTTCCCGCTGTTGGGACCGGTCGCGGGGGGCGACGTCGGCGTGACTGTATCAGTGGTGCCCGTGGTGAAGCCGTTTCGGGTAGCCGTATCGATTGCGGTGGCGCGGGCCTGGGCTTGTGCGGCTACCAGCGTCTGCGACAAGGCGTTCTGGGCCAGGGACAGTCTGACGGCCCCCGCATAGGCGGCGGTATCGGCGGCATTCTGTGCGTCCCGCCGTGTGACATACCAGCTCCCGCCCTCGGTCCCGAGCCCAACCATCCCTATGACGACGACGGAGGTGACGCCGAACAGCACGGCCGTCGCCCCACGGCGATCGCGGAGAAGACCGGTGAGGCGCTTCCAAGGTTCCAGGCGAAGGGCGAGCGCGGGTCCCGGAGCCTGGGGTCCAGGCTTGCCGCGCCGCACTGGCACGCCTTCGACAGGCGAACCAGAATGTTGAGCAGTTGACATCGCCCGAAATCCCGGCAGCTGAGTAGCATTGGTGCCGCTTCCGTCCGCCAGCAATGCGCGGCGTTCCAGGCAGGCTACTTAGATACCTAGGTTTTCCGGTTGCAAAATGAAAGCGCAATTTTTGCGATGACGTTAGTCTCTCGTAGACATGGCCACGTATTCGCTTTGGCCCTTGCTCCAGCGACCAAAGGTATTGGGAATTCGTCTCGGACTTGATCCAGCCGGGCCGGTCGGAACTTGCCTTAGAGAGCCGGGTCATGTTCGTCTCCTCAATGCTTTCCGTCGCACAGCGCCTCGTTTCGGACATCCAGGCGATGACGACCGGAGGTATGCCGTCCTGGCGGGTTCATCGTCGTCGGTGTTGGCGGCATCTCGCCGCCCGGCACGTGCATGCAGGCAGCCTTGGCCTCTACCTGGCAGCCGGCCACCTTGCCGTCAGCTACGAAGGGAGTGGCGTGGCAGCGCTTTGTCGGCATAACGGTCATTTTTAGGCCGCAATTTTCGGAACGTCGCAGGTTGAGTCCAGAAATTAGATCCAAACACTTGTAATCTTTAACTGTGGCCCTTTTTGCGGTTTATGGAGCAGTACACCACGTGTGGTATGTGTTTACGTAACACGATACCGCATTCGGTGTCCGGATACCGGGGCAGCCTAGCATCCTGAAGGCACTCAGGCGTTCGAAGCGGGCCATTTTGACGCTCACCAAAACAAAACGATAGCGTGAGGTTTAAGGCTCCGTTATTTGTGTAATCGACACGATCGGGTATTCGCAGCGGCCTTGACCCTTGGGGGAGCGGGCATCGGCAAATTCGCTCGGGTCTTTGCCGAGAAGCGTTTGTCATCAACCCCGTCGAAGGGAATATCATCATGCAATTTGCCAAGTTGCTCACCTCCTCCCGGCGCCTCGCCGCCGACAAGATGGGTGTGACAGCTGTGGAATACGGTGTTCTAGCCGCGCTCATCATCGTCGTCTGCATCGGGGCGATTACGACGCTTGGCACAACGCTTTCGACAACCTTCGGCAACGTTACTTCTCAACTCTAACACTTGGAACGGCGAGGTGCCCACTCAGCGTTGGGCTCCCGCACTACTGTACCTCTGCTCCAAATGCCGAACACGTCGAAGCCTGCTTGGTCCCACTTCGCTTTCACAACCTGGCCAACACCTCAAACCCATCGAAGGAATTAGCACCATGTCTATCTCGAAGATCCTTGCTGCCACTCGCCGTCTCGTGTCCGACGACAAGGGCGTGACGGCCGTGGAATACGGCGTTCTCGCCGCGCTCATCATCGTCGTCTGCATCGGGGCGATCACCACCCTCGGCACGACCCTGTCGGGTAGATTCGCCAACGTAACGAGCTCTCTCTGAGCTTCCGAAAAGTGGCGCGCCCTTCAGTGATGGGGCGCGCCACAATCTGATACCTGCAGAAATCGTAGGACCTTATTCTTTTTCAATATCGCCTTCGTCACCCGGCGAATACTCAGAGCGCAAATGTCCTGGACCTTCACGCTGCCAGCCCTGTCCCTGCTTTCGCTCGCGGCTTGGCGCGACATTGCGACGCGTACCATCCCGAACGGTGTCTGCGGCGCCGTAGCCGTCCTGGGTCTGGCTTTGCGGGCCACAGAAGGCTGGTACGCGCTGGCGACCTCGGTCGCAGCGGCGACCTTGATGTTTCTCGTGCTGCTGGTCTGCCATGCCCGCGGATTTTTGGGCGGCGGCGACGTAAAGCTGCTCAGCGCACTCGCCCTCGGCCTGTCGCCTGTGGGAAGCTGGAACCTCGTTGTCGCGACCGCCCTCGCCGGTGGTGTGTTGGCCCTTGCCTACCTCGCCATGCAGCGCCTTCACGCGAGGTGCGTGCCCCTGCCGATGCGTGCCGCGCACAACACGCTGCAACGCGTTCTTGCCGTTGAAGCGTGGCGCATTCGCCGCCGCGGCCCAATGCCCTATGGCGTAGCCATCGCCATCGGCGCCGCGATCGTCCTCCTGCAAGCCCAGGAAGGCTGAAGACCCATGCCCCTTCGCGTCATCGTCGCAGCGATCCTCCTCATGGCCTCCGCCGGCCTCGCGTGGCTGGCTATCACGGCGCTCAACCCGGCCGCGACGCTGGCGATGGAAGCGCAGACCCTGAACGTGCGCGTCCTGGTCGCCGCGCAACCCCTGCAGACCGGCGTGTTGTTGAAGGACTCCGACCTTCGCGAGCGGGACCTCCTGGCCGACCAGGTGCCCGACGGTGCCATCCTGGTCGGGCCTGATGCGCTGGCCGAAGTTCGCGGCGCCATGCTCCGCCGGTACCTCGCTGCCGGTGATCCGCTTATTCGAACCGAAGTTCTCCGGCCCCGGGATCGCGGCTTCCTCGCCGCGGTGCTCAGTCCCGGCGCGCGCGCCGTTTCCATCGGCGTGGATGCCAGGTCCGGCGCGTCCGGCCTGATTTCGCCCGGGGACATCGTGGACGTGATCCTGACCCAGGAATTCCAGCGCGGCGACACGCCGGCGGGCCGCCGGGTGGTGGCGGAGACCGTGTTGACCGCCATCCGCGTCATTGCGGTGGACCAGCAAATTGCCCAGGGCGCGGCAGCGCCTGTCGCCGATACACCGGGCAGCGCCACCCGCGTGGCCCGAACAATTACGCTGCAGGTGACGTCCGAGCAGTCGGAACGGGTTGCCGTGGCGGAGCGCCTCGGCCACCTCATGCTCGCCGTCCGGTCGGTCGAGACGCAGGAGGGCGAAGCCCGGGTTGCCGCCACACCTCGCGAGCCAAGGCCGGACGGACTTCCAACGCCAGGGCGGGCCAGCAGCGCCGTGATCTTCGGCTCGGACGTCTCCTCGGCCCTCGCCCGCGAAGAGCCGAGCGCGATGCCCCGGATGCAGGTCATCCAAGGCACTACCCGCAGCGAGGTGGTGTTTCGATGAACGCGGCCGATCCGCGCGACGCGGCCGCGTATGAACCTGATACCAGCTTCGCGCCGGGTAACCGAGGCTCAAGCCCGGATGCCTCTACGGACCGGGTCGCCGCGGCAGCCTATGTGGTGGATGAAGCGACCGACTTAGCGCTGCGTGGTGGGCTGAGCGAGTTCCTTGGCAGCCTGCAGATCCGCAAAGGCGGTATCCGCGCGGCGTCCAGGGCGATGATAAACCAGATGTCGCCCCGCGTGCTGATCGTGGACGTGTCCGACGTGCCGGACCCAATAGCCGCGCTGGATGCCTTGGCGGCGGTTTGCGCGCCCGATACCAAGGTCCTGGTCATCGGCGAGCGCCAGGACCTGGAGTTCTACCGGGAAGTCACACGCCACCTGGGTGTGGACGAATACCTCGCCAAGCCGCTCACGCGGGACAGCGCATCCTCGCTGATCGGCCCCTTCATGGCTGGCGCTGAACCTGACCGCGCCTCCAGCCGGGGCGGTCGCGTCGTCGTGGTGTGCGGCGTCCGGGGCGGGGTGGGCGCCACCACCATCGCGGTCAACCTGGCGCTGCAGCTGTCCGAATCCACGCAGGGCCACGTCGCGTTGCTCGACCTGAACCTCCGTGGCGGCCAGTCCGCGATCATGCTGGGCGCGCGGCCCGGTGCCGGTCTGCGCAACGCCCTGGAACACCCGGACGACACCGACGCGCTGCTGCTGGAACGCGTGGGCATTCCGGTCGGTGAGCGGATGCGGATCATCGCCGCCGATGAGCCGTTCGAAGTCGACCCGGCTCCTACCGCTGCCGGCGTTGCGAATATCCTGGCGCTGCTGCGTCAGCGCTTCAACGTCATCATCGTGGACATGCCGATGCCGCCCTCTGCCGCGGCACGCCAGGCGCTGCTGTTGGCCCGCCACGCCGTGATGGTGATGGGGCCGGATGTCGGCAGCCTGCACAATGCGGGACAGGCCAAGCGCATGATCACGGGATTGATCGGTAGCGGCCGAACGCTGACGGTCCTGAACCGTGCGGACGCACCGGGCGCGCTGAAACCCGACCTGGTTGTCGAAGGTCTCGGCGCCGCGCCGGATATGGTAATCCCGGATCTGCCCAAGCCGCTGGCGCAGGCCGCCAACCTTGGACTGCCTGCGCTGCGGTCCTGCCCGGCACTGCGGCGGGCATTGGCGCCGCTCACCCAGGAAATTTCCGGCGTCGCGCAGGGCGGGAAGAGGGGGCTGTTCCGGCGCCTCACCGGCCGATGACCAACACCTTCGGCCGCCGCCTGCAGATGGTGACGCCCGCAGCGGTCGGCGACACCAACGATCAACGGCGGGCGGCCTCCGATTCCACGGACCTCATCATTCTGCCCCGGGCGAAGGATGAAGCGGCACCGGAGCCCGCGCCGGCGCGCAGTGAGGCGGCGGTTGCCACCCTCTTGCGACTGCGCAAGCAAGTGCTTGAGCGGATCGACCCGATTTCAGCCGGCAGCCTGACGCCTGAGCTCCTTCGCGAGGAGATCGGCGCCCTCATCCACGAACTCGCGGACCGCGCCAAGCTGGACCTGTCCGGCCGGGTGCAGACCCGGCTGGTGGATGAGCTTGTCGATGAGATGATCGGCAACGGCCCGCTGGAGCCGCTGCTCCGCGACGAGCGGGTGGACGACATTCTGGTGAACGGGCCGAACCGCGTCTTCGTCGAAATCGCGGGCAAGATGCAAATGTCTTCGGTGCGTTTCCGCGATGGCCAGCAGCTCGCCGGCATCGCCCAGAAGATGGCGGCGGCTGTGGGCCGGCGCGTCGATGAATCCAGCCCCCTGGTGGATTGCCGGCTTCCGGATGGCAGCCGGGTGAACATTGTCTTCCCGCCGCTGGCGATCGATGGCGTCTGCATTTCCATTCGCAAATTCTCGCGTCGCCGTTACGATCTCGACTCGCTGGTGGAGAATGGCAGCTTCACCGCGCCCGTTGCACGGATACTGGAGATCGCGGCGCGTTGCCGGCTCAACATTGTCGTTTCGGGTGGCACAGGCTCGGGCAAGACCACGCTGCTGAACGCAATGAGCAGCCTGATCGACCATGGCGAGCGGATCGTGACCATTGAGGACGCCGCGGAACTGCAATTGCAGCAGCCCCATGTCGTGCGGTTGGAGACCCGGCCGCCGAACCTCGAGGGCAATGGAGAGATCAACCAGCGCGCGCTGCTCCGCAATGCGCTGCGGATGCGACCGGACCGCATCATCCTGGGTGAGTGCCGCGGCGCCGAGGCCTTCGACATGTTGCAGGCGATGAACACCGGCCATGACGGTTCGATCTGCACGGTCCATGCCAACACGGCGCGCGACGCGCTGACCCGCATCGAGAACATGGTGCAGATGGGAAGCGCCAACCTTCCGCATGCAGCGATCCGCTACCAGATCGCAGGGGCCCTGGACATGGTGGTGCAGGTTGAGCGAATGCGCGACGGGCAGCGGCGCGTGACGCATGTCGCGGAGGTCTGCGGCATGGAGGGCGACATCATCACCATGAACGACGTCTTCAAGTTCGAATATCAGAATGAGGATGCGACTGGCAAAATCCGCGGCCGCTACGTGACTCCACGACTGCGCCCGCGCTTCGAGGACCGGCTGCGTTACTTTGGCCTGGAGCAGACCTGGTCCGAGGCGATGCGCGACGCATGACTCCGCAAGCAACCGTCCTCCTGGCCACGGGCGGTATTTTCCTGCTGCTCGCAGTGGCGGTGCTGCTTCTGCTGCCGAGCGGCAATTCTACGCGGCTGCGGCAACGGGCGCGCGGGGCGACAGGAATCGCGGAAAAGCCAGTCGTCGGACCAAAGCAGAGCATTCGGCTCGCCGTCGCGCGCGAAGGCGGATTATGGACGCTGATGACTGCGGCGCTTGGCCATAATAGTCAGCTGCCGCGAGCCTATGCGGCCTCGGTCCCTCTGGTCAGCATTTCTTCTGCGTTGATCGGCTTGCTGCTATTCTGGCAAGCACGATCGTCGTTTGGGGAGGTGATCTCCGGCAGTGCTGCTATACTTTTGGCTTTGGCAGCAGCCCGTTTTCAGTTCAAGCGCAAGACGAGGATTTATGCGCACCTTCTGTTCATACAAATCGCGGATGCGCTCTCGCTCGTGGTGCGGTCGGTGCGCGCAGGCCTGCCGGTCGGTGACGCGCTGCGGAGCCTTGCGACCGAAATGCCCGCACCGACATCCCATGAATTTGCCCGAACGATGGGTGAGGTGGCTTTGGGCGTGGCATTGGATCAGGCGATTTGGAACCTGCATTCGCGGACCAAGGTCCGCGAATACTCCTTCCTTGCGGTCACGCTCGGGCTGCATGCTCAGACCGGTGGCAATCTGGGCGAGACGCTGGAGAACCTTGTCGACATGGTACGCCGGCGGATTGCTCTTGCAGGCAAGGCACGGGCGCTGTCGTCGGAGGCGCGCACCTCTTGCTCAATCCTCGCCGGACTGCCTTTTGTCACCGGCCTTATCGTTTCGGCGGTCGATCCGGCTTACATGGCGGACCTGTTCTACGATCCGCGTGGAAAGAATTTCCTCATCGTCTTTGCGGTGCTGCTTTCGGCCGGCCTTTTGATTAATCGTTGGTTGTTGCAGCGAGCCACGAGCGATTGATGAACACGACGATTCTGACGGTTCTACTGGTCGGTGGCGCCGCGGCGGTGCTCGCCTTCATCGCAGCCGGGCTGCTCACCGCGGAGGCTTCGCGGCGGGACCTTGCTCGGCGGGTTCAGCACGCCGTCCGATCCGACGCCGTCGGTACGGTCAAGCCGAGGCCGACGCTTGGCGGCCTGCTCGTCCGAACCCTTCAGCAGTTCGGGCAAGGTATCCGGGACTCCGCGCTGGTTTCAGGGGCTGCTGCGGCGGATCTTGAGCGAGCCGCAACGGGCGCTGGGCTGAACCCTCGGAACGCGGTTCCGATCGCTCTCGCAGTGAAGGTTCTCCTCCTAGTCCTTTGTCCTATTCTGGTCTTTGCCGCGACAGCTCTGATGGGTGTTGAGGGAATTTCCCGTATCCTGTCAGTCGTGTTTGCCATAGCCGTTGGTATGTTGCTCCCAAACTGGGCACTTGGTTGGGCACGGGGATCTCACCAGGCTGCTCTGCAGCGCGGGCTTCCCGATGCGCTCGATCTGCTCGTCGTCTGTACGGAAGCGGGGTTGGGGCTGGAGAGCGCGGTGGACCGGGTCGCCTTCGAGATGCGTGGCTCGGATCCGTCTATTGCAAGCGAGTTCTTCGCGCTCGGCCAGGAACTCCGTCTTACGTCTGACCGTGCTTCTGCGCTCTCGCGCTTCGCAGACCGCACGCAGCTAGAGACTTGGCAGCGTTTGGCGCGGACGCTGGCGCAAACCCTTCGCTATGGCACGCCGCTAGGCAAAGCCCTGCGGAGTCTGGCCGTGGAAATGCGCAACGACCGCCTACTTCGGCTGGAGGAGAAGGCTGCGAAACTGCCAGCACTGATGACGATTCCGATGATCCTGTTTTTCTTACCCTGCCTCTTCATCATCGTGGCAGGGCCCGCAGCGATTCGTATTCTGAACGCGATGCAATAGGCGCGCCGCAAGGCGTCGCCATGATACGGAGATGTGAGAGTGGACGACGCGAGGATTGCAGCCGGCTGCATGGACCAACCCGGCAAATTAGCGCGGTTTCGGAGCAGTCTCGTTTACGACGCAGTAATGCGCTTGCCCCTCGCAATCTGGTTTGCGATTTGCGCGTCGGCCGTCGGACAAAGGCTCTACGCTGACGTTGCCGCCGCTCCGGTCGTGGACGCCAAACTGGTGCTCGACGTGGCTGCGCGAGTGAGCGGTATTGCCTTCATTCTCATCATCATTCTTGCGCTAAGTGTGCGGCTACCCGCGATCGCCCGGTCGGCCGGGGTTCTGCCGAGGGTGGTTGCCTTCGGTGGAACCTTCTCCCTCACCGCACTTGCGCTGTTCGATCCCGTGCCACACTCGTTGCCGGTGGCGATCGCGTCGCTTGTATTCATGTGCGTGGGCTATGCCTTCGCTTGCTATACCCTTGTGCATCTCGGCCGCTCATTGAGCATGATGGCCGAGGCCCGCAAACTGGTGACCAGCGGGCCCTACGCGATTGTTCGGCACCCGCTTTATGCCGCAGAGGCCATTGCATCCTTTGGTCTCCTGTTACAGTATCTGTCGATAGAAACTGTAGCCCTTTGGCTCTTCCATCTCGCGCTTCAACTCTGGCGCATCACCTATGAAGAGAAGATTTTGTGTCAAACCTTTCCTGAGTACGCTGACTACAGCCTGCGCGTGTCCCGACTTCTGCCATCGACATGAATTCGACAGGAGAAGAACTGACCATTAACCTAGGTTGAACGGAGATAACCGTAGATAGGTAGTAGGCCCTACTCGTCTTCCAGCGTTTCGAGGGCCAGCTGCGCGGCGAAGATTCCGGCGAATTCCGAGGCGCGTGGATCTCCCTGGCCAAGCGGTACCATGCCCAGGCGGCCGAAGGCGGCGCCAACGAACGCGCGATGGCGGAGATCAATGCGGCCTACGAGGTGCGTAAGCACATCCAGAAGGCTGCGAATGGGAGCGCGCTGACTAGCAGCGATCCGCGTATTCGTGGAGTCTGTGCCTGGGCTTGGGCAGGCCATTCCGGAGGCTCCGCGCCACCACCAGACGACCGCATCGACCTCCTCGACGATCGTGATGCAAATTCCGTGAAGTGGTGGCTATGGCAGATCTCGGACGCATCGAAGGACGTGTGGACTATCTGGAGCTTCGATGGCCGGCGTTTCATGGCGCCGCTGCACGTCTACAGCCTACCACGCCTCTTCGATGAAATGGCGCGTACGGCGCTGTGCTGTTCGCGGATCGCGTTTCGCCGGCCGAGTGCGATCTTCGTGCAGAAATTCGGTGCCGGCTGGTCCAGACTTCTCCTGATCCACGCGGACGGCATCGCAGTTGCCGGTCTGCCTGTTGTTTACGACGGCGGGACAATGCCTTCCCGAGATCAGGCCTTCGTCGGCAGACTTCCTTCGTTGCTGGACGACTTGAGAGAGGCCGCATCCCGTAGTGAACGCCGCGACATACCATGATAACATTGAGCCAGCGTAATCAGGATTGAGAGTCGCCGGGGTATCCACGACCCGATAGACGTCCGTGCGAGGCGGCACGAGCGAGAGGCGGCGAGCCCGGGTATCTTCTGCGGTCTCCTGTGATCTCCATTGCCCGGCCGGCGCCTCTGCTTCTTGCCCGAGGCAAGACTCAAGGTGGGATCAGAAATGCTCGGGGCAGCACGTTGCATGCAAGCACAGCTAAGATAGCGGGCCGCGCTAAAGCAGTTCATCCCACACCACGAGCACATGCGTCGCCACTGCATCGGATGCGATGCAATTGATCAACACATTGTCGAAAACGCCACAGGGATCGCCGGCTTGGCCCACGCCTTGCCTGCCGCGCCCTGACAGCACCGTCGATCCCCGCACGCCGAAGCGGTCAAGCAGCGCGGTCACCTGCTCCGCATCCACCGCCTCGATGATGATTTCGATCCGCTGCCGATGCCGCCGCCGTTGGCGCAACGCGATGCCGCTCCACTTCCGGCTCCTGCCACGATCCATTGCGCCGCGCGAAGCTACAACGGAATCCCGAAGACCACATTGACGGGAAAGGTGATCGCGATCGAGAGCGACACATTGACCCCGGCGTCGGCGGGCGGCCGCCCGGCGCATCGCCGCAGGCACGCCATGTAGGAGGCGGAGGCACCAAGGACCATCATCAGGACGGCCGTCCGACCGAAAGGCCGATGGTGGCCGCCCGGATCAGGCCCGCCGCCGCACCGATGAGGGGCATCAGCAAGCCGAACGCGATCAGCCCGGGTCCGAGCCGCCCTGGCGCCGCGCGCAGTAGCCGCGCGGCGCAGCAGGCCCGTCTTCAGCAGGAACCGGTAGGCGCGCCCGTCCGGAGCCCCTCGATGAGCGGAGCGGGCTGCAATCGCGCCGGCACCCCCGCCATCCAGCAGATGGGGAAACTACCGAGCAGCAGCACCACCGATCCGTTGAGCAGCACCTCGCGCAACAGGCGCCCTCGGGGCGCGGGCGATGGCTTGCGGCCGGCGCCGATGCGCGCGAGCAGCAGCCCCGCGGCACCGCCCGGCGCAGCGATGGCGATGCCGCCTTCAGCCTGATCGCCATCAAGGTGGAGCGAAAGGCCGTTGACCGCGCCCGAGAACGGCCAGGTTGGAGCGATCGCCCGGCCCCGGAACCCAACGCGAAGAACATCACGGGCAGCGGGAGGAGGGTCGCGGTGTCGATCATGCCCGGCGGGATCAGCCGCCCCTATCGCGCAGGGGAAACAATGGACAGCGCCAGCACGCCGCGCGACGCTCGCAGCAAGAACGCCCCGGAGGACGCCATGTCGACCAAGCGCCGCGCCCTGCTCGTTGCCGCCGCCGCGACCATCGCAGCCCCCAAAACCCTTCTGGCCCAAAGCGAGTGGCGGCCTTCACGGCCGGTGCAACTGCTGGTGCCTTTCGCCGCCGGCTCCGGGACGGATGCAATCTCTCGCATCATGGCGAGCGCCCTGGAGGAAGCCTGGGGCCAGCGCGTGGTCGTGGACAATCGGGCAGGCGCGAATGGCGCGATCGCGGCCGTCGCAACCGCGAGGGCGGCTCCCGATGGGCACACGCTGATGATGACGACGAACACGCCGCATGGCGCAAACCCCACTCTGATGCGCCAGCTCGACTACGATCCGATCAGCGATTTCAGTCCCATCATGAAGACTGGGAACTACATATTCGTTTTCGCCGTGGGCGAGACGGTGCCGGTCACCGACCTGGCGGGCTTCCTCGCCATGGCGCTCGCCGGGCCAGGGCAGGTTAGCTACGCCTCGGGCAATGGCACCGGCATTCTGGCGGGTGCGACCATCGCGCGGCTCGGCGGGGTCGACCTGCTGCATGTACCCTATCGCAGCACCCCGCCCGCGATGGTCGATGTAATCGGCGGGCGGGTGACGGGGATGGTCGTGGACCTCTCCTCCGCCTGGGCCAATATCCGCGCCGGCAAGCTGCGCCCGCTAGGCCAGACCACGCGAGCGCGGAGCCGCCTTCTGCCCGACCTGCCAAGCCTGCACGAGGCCGGGCTCGATGGGTTCAACATCATCTCATGGGCCGGGCTGATCGGGCCGGCGCGGATGCCCCCCGAGATGGTGGCGAGCATCAACGCCGTGGCGCGGCGCGTCTGGGACCGGCCGGAGACTTCGGCGCGACTGGACGCGATCGGCTTCGAAGCGGGGGTCTCGGGTGCGGTCGAATTTGGACGGTTCATCCAGGACGAGATCACCACCTGGGGCCAGTTGGCCCGCGCGGCGGGGATCGAGCCGGAATAGCGTTACCGAGCCGTTTCAGGTGGCCACGCGCGGGCGCACGCAGCGCGCGCTTCGCTTGGGCGGCACCACCGCCGGCGTCCATTCGGGCGCGCGACCCACAATGCTACGTGGCGCGCGCCTGACGGATGATCGACTTGAAACGCACGATGACGTTGGGCAGGCCCTCGAACACGCTCTGCCCGATCAGGAAATGGCCGATGCTGACCTCGGTCAACTCCGGGAAGGCGGCAACCGGGGGCAACGTCCCGTAGCTCAGCCCATGCCCGGCATGGACGATGAGCCCCGCCGCCGCGGCGAGGCGCGCACCCTCCGCGAGGCGTGCCAAGTGCGCGGGTGTCGGGTCGTCGGCATAGGCGCCGGTGTGCAGTTCGATGGCCTGGGCGCCGATTGCACGCGCCGCCTCGATCTGCCCGGCATCGGCCTCGATGAAGATCGCGACCTCGATCCCGGCATCGACCAGGCGCGCCACGGCATCGCGCAACGGCGCCCCGGCGCGAAGGATGTCGAGCCCCCCTTCAGTGGTGAGTTCGGCGCGCTTCTCCGGAACGATGCAGCAGGCGGGCGGCTTCAGCGCGACGGCGAGCGCGATCATCTCCTCCGTCGCGGCCATCTCGAAGTTGAGGCGGCCTTCGACCTCGGAAGCGACGCGCATCAGGTCGTTGTCGCGAATGTGGCGGCGGTCTTCGCGCAGATGGATTGTGATGCCGTCCGCACCCGCCTGCATGGCCAGCTTCGCGGCCTTCACCGGGCAGGGGTGCGCGCCGCCGCGAGCGTTCCGCAGCGTCGCCACGTGGTCGATGTTCACCGACAAGGCGAGGGGTGTCATGCGTTGCGCCTGTGCGCGATCTCGGCGGCGAGCCGGATGGCGGCGATGAGGGAGGATGCGTCGGCGCGCCCGGTGCCGGCGATGTCGAGTGCGGTGCCGTGGTCCGGGCTGGTGCGCACGATGGAAAGGCCGAGCGTCACGTTCACGCCGCCATCCATGTCCAGCGCCTTGATCGGGATGAGCGCCTGATCGTGATAGAGGCAGATCGCGGCGTCATAGCCGGGGCGCGCCTTGGCGGTGAACATCGTGTCGGGCGGCATTGGGCCGCGCGCGTCGATGTCCTCGGCGCGCAGGGCGGCGATAGCCGGGGCGATGATGTCGATCTCCTCGCGCCCCAGCGTGCCGGCTTCCCCGGCATGGGGGTTCAGCCCGGCGATGGCGAGGCGCGGCTGGGCAATGCCGAAGTCGCGAATAAGCGCGGCGTGCGCGATGCGGGCATGGGTGATGATGAGCTCCGGCGTGAGCCGCGCGATGGCCTGTGACAGGGGTTCGTGCACGGTAATCGGCACCACGCGGAGCATGGGCGAGGCGAGCATCATCACCGCGGGCACGCCCGTGCCGGCGATTTCGCCCAGGAATTCCGTGTGCCCGGGGTGCGGAAAGCCGGCGGCGTAGAGCGACGCCTTCTGGATGGGGTTGGTGACGACGGCGCTGGCACTCCCGGCTTTGGCGAAGCGTACCGCGTCCTCGATGGCAGCGATGACGCCCGCCGCGTGGTCGGGCTGGATATGGCAGGGGGTGATGGGCGAGGGGAGCGGGCGGTGGAGGACCGGGAGGGCTTCCGCGAAGGCGGGGGCTGCCTGGTCCGGCGAGGTGATCTCCTCGACGGGGATGCCGCGGATGCCCCTGATGTCACCGATGAGGAAGAAAGGTGTCGAGCCGCCACGCAACGCCGACCATGCGGCGGCGGTGATCTCGAAGCCGATGCCGGCTGGTTCGCCCATGGTGAGTGCAAGGGGTGTCATGGCGCAATGGTGGTGCGTGTTGTGAACGCCGGCAAGAGAAGGTCCTCCGCCCCCACGAGAACCCAATAATCAAAAGCAAAAGAACGGGGTGCGGGGGAATTCCTTCCCCCGCTGCTTGCTTCTCTAAATCCGGATGTTCAACAACCGCGCCGCCGTCCCCCCAGCACCCCCACCATCTGCTCCGGCGTCAGGAACTCGCACGCCAGCACATGATCCACCGGCCGCATCTGCCACGGGAACGGATAGTCGCTCCCCAGCACGATCTGGCCGACCCCAACCTGCGCCACCAGGTGGCGGATCGCTTCGGGGCTGAACACCAGGCTGTCGAACCAGATCTGGTTCAGGTACTCGGACGGGCGCTTGCGCAGCGTCACGGCCGCGTTGCATCCGGCCGGGTTCACCATGCAGGCGTAGTCGGACCGGTCCGCGTAGCTCGGCAGGAAGCCGCCGCCATGGGCCGCTATGATCTTCAGTCCCGGATGCCGGTCCAGTGTGCCCTCGAAGATCAGATGCGACAGCGCGATGGTGGTGTCGAGCGGGTTGCCGATGGTGTTGCCAAGCCAGCCATTGCCGGCAAAACGGCGCGCGAGCTCGGGCGTTCCGGTCGGGTGGATGAACAGCACCGCACCCAGCTCCTCCGCCTTCGCCCAGACCGGAGCAAAGCGCGGATCGGAGAACTCGACACCATCCACATTGGCCGCGATCGCCGCGCCCTTGAGGCCCTGCCGGCGGAACGCAGTCTCCAGCTCCTGCACGGCAAGTGCGGGGTCCTGCAAGGTGAGGGAGCAGAAGCCGGCGAAGCGTTCCGGATGGGCGGCGCAGAGCTCCGCCATCTTCTCGTTGTTGATCTTGACGATGTTGGCGGCGAGGTCGCGCGGCTTGTTGTACCAGTAGGGATTGACCGAGAGCACCTCCATGTCGACCCGCTGCGCATCCATGGCGGCGAAGCGCTGCGCCAGGGTGATGACCGTCTCATTGGAGCCGCGCACGGTGGATGCCGGGGGTGCTGCCGCGGCGCCGAGCTGGGTCGGGACCTCGGCGAATACGCAGTGTGCGTGCACGTCGATGGTCTTCACGTTGCGGCCGTTGACGGCCACGGCCTGGCGCGAGCTGGCGCCGGTCTGGGCATGGGCCGCATCGAGCAGTCCGCACGAGCAGAAGGCGACGCCGGCGGCGGTGCCGAGGAAATCGCGGCGTGAGGTCATGGACGGTTCCCCTTTTGCTTTTCCTGAAGCGTGGCGGGTTTCGGGGGCGCGCGCCAGCCCTCGCCGGGTGCGCTCACTCCGGCCGCAGCACGACATTCAGCCGCGGGCCGACCCCGGGCTGCACCTCGACGATGCAGCTGACGAGGTAGGCTGCGCCGTCCTGGATCGTCAGCTGGTAGCGCGCCCGCAGGCCGGGCCGCGGGAGGCCGCGCGGAACCTCCTGCTCGACGATCTGGTAGGGGTGGCCGTGCAGGCGCCGCATCATGCGGTCGATGGCGGAGAACAGCAGGCCGTCATCCGCACCCACTACATCCATCAGGCACGCGCCATCCTCGTCCCGCCGGGCGAGCAGCATGACCCGGCCGGCCATCAGCGTGCTCCAGGCGCGCGCGGGCCCGCCGGGCATCATGCGCGCGATCAGGTCCGGATCGCGAATGGCAGTGAGGCCGGGGACCAGCGCGCCATCATCCAGATCGTCGGTGGGGAGAAACAGGCAGACCATCCCGAACGTCGCGGAGGCACGTTCGGCATATTCCGAGGCGCCGTCCTGCGCCACGCTGGGCTGGGGTGCCAGCAACCCGGCGCACAGCATGAGGGAAAGGCAGGCGCCCCTGATGTGGCGAAGGGTGGCTGCCATGCGATGCTCCCGTCCGGGCTGAATAAGGATAGGGTGCCGGTCGCGACCAGTGCCGGCAAGGCACGGCGGCGAAGGTCGCGAGAGGGTGACGGAGGCATTGCATGAGTGATTTCGAACTGCCCGAAGCGACGCTCGCGTTGCAGGCCGTGGCGCGGGATTTCGCGCGCGGCGTGCTGGCGCCGAACGCCATCGCCTGGGACGCGGCGCGGCATTTTCCGGTGGCGGAAATGCGCGAGGCTGCGGCCCTCGGCATGGCCGCGCTCTATGTGCGGGAAGCGTCGGGCGGCGCCGGCCTCACGCGCCTCGACGCTGCGGTGGTGTTCGAGGCGCTGGCGACGGGCTGCCCGACCATCTCGGCCTTCCTCTCGATCCACAACATGGTGGCCTCGATGGTGGACCGCTTCGGCAATGACGCCCAGCGCTCCGCACTTCTGCCCGGCCTGATCGCAATGGGCAGCATCGCGAGCTACGCGCTCACCGAGCCCGGTGCGGGGAGCGATGCCGCCGCACTGTCCACGAAGGCGCGGCGCGAGGGCGATGACTACATCCTCGATGGCACCAAGCAGTTCATCTCCGGCGCGGGCGTGTCCGACCTCTATCTCACCATGGTGCGCACAGGCGGTGCGGGTGCGGGCGGCGTCTCCGCGTTGCTGGTGCCGAAGGACACGCCGGGGCTGAGCTTTGGCGGGATCGAGAAGAAGATGGGCTGGAACGCGCAGCCCACGCGGCAGCTCATTTTCGAGGGCGCGCGAGTGCCGGCGAGCGCGCTGCTCGGCGCGGAAGGGCAGGGGTTCCGCTTTGCCATGGCGGGACTGGATGGCGGACGGGTGAACATCGCCGCCTGCTCGCTCGGCGGCGCCGAGGCGGCGCTGGCGATCGCGCTGGACTACGTGAAGGAACGCCGCGCCTTCGGGCGGCCGGTGGCCGATTTCCAGGCCACGCAGTTCCGCCTCGCCGACATGCGGACCGAGCTGGAGGCCGCGCGCGCCCTGCTGTGGCGCGCGGCCGGAAAGCTGGACGCCGGCGCGCCCGATGCTTCGCAGTTCTGCGCGATGGCCAAAC
The DNA here is from genome assembly GCA_028288785.1 of Rhodospirillales bacterium. Lineage (GTDB taxonomy): Bacteria > Pseudomonadota > Alphaproteobacteria > Acetobacterales > Acetobacteraceae > Plastoroseomonas. Next base: position 272 of record JAQGHV010000226.1, on the reverse strand, counting down.
GCTTTGTGACCGACACCGGGCATCAGGTCGCGGATCAGGCACTGCAACTGCTCGGCGGCTACGGCTACCTTGCGGATTATGGTGTCGAGAAGATCGTGCGGGACCTGCGGGTGCATCGCATCCTGGAGGGCACCAACGAGATCATGCGGGTGATCGTGGCGCGCGGGATGCTCGCATAAGGGAGGAACTTCCATGAGCGTATGGATGTCGGTCGATAGCGTCACGCCCGACCTGACGCGTGTGCGCAACCTCTTCGTCAATCTCTACTGCCT
>JAQGHV010000220.1 GCA_028288785.1 Rhodospirillales bacterium | reverse complement strand
GATCTCGGGCATCAGCGCGGCATCGCGCCTGGCTCGCCGGCAGCTTCGCTGGATCACACCGCAGGGCCGCCTGTGCGCGATAGGTCGTCGCGGCCTTCGCTCGTCATCCCTCCAGCCTCTCAGGAGTTGGAGCCTTCGCCAAACCCGGGGACCGTTCACTGGCTGACCCTACGGGCTCTGACCCAACAAGTTGCGATGCCGTTTTAAGGATAAGGGGTCACATTCGATCGTGCACAGCGTTATCACATGAGTGCCACGATGGGTGGTAGATGGACATGCGGGCGTTCAACCCTCCGGCGTTTCAGAGCGACACCCCAACTCGAAAGCCGCGGCTTGGGCCGCGTGGGCGCGTCGCCACTCCTGAGGCACGCGTGGCGGTGCAAGCAGCGCTGGCGACGGCAGACGTCGCGGAGCCGCGGCGCGACCTTCTGATCCAGCAACTCCACGCGCTCCAGGACACCACTGGCTGTCTACGGGAGGGCCACCTCGTGGCCCTGGCGGAGTTCCACCGGCTCGCCCCGGTCGAGATTTTCGAGACCGCAAGCTTCTACGCCCATTTCGAGATCCTCCCCGATGACGCAGGCTCGCCTCCGCGCGTGACGCTCCGTGTCTGCGAGGGGTTGCCCTGCATGATGGCGGGCGGCGCCGCACTCTTCGATGCGGCGCGGCAGGCGCCGCCCGCCGGCACGCGCGTGATCGCCGCTCCCTGCATGGGAGCGTGCCATCGTGCGCCGGTCGCCACCGTCGGGTTCGAGCCGATCGCGCCGGCGACGTCGGAGGCGCTCTGCGCTGCCGCGCTGGACGGCGTGGCCAGCGCGCCCGGTGCGCCGAGCCTGGATGCGTACCGAGCACGCGGCGGCCATGCTGCGCTGCACGCCGTGCGCGATGGCGTCCTGACACCGGATGGCATGATCGGCGCCTTGGAACGGTCCGGACTGCGCGGCCTTGGGGGCGCCGGCTTCCCCGCGGCGCGGAAATGGCGGTTCGCCCTGGCGCATGCCGGTCCGCGCCACCTCGTCGTGAATGCCGATGAAGGCGAGCCTGGCACCTTCAAGGATCGCTTCTGCCTGGAGACCGAGCCGCACCGGGTGCTGGAAGGCATGCTGCTTGCGGCCCACGGCATCGGCGCGGCCGCCTGCTGGATCTATCTGCGCGACGAGTATCCGGACCTCCATCGCGTTGTCACCAAGGCGCTGGAGGAACTGCGAACGGCCGGCCTTGTCGGGCCACCGGTGCATCTCCGACGCGGCGCCGGAGCCTACATCTGCGGTGAGGAAACCGCGCTGCTCGAGAGCATCGAAGGTCGCCGCGGCTATCCCCGCCATAAGCCGCCCTTCCCGGGTGAGCACGGCCTCTTCGGCCGTCCCACCGTGGTCCACAATGTCGAGACGTTGTGGTGGCTCCCTGACATCCTGGCGACGCCGGATGGCGCCGATCGCTACGCTGCTTCAGGTCGCCGCGGCGCGACGGGCGAGCGCTTCTTCTCTGTTTCCGGCCGCGTGCGTCTCCCCGGCGTAAAGCGCGCGCCCGCCGGCGTTACCGCGCGCGAGCTTATTGAGGAATTCTCGGGCGGCATGGCGGAAGGCCACCGCTTCGTAGGCTACCTGCCCGGTGGCGCTTCCGGCGGCATCCTGCCCGCCGACCTCGCCGACCTGCCGCTCGATGTCGGTGCGCTGGACGCGCAGGGCTGCTTCGTTGGCTCCGGTGCGGTCATCGTGCTTTCTGATCAGGACGACCTGCCGGAGGTCGCGCGCAACCTGCTGCGCTTCTTCCGTGACGAGAGCTGCGGACAATGCACGCCCTGCCGCGTCGGCACCGCCAAGGCAGCGCGACTGCTGGACGCACCGGTTTGGGACCGCGCGCTGATCGCGGACCTCGCGCAGGCCACGGCGGATGGCTCGATCTGCGGCCTCGGCCAGGCGGCAATGAACCCGGTGCGCAGCCTGCTCCGCTTCTTCCCGGAGCAGGTGCCGTGACGGCAATCCGCTTCTCCCTGGACGGCGAGGACGTCGAGGCCGCCCCTGGCGAGACGATCTGGACCGCGGCGCACCGCGCCGGTGTCGAGATCCCGTATCTCTGCCACCTGCCTAGCCCCGGCTACCGGCCGGACGGCAATTGCCGCGCCTGCCTTGTCGAAGTGGAAGGAGAGCGCGTGCTCGCCGCCTCGTGCCGCCGCACCGTTGCGCCGGGAATGGTCGTGCTCAGCGCGAGCGCGCGCGCACGCCATGCCCGCCGCATGGTGTTCGAACTCCTGCTGGCCGACATGCCGGCGGGTGCGGCGCGCGACCGCACGGGCGTCTTCGCGCAGTGGGCGGATCGGTTGGGCGTCACCAGCTCCCGCTTCGCACCGGAGCCGAAGCGGCCGGCCCCTGATCTCTCCCACCCCGCGATGGCAGTGCAACTCGATGCCTGCATCGCCTGTGGCCTCTGCGAACGCGCGTGCCGAGAGGTGCAGCACAATGATGTCATTGGCTTCGCCCGGCGCGGCATGGCGACGGCCGTCAGCTTTGACCTGGGGGATCCGATGGGTGCGTCCTCCTGCGTCGCCTGCGGGGAATGCGTTCAGGCCTGCCCCACTGGCGCCTTGCTGCCCAAGACCGTCCTGGACGCGGAAGGCCGCCGTGCAGCGCCCCCCGCGGCCGAAGTCGCGAGCGTCTGCCCCTATTGCGGCGTCGGCTGCCAGGTCGGATTTCGCGTGCGCGACAACCGGATCGAGGAGGTGGTCGGGCGGGATGGGCCGGCCAACGCAGGCCGCCTCTGCGTCAAGGGACGCTTCGGCTTCGACTACCTCGCGCACCCCGATCGCCTGACCAGGCCGTTGATCCGCCTGGAGGGCGCTGCAAAGGACCCCGATGACTGCCTCGATCCCGCCCGTGCCCGTGACCGCTTTCGCGAGGCGAGCTGGGAAGAGGCGATGGAGCGTGCCGCGCAGGGCCTGATCAGCATCCGGGACGGAGCCGGTCCGTCAGCCCTGGCCGGCTTCGGCAGCGCCAAGGGCTCGAACGAGGAGGCCTATCTCTTTCAGAAGTTGGTCCGAGCAGGGTTCGGCACCAACAACGTGGACCACTGCACCCGCCTTTGCCAC
>JAQGHV010000186.1 GCA_028288785.1 Rhodospirillales bacterium | reverse complement strand
CGCCAGCTGGGCTCCCGCTGGGGGTGCAGCTCGTTGGGCGCCCGTTCGAGGATGCGCTGGTACTGCGTGCGGGTCATGCGCTGGAGGGGGCGCTGGCACTCCGCACGCAGCGGCCGAAGCTGCCGGTCTGAGGGGTAAGCAGCGCGAACGGTGCGCCGCGTCGATGCCGCGCATTTGCCCAGGAGCAGCGCGGCCGAAGCTGCCATCTAAAGCGGCGCATCACTGCAGAGGTTGCCAGGCAGCACGCGTCTCACGTTTGCCCGGAGAAATGGTATTTCGGCTCAAGCTGCACGTCTGAGGGCCGCGCATCTCGCGGATGTCCTGGCGTTGTCCATCGCGCCACCGGGCGGGCCACGCTATTTCGTCGTGAGACCAACGGAGCCAGGCGATGACCGAGGACAAGAAAACCACGTTGCTCGCGCAGATCGAGATGATGCTGGATGACCGCGCCGATGGCCAGTACGGGCTGCACGACATCACCCAGAAGCAGCACGCGCTGCAATCCGCCTGGCTTGCGGAACGCGACGGGCATCCCGCCGCGCTGATCGCCGCCGCGCTGATGCATGATATCGGGCACCTCGTGCACAACCCCGGCGACGATCCGGCGGCGCAGGGCATCGACGACCAGCACGAGGATGTCGGGAATGAATGGCTCGCCCGCGCCTTCGGGCCGGACGTGACGGAGCCGGTGCGCCTGCACGTCGCGGCCAAGCGCTACCTCTGCGCGACCGAGTCCGACTACTTCGCAAAGCTCTCGCCCGACAGCGTGCGCAGCCTCGCGCTGCAGGGCGGCCCGATGTCGGCGGAGGAGGTGGCGGCGTTCCGCGCACTGTCGCAGGCGAAGGCGGCGCTGCAGCTCCGCCGCTATGACGAGCAGGCGAAGGTGCGTGACCTGGCGACGCCCCCCGTGCAGCATTTCATGCCGTATGTGGAAGCCGCGCTGGCCTGAACGCCTACTCTGGCAGGATGCCGGCACGCGCGATGAGATCGCGCCATAGCGGCACCTCGCGGGCGACGCGTGCGGCGAGTGCTGCGGGGCCATCGGGGCGGACGATGAAGCCGGCGTTCCGCATCCGGGTGCGGTTTTCCGCATCGCCCATCACGCCGATGGTCGCCTGCACCAACCGGTCCAGGATCGGCTGCGGGGTGCCGGCGGGCACGTAGGCGCTGAGGAAGGTCTCGCTGATGAAGCCGGCGTGGCCGAGTTCCACCAGCGTCGGCACATCCGGCAGGTCGAACCAGCGCTCCGGCCCCGCGATCGCCAGCGCACGCACCAACCCGCCCTTGATCTGGGCATGCACTGCGGCGAGCGCCGTGGCACCAATCTCGGTCGTGCCCGCGAGCAGGGACTGCACCGCGAGTGCGGCACTGCTGTGCGGCACCTGGACGAAGCGGATACCGGTGAGCAGCGCCAGGCGTTCACCCGCCAGATGCGGCGTCGAGCCGGTTCCGGGATTGGCGAAGTTCAGCCCGCCTTCAGCGGTGCGTGCGCGTGCGACCAGGTCATCGATGCTGCGGATCGGCGACGTCGCGCCGGCCAGGATCACGTCCGGCGAGGCGCCCAGTTCGCTGATCGGCGCAAAATCCCGCACCGGGTCGTAGCCGGGGTTACGGAACAGGCTCGGGTTTACGACGAAGCCGGTGGAGGCGACCAGCAGCGTGTGCCCATCCGCGGCCGCGCGTGCCGCCAGCGTGACCCCAATATTGCCGCCGGCGCCGCCCCGGTTCTCGATCACGACCGGCTGGCCGAGCGCGGGGCCCAGGCCCTGTGCCAGGATGCGCGCGCAGATGTCGGTGGGGCCGCCAGGTCCGAAGGGCACGATCAGCCGGATCGGTCGGCTGGGCCAGGATTGCGCAAGGGCGGGCCGCGCCAGAAGGGCCGGCAGGGCGAGCAGCGCCCGGCGCGCAATGGCAGTGCGGAATGGCAGCATGTCGCGGTTCCCCCGTCTTTTTCGTGAGCCTGCGTGCGCGCTGTCGAAAACGTCAAGCGCTGGGGGCAGCGAGCTCCATGCGACGCGATGAGGACGCCCCCGACATCAGCACCGCGCCGGATCAGAACCTGGCGCAGACCCCCTGCGTCGTGACGAGGACCGAGCGTTGCGCGAAGCGGGCGCGGTAGGCCGCCTCGACCGGTGCGAAGCGGGCCCGCGCATCGCCCTCCGCCAGGATGGTCAACGTTCGGCTTGCCTCGCGGATGATGCGCCCTTCGGGATCACGCCATTGCCCACGGGCCTCGGTGGCCGTGAGGCCATCGGGAAGGCGGGCGTCACGCTGGTCACGAGGAAATCCTGCCAGTCGCGCTCGCTCAGGCTGCCGCCGAGATACGCGGTGAGCTGGGTCATTGGAACAGCGCCGTCGCAGACGGGAGGCCCACCGGCGCAGCCCACGAGAAGCAGCAGGGTGGCGAGACCGCGCATCAAGGCAACTCCTTCCCAAGGAAGGCGGTGCCGGGGACAGGGCTCTCGCCATACGGCGGGATTGGCAGAAACCCGGCGCGCATATAGAGGGCCTGCGCCTCCGCCATGAAGGGCAGCGTGTCGAGGCAAAGCGCGCCGTGTCCAAGCTCGATCGCCGCCTGCGTCACCCCCGCAAGCAGCGCGCGACCGAGCCCAAGCCCACGCGCGGCCGGTGCCACATACAGCCGCTTGATCTCCGCGCGACCGCCGCCGAGTGCGCGAAGCGCGACGCACCCCAGCGGCGAACCCGCCGCATCGCGCGCCAACAGCAGCACGCCGCCCGGGCGCACGTATTTGCCCGGCAGCGTCGCGCGCTCGGTCGCAAAGTCCTGGTAGCCGAGCTCGATCGGCAGGCTGGCCGCATAGGCGTCGAACAACGCGGCCACCGCGGCGATCTCGGGTGCAGACAGGGCCTCGGTGATCTGGAAGGCTGCCATCGGATCTGCTCCGCGCTAGTTCAGTTCCGCAGGTCAGGGACGTGACTTCGATCCCCTTTGCGCCACGCAGGTGGCCGGCGCCAACTCCGCATGCTCACCTTCGGCACGACGCGCGGGCTGCGCCTTCAGGCCGTCGCCAGCAGCACCACGCCCACCGAGATCAGCAGGATGGCGCCCGCATGCTGCAATGTGATCGGCTCGCTGAACACGAAGTATCCGATCAGCGCGACCACCACATAGCTCGCTGCCGAGGTGGGCAGGGCCACGCTCATCGGAATGCGCCGCAGTGCCATGATGTAGAGCAGCGCCGACCCGCCATAGAGGCAGAGGCCCACGATCGTCGTCAGCCGGAACAGCTGGGCGAAAAACCCGCTGCCCTCCGCGACCGAGCTGGAGGCGCCGTATTTCAGCAGCACCTGGCCGCCGAGCGAAGTGCAGATCGCGGTGGCGAGCGCCAGCCAGTACAGGATCATCGGATCGGCCTCACGATGTCACGGATCACGCCCTGCGGCTTGCCGTTCGCACTCATGAACGCTCGGCCTACGTACTCGCCCATCACGCCGAGCACCATGAACTGCATCCCCGCGATCAACAGCGTGACCACCATGAGCGAGGCGTAGCCGGAAGGTGTCGAGCCCATCAGCGCCTCGATCACAACGATCAGGGCGATGAACAGCCCGAGCGCCCCCATCCCGACACCGGCGATGATGGCCAGGCGCAGCGGCAGCACCGAGAAGTTGGTGGCCAGGTTCATCCATAGCCGCACCAGGCGCCTCATGGTGTAGTTGGACCGGCCCTCGACGCGCGCAAAATGCTTCACCTCGATGCTGTCGAGGCGCTGCGTCACCTGCATCAGCAGCCCATCCACATAGGGGTAGGGGCCGGCATACTTCACCACCTCGCGCACAGCGAGCGCACTCATGCAGCGAAAGGAGGAGAGGTACAGGCCCCGCGGCTTGTCCATCAGCTGGTCCGCGACCCAATTGGCGAAGCGGCTGCCGAGATTGCGCCAGCCTTCATGTTCCTTCACCGCGTAGCGGGTGTAGACCACGTCGAAATCGCCCTGGCGCGCGTGGTCGTAGATGCGCACCACCTCCTCGGGCGGGTTCTGCAGGTCGTCATCCATGGTGATGACATAGGCGCCGCGAGCATGGCGCAGGCCGCTCATGACCGCGCTGTGCTCGCCGAAATTGCGCGCGTGCTCGATGTAGGTGAGCGGAACCGTGGCGTAGGCGGCGAGGTCGCGGCACACCTCGGCGGAATTGTCCGGGCTGCCGTCATTGACCAGGATGATCTCCAGCCCACCCTCGGGTTGCAGCTTGGAGAGTGCCTCGACCAGCAGGCCAACGGTTGCTGCGCCATTGTAGACGGGCACGACGATGCTGAGCCCGATCGGCGCGGGCAGGATGGGATCCATCGACAGGTCTTCCTTGTTCACGGCCGCGTCGCCGCCACCAGCACAGAGCCGCCGGCGGGGAAGCGGAGCCCCCGCCGCGCCAGCCAATGTTCGGCAACCGTCACGCCATGCAGACTCACATTCAACCATGGCGGGAAGGGGGCGACGTCGCTGGCCCCTTCGGGATTGCGCGCGAGGATTTTGCGCTGGATGACCATCAGCGGCAGCAGCAGCGTGTTCCAGTAGCGCGCCTCGATCGCGGTGAAACCGGCGGCTTCGAGAAGGCTGCGAATGCCGGCCGCGGTAAATCGGCGCGCGTTGTGGACTCGCGCGTCATGCGCGCTTTTCAGCCATTCATGGGCCGGCAGGTTCAGGATCAGCGTGCCACCCGGCGCAAGCACGCGGTGCAGCTCCGCGAGCGCCGCCCGTGGCTCGACGGAGCTATGGCTCAGGACATCGAGGCTGACGGCGGCGCCGAAGGTGGCGTCCGCATAGGGCTGGCGCGTGATGTCGCCCACCGCAATGGGCAGGTTGGTCTTGGCCCGCGCGCGCTGCGCGGCCTCGGCCACGTAGTCGAAGGCGACCATCGGCCTGACGATTCCGGCGGCGAGCAGCGCCGCCACCATGCCGCCCGTCCCGCAACCGGCATCGAGCAACGGTCCAGGCCCGCCTGGGCGGCGTTCCAGCGCGGCGACGATGCGGGCACGGAGGGCGCGGTACCACCACATGCCGTCCTCGACCGCATCCATCAGCGCGTATTCGGCAGCGTCCATGTCCGGCTTCTGGCATCGGGTGTTGACTGCGTCCAGCGTCCCGAGGTGGGCGGGCCTGGGATGCGCGGTGCATTTTGTTGCATGGGGCGCCTCGCCTTGGCCGCAATGGCGTTGCATGTTGCCCACGCCGCGATGATGGGACGGCGCCAGGGACCATGACGCCACCGCCCGCCAAATCCGCCGATCATTCGCTCGAAGCCGAGCCCGTCGCCCTGCCGGTGCCTCGCGCCACGGGCCTCTCGGCACGCGTGGGCCTGCTGCGTGCCCTGGCCCTGCTCCCCGCGCTGGCGTTCCTCATCATCGTGCTGGCCCCGCCGATGAACCATGACGTCGCCGCCGTCCTCAACTTCGCCGAGCGATGGCTGAGCGGCGAGCGCCTTTATCGGGACCTCATCGACGTCAATCCGCCGCTTGTCTTCATCATCACGCTGATCCCGGCGGCACTCGGCGCCTGGACGCCGCTGGATGGGACCGAGGCGCTGCTGGTCTGCATGCTGGCACTTTGCGCGGGCATATGGCGGATGACGGTGTTGCTACGCCGTGGCCGCGCCGAAGGGCCCATCGAGGCCGCCACCCTCAGCGCCGTCATCCCGCTGACTCTGGTCATGGCCGGCTATGATTTCGGCCAGCGCGAGCATCTGATGGCGATCTGCGCCATCCCCTACACGATCCTGGCCGCACGCCGGATCGAGGGGCTCTACACCGGCCGGGCGCTCGCCATCGGTGTGACATTGCTGGCCGCCATCGCCTTCGCGCTGAAGCCGCATTTCCTGGTGGTGCCGGGGCTGATCGAGGCGTTCATGCTGCTCAAGCGCGGCCCGCGGCGTGCCCTTGCGGACCCATTGCCCTGGGTGATGGCCGCCGTCTGGATCGTGTATCTCGCCTCCATCCCGCTGCTGTTCCCGGACTATTTCGGCTACGTCGTGCCGCTGGTCTGGCAGTTCTACATCGACCTTGGCGTCTTCGACGTCTGGGGCGTGCTGATGTCGCCGGTGCTCGGGCCGGCCGTGCTAGTGCTGTTGTGTGCCAGCGGGATCGCCTTCCGCCCGCGCGGCGCGAACCTGCCGAACCTGGTGCTGCTCGCTGCGGTCGGCGCCTTCATCTCCGCCTGGGTGCAGCACAAGGGCTGGAGCTACCACGCCATCCCCGTGATCATGCTGAGTTGCCTCGCGATCGCCGCCGCGGCCGGCCACTGGCTGGACAGCGTGGTGACTCCGGTGCGCCAGCCGGGTGCAGGTCGCGCCTTCGCCGTGGTGATGGCCGCGGGGATCGCGCTGTTCGCGGCGCGCGGCGAGTCGCCCTGGCGCGAGATCTGGTTCACCCAGCACATCGCCTCCCGCCTCACCAACCTGCTCCGCGCGGAGGCCTATGGCGAGCGGGTGCTGGTGCTTAGTCCGGACCTCTACCCGGTCTACCCCGCGCTCAACTATGCCCGCGCGCAATCGACCCTGCGGACCATGAACCTGTGGCTGCTGCAGGGTGCGAACCGCACCTGCCCATCCTCCGGCGAGCGCTACCGGCAGACCTGGGAGATGAGCCGCGCGGAGTTCTTCGTCTATCGCACCGTCGCCGAGGATTTCGCCGCAGCGCCACCCGCCGTCGTCATGGTCGCCGCCAATCCCGGCATTCCCTGGTGCGGCAGCGAGTTCAATTTCATCGAGTATTTCTCCCGCCACCCGCTCTTTGCCGAGACCTGGGCGCACTATCGCGAGGGTGGCCGCATCGACAACTACAGGCTCTACGTTCGGGAGAATTAGGTGGCCTACGAAGATTATCTCGGGAAAACCGAGACGCGGGAGGATCGGCTGGATGCCCGGCTGGTCGAGGGGCTGTCGGCGACGCTCGGCGTGACCAAGCCGGATGGCGACATCACGCCGCTATGGCACTGGATGCTGTTCCAGGACTGGCGCGCACCGGACCAGCTCGGCGAGGATGGCCATCCCAGGCGCGGCAGCTTCCTGCCCCCCGTGCATGATCTGCCGCGCCGCATGTGGGCCGGTGGGCGCCTCACCTTCGAGGAGAACGCGCTGCGTGCCGGCGACGGCGTGAGCCGCACCAGCACCATCGCGAAGATCAGCGAAAAGACGGGCGGATCGGGGCGGCTGGTCTTCGTCACGGTGCGCCACGCCGTTGCGAACGACCGCGGTCCGGTGCTGACCGAGGAGCACGACATCGTCTACCGCGGCGCCGAGGGCGCGGCGGTAAAGGCGGCGGCGCCCGCACCGGAGTGGCCGGACGCGGCGCGCGTCACGCTGACGCCCGACGCCCTGATGCTGTTCCGCTACTCGGCGCTGACCGGCAATGGCCACCGCATCCACTACGACCATCCCTACGTGACCGGGGTCGAGGGCTATCCCGGCCTGATCGTGCATGGCCCATTGCAGGCGACTCTGCTGGCCGCGCACGCGCTCGCGCAGGCACCTGGCAAGCGGCTCGCGCGGTTCAGCTTCCGTGGCCTGCGTCCCTGTTTCGATGGGCGGACGCTGAGTCTGCTCGCGCGCCATGATGGCGAACGGATTCTGCTCGAAACGCGTGACGCGGAAGGCTGCACCTGCATGGCGGCCGAGGCCGATCTTGCCTGACATGCGCGCGCTCTCGGTGCCGACCGGCGCCGAGGCGATGCGGGGCATCTGGATGGTCGTCGCAGGCTACCTGGTCATCACGCTCGCCGATGCCGCGGTGAAGTGGGTGCTGCCAGAGATCGGCGCCGCGGCGGCAATGATCTGCCGGGGCGTGATCGGTGGCGCCGTGCTGCTGATGATCACGCGTGGGCGCGGCATTTTCCCGCGCGACCGTTGGCTGCTCACGCGGCGCAGCCTGGCGCATTGCCTGGTCTCGGGCAGCTGGTACTGGGCCTGGGCGAACGGCATGCCCCTCGGCGACAGCTATGCCGTGGCCTGCGCCTCGCCACTTCTGATGACCCTGCTGGCGATCCCCATGCTTGGGGAGAAGGTGGGCTGGCGCCGGATGACCTCCACCTGCGTCGGGTTCGTGGGCGTGCTGATCATGCTCAACCCCGGCGGCGGCATGTGGCGCATCGAGACGGCGGTTCTGCTGGTGTCCACCTGCATCATGGCGGTGACGCGCATCTGGACCCGCGTGCTGAGCCGCACCGACACGCCGGCGGCGATCGCGTTCTGGCTGATGGCGGCGCACATCCCGATGGGGCTGCTGCTGCTGCCGGCCTTCCCACCTCCATCAGGCATGCCGGGCCTGGGAATCATCGCAGCGTTGCTGATCTTCGGCGCGGCCAACGCGGTGGCGCACCTGCTGTTCAGCCGCGCCTTTGCCCTGGCACCGGTCTCGACCCTCGCGCCCTACGACTACACGCCCTTTTTGTACGGCATCGGCGTCGGCTTCCTGATCTGGTCCGAGATACCTGCGTGGAGCACCTTGGCGGGTGCGACGCTGGTCATCGCCGCCGGCGTCTACAACCTGCACCGCGAGCGTGTGCGCCGCGCGGCGGAACGCGCCTGATGTCCGACGCACCCAAGCCGATGCGCCACGATATCAGACGCGGGGCGCTGCTCATGCTGGGCGCGACGGCGCTGTTCACCGTCATGGCCGTGTTCGCCAAGCAGGCGAGCGAGGCGATCCCCTTCGTCGAGCTCATGTTCTTCCGCAGCGCGCTGGCCCTGCCCGTGGTGGTGGCGCTGGTGTTCCGAGGCAATGCCTGGCGCGCGCTGCGCACGAAGCGCTTCTCCGGCCACGTGCTCCGCGCGTGCAGCGGCACGGCGGCGATGGCGTGCGGCTTCTACGCGCTGAGCGTGTTGCCCTTGGCCGAGCAGGTCGCACTCAGCTACACCTCGCCCTTGTTCGTCACGATGCTGGCGATCCCGTTCCTGGGCGAGAAGGTCGGCATCCATCGCTGGTCGGCCGTGCTGCTCGGCTTCGTTGGCATCGTGGTCATGGCGCTGGGGCAGGGCGCCTTCGCAACCGGCGCGGCCTCGGTGCTGCTGATCGGCACCATCGCGGCGGTGAGCAATGGGTTGTTCTCGGCCATCACGACGCTGCTGGTGCGCGGGCTGTCGGCGACTGAGACATCAACGACCATCGTGTTGTGGCAATCCGTGCTGATGACCCTGATCATCGGGATGGCGCTGCCCTTCGTCTGGGTGATGCCGACCTTGTCGCAATGGCTCCTGCTGCTCGGCATGGGGCTGTTCGGCGGCGTCGCGCAGGTGATGATGACGGAGGCGAATGCGAGCGCGCAGGTGTCCTCCCTTGGCCCTTATTCCTATGGCGCGATCATCTGGTCGATGCTGCTGGGCTGGATGGTGTGGGGCGATGTGCCGGGCGTCTCGACTTTGGCGGGCGCGGGGCTGATCGTGTTGGCGGGCCTTTATATCCTGCATCGTGAATGGCAGCGGAGAATTCGATGAGCATCGTGCA
>JAQGHV010000168.1 GCA_028288785.1 Rhodospirillales bacterium | reverse complement strand
GGTTGATCGGGAACAGGACCTCGCTGCACAAGGTCGCCGCCTGGTCGAGGATGGGGTCCACCAGGTCGGGGCCGATCTCGGCGCAGCCGGGCAGGGCGCGCAACCGCTCCGGGTCCACGAACTCGTTGAGCAGGAAGCGCATGTCGCGCAGCGGCGCGGTGTAGCTCGCCATAGGATGTGCCTCAGTTGCGCAATGCGCGGCCCGTGTCGAGCATGTGCTCCACACGGGCCAAGGTGGGGTCGGTCCGCAGCAATGCCATGAAGGACTCGCGCTCCAGCTTGCGCACCTGGTCGTCGGTGACGTCTTCGGTGAGGTCAGCACGCGGCCCACCGGTGAGCGTGTTCGCGAGGTATTCGCACACCGTCACGTCATGCGGTGTCGCGCGGCCAAGGGCCACGGCGCCATCAACCGCCATCATAAGTGCGGCGCGCCCCGATGGCCCCGGCAGGCGCAGCGGCTTGGGCTCGGCAGGCTTGTAGCCCTCCACCATCGCAAGCGCGCGCGCCTTGGCGGCGGCGAGCACCCGATCGCGGTTCATGGTGATGCCATCCGCGGGACGCAGAAGCATCCAGTCCCGCGCCTCGTGCGCGGATTTGGCGACCTGCGCGGTGGAGATCATCTCGAACGCCTTGGCGACCGGCGGCATCGGGCCGCGCGGGGCACCCTTCGCCTCGGCCCAGCGCCGCAGCATCGCCGCGCAGCCACCCCAGCCGGGGATGACGCCGACACCGACCTCGACCAGGCCGATATAGCTCTCGGCGTGGGCCTCGATGCCGTCGCAATGCAGCAGAATTTCGCACCCCCCGCCGAGCGCCATGCCGGACGGCGCGCCGACCGCGGGGAAGGGGGCGGCACGCAGCGCGGCGAAGGTCTTCTGGCCCTGCTCGATCATGCTCTCGATCTCGCCCCAGGCGGCGATGTTCGCGGCGAACAGCGCGAGGCCGAGATTGGCACCGACCGAGAAGGTCTCGCCCTCGTTGTGGATCACCAGCGCGCGGAATGCGCCCTTCTTGCCCAGCGTGATCGCCTTGCCGATGAGCGACAGCACATCGGGGTCGATGGCATTCATCTTGGTGTGGAATTCGATGCAGGCGACGCCATCGCCAATATCCCACAGGCTGGCGCCGGCGGTCTTTTCCATGGGCTTCTGGCGGCGCTTGATGTCGGCCAGGAGGAGCACGCCTTCCGGGCGCACCAGCGGCGCGTGGCTGCCATTGAGACGCATCACTTCCAGGACGCCACCCGTCTCGCGGTAGAAGCGGCTGTCGCCCACGGTTTCAAGCGTCGGCGGCACTGGGCGCCCGGCCTCCCGCAACATGGCGGCGAACCGTGCCGGGCCGAGCCGGTCGACCAGCTCGAACGGACCCCAGCGCCAGTTGTAGCCAAGCCGCATCGCGGTATCGACCGCGGCGATATCATCGGCCACCTCGGGCACCAGAGATGCCGCATAGCTCAGTGTGTCCAGCAGCACCGCGCGCGCAAAGCGGCCACCGCGATCGGGGTGAGAAGCCAGCGCCACGATGTCGCGCTTGCCGGCGACGAGGCTCTCCAGAAGCGGGCGTTCCGTCGCGCGATCCTTCCCCGTCTTGAGGTCGATCGCGAACTTCTGGGAGGCGCCGTCGGCGTCCTTGGTGCGGGTGTAGAAACCGCCCTTGCCGCCCTTGCGGCCGATGCGTCCTTCGCCGATCAGCCGGGCGATCAGCGGATGGTCGCGCATGCCCGCGATGTACGCGTCATCGGCCGGCAGGCTCGCCTTCATGCTGGCGGCGATGTGCGGCATCAGGTCGAGGCCCACCAGGTCCAGCAGGCCGAACACGCCGGTCTTGGGAATGCCGAGCGGGCTGCCCATCACGGCATCCGCTTCCTCGATGGTGAGGCCGAGATCCATGGCATTGTTTATGGCCGACTGAATCCACTGCCCGCCGATGCGGTTGGCGATGAAGCCGGGCCGATCCTTGCACGGGATGACGGTCTTGCCGAGCGCGTGGTCGGCTACCTGAGTCACATCGGCCACTGCCTCCGCGCGCGTCGCCGGGCCGGTCACCAGCTCCAGCAGGCGCATGTAGCGGGGCGGGTTGAAGAAGTGGGTGATGAGGAAATCCGCCGCCCAGGGCGCCCCATCGGTTAGCGCCGCGAGCGGGATGGTCGAGGTGTTGGAGGACAAGATGGAGCCCGGCTTCCGCACTGCCTCAAGCTGTTCGTATAGGGCGCGCTTGGCCTCGGGTTTCTCCACGATCGCCTCGATGATCCAGTCGCAATCGGCGACCAGCGCGAGATCGGTGCCGAGGTCGCCGGTGATCACGCGGCGGGCAAAGCTGCGATGCATGAAGGGCGCGGGATCGGCGCGGATCATGCGCTCCACCGCCTTCGCCGCACCCCCCGGCACGATGTCGAGTAGCACCACGGGAATGCCGGCATTGGCGACATGCGCGGCAATCCCCGCCCCCATCACGCCCGCCCCGATAACGCCAATTTTCCCAATCATGGCCGCCGCACCAAAAAGCCAAAAACAAAAGAATGGGGCTCGGGGAAATTCCTTTCCCCGACCTTGCCTGCTTCCCTCACGACACCGCCTCAAGCACCGTCGCAATGCCTTGCCCACCGCCGATGCACTGCGTGGCCAGCGCATAGCGCCCGCGCTCGCGTTGCAGCAGCGACGCCGCCTTCCCAGTGATGCGCGCGCCTGTCGCGCCCAGGGGGTGCCCGAGCGCGATCGCGCCGCCGTCGACGTTCACCGTCGCGGGGTCGAGGGCGAGTTCGCGCATGCACGCGATCGCCTGGCTGGCGAAGGCTTCGTTCAGCTCCACCACGTCGAGGTCGCGCACGGTGATGCCGGCGCGCGCCATCGCCTTGCGGGAGGCGCCGACCGGACCCATGCCCATCACCTCCGGCGCGCAGCCAGCGACCGCGATGGACTTGATCCGCGCGAGCGGCGTGAGCCCATTCGCGCGTGCGTATTCGGCCGTGCAGACCAGCACGGCGGCGGCGCCATCGGTGAGCGGGGAGGCGGTGCCGGCGGTCACCGTGCCATCGGTGCGGAAGGCGGGCTTAAGCCCGGCGAGGCCTTCGGCGGAGGTGTCGGGGCGCAGGCAGCCATCGGTGGCAACGCTGTCCTTGCCCACCGTCACGGGCACGATCTCGGCGGCGAGGCGGCCCTCGGACTGGGCCTCGGCGGCGCGACGCTGGCTTTCCACCGCGAAGGCTTCCTGCTCCGTGCGCGGGATCTGGTGGCGCGTCGCGACGTTCTCCGCCGTCTCGCCCATGCCCATGTAGGCGGCGGGGTAATCGGCCGCGAGCCCGGGATGGGGCAGCACGTTGTAGCCGCCCATCGGCACCCGGCTCATGCTCTCGACGCCGGCGCAGAGGAAGGCGTCACCCGCGCCCATGCGGATGGCGCCGGCCGCCTGGTGGATGGACTGCATGGAGGAGCCGCAAAAACGGTTCACCGTTACGCCCGCCACGCCCTGCGGCAGGCCCGCGATGAAGCCCACGAGGCGTGCGACGTTCAACCCCTGCTCGCCTTCGGGGAAGGCGCAGCCGAGGATCAGGTCCTCGATGGTCGCCGGGTCGATCCCGCTGTCGGCAACGAGGGCCCGGATCACCTGCGCGGCCATCTCATCCGGGCGCAGCTTGGTCAGCCCGCCCTTGGCCGCGAGGTGGAAGGGCGAACGGCGGTAGGCTGCGATCACGATCTCGGTCATTGCTTCGTGCCTTCACTGAATTCGGTGGCCTCGGAGGGCCTCCGGCATGCGCTCAGGCATGCATATGGGGCTGCTCGCGCAAATCTTTCTTCGAGAGCTTGCCCACGGCGGTGCGCGGCAGCGTCTCGCGGAACTCGAACCGCTTCGGCATTTCGATGGAGGAGATGCGGTCCTTCAGGAAGGCGCGAAGCTCCGCTTCCTCAAGCGTGGCGCCAGGGCGCAATTCGATGAAGGCGGCGGGGCTCTCGCCCTGGTGTGGGTCGGGGATGCCGATGACGGCCGCCGCCGCGATGGCGGGATGGGTGTAGAGGGCCTCCTCGATCGTCCGCGGATAGACGTTGAAGCCGGAGACGAGGATCAGGTCCTTGATGCGGTCGACAAGCGTCACGTAGCCATCGGCGTCCATGATGCCGACATCGCCGGTGCGCAGCCAGCCATCCGGCGTCATCGCCGCCTTGGTGTCCTCGCGGTGGTTCCAGTAGCCGGCCATGACGTTGGGGCCGCTGACGCACAGCTCGCCGCGCTCGCCATCGGGCATGGCCTCGCCGAGATCCTTAAGGCTGCGGATTTCGGCGCGTACGAGGGGGAGCGGCAGGCCGATCGTGCCCTCGCGATTTTCGCCGTGCAGTGGGTTGCAGAAGCACACTGGGGAGGCCTCGGTGAGGCCATAGCCCTCGACCAGCTTGGCGCCAGACTTTGCCTCGAATTCATGCTTGAGTGCGAGCGGCAGGGGAGCGCCGCCGGAGATGCAGGCGCGCACCGAGGCAAGGTCGGCGGGGGTGGCCCCGGCATCCAGCAACGCCTTGAACAGGGTGGGCACGCCCGGCAGCATCGTCGGGCGGCGGCGGCGGATTGCGGAGAGGACGGCGCCCTTCTCGTAGCGCGGCTGCATGATGATCTCGGATCCCCAGCCGATGCCGACATTCATGGCCGTGGTCATTGCGAAGACGTGGAAGAAGGGGATGACGGCCATCATCCTGGCGCGCTCCACGGTGGATGCGCCGCACCAGGCCTGCACCTGGCGGAGATTGGCACAGAGATTGGCGTGGGTGAGCATGACGCCCTTCGGGCGGCCCGTGGTCCCGCCGGTGTATTGCAGGACGGCAAGCGCCTCGGGCTCGATGGCGGGCGGTTCGACCAGAGGTGCGGCGGCGAGCAGGCTGGCGAAGCGCGTGACCCTGGTGTCGCCGGTGGGGACCGGGGCCAGGGATTTGCGCTTGAGCAGGGAGAACATCACGCCCTTCACGAAGGGTAGGGCTTCGGCGAAGCGGCACACCACGACCTGCTTCAGGGGGCCGCCCCGGCCGAGCACCTCCAGCACGCGCGGCAGCAGCGGTACCAGGTCGAGCGTCAGCATCACCGAGGTGCCGCTATCGGTCACCTGGTAGGCGATTTCGTCTGCGACCATCAGCGGGCTGAAATTGACCACGACGCCGCCAGCCTTCAGCACGGCAAAGTAACTGGCAACGAAAAAATGAGTGTTCGGCAGGCAAAGCCCAACGCGGTCGCCGGGCATCACGCCGAGTGCGCGCAGCCCTCCGGCGACGTGGTCGACCATGGCGCCAAGCTCACGGTATCGCCATTGCCGCCCCATGAACTCCAGAGCGGGCTTCTCGGCATGCGCGGCGACCGATCCCGCCAGGACATCGACCAGGGTCTCACGCGGCAGTGTGAGATCCCAGGCGATGTCCGCGGGATAGGTCCTGGACATCGCGCGCCGCTCAGAACCCGACGCGGAGTTGGGCCGTCACGATATCGACCGACGCGCTATAGCGCGCAGAAAGATCGCCACGAATGAAGTTGTTGCTCGTCGGCCCGCCGCTGGTCAGCTCGAGATCGGCGGTATTGCCGAAGATGTGGGTGTAGCCGGCGGAGAAGGCGACGTTCGGCGTCACCTCCCAGGTGAGGCCGGCCGAGAGCCAGTAGCGATTGGAATCCGGAATGCGCGGCGTGCGATCTCCAGTGCGTACGGGCGTCTGGTCCCAGGCGACACCGCTGCGCAGCGTCACACTCTCACTGACCCGGTATTCGCCGCCGAGGGCGAGGAAGACCGTGTCGTGCCAGCGCTCATCGGTAACGTTCGGCGGCAGGCCATTGTCAAAGGTGGCGACGAGGGTGCGGAAGCGGGACCAGTTGGTCCATTCGGCGGTGGCGAGGAGCGTGAAGCCGGAGCCGAGCGCCTGAGTGAGGCCAAGGCTGGCGGATTCCGGCGTCGTCAGCTTCACCCGGCCGCCGCCATCGCGGAACGTGGTCGCGAGCGGGGCCGGCACGCCTTCGAAGCGGACATCGCCTTCCAACTCATGATGGATCGCGGACCGGAAGGCGACGCCGAGCCCTGTGCCGGGCAGGGGACGCCATTGCGCGCCGACCTGCCAGCCGAAGGCGAGGTCATCGCCGCTCAAGGTAGAACGGCCGTCCGCCGACCCAGGTGCGACGCGCGCACCGCGACCGGCGAGCACGGCGCCGAAATCCACCGCGTTGGAAATGCGCGCATCGGCGTGCTGGATCTGCAGCCCGAAGCCGATCGACAGCGTGTCGATCGGTCGCCACGCGACCGACGGCGTGATGTTGATCGTCCGCAGTTCACTGGTGAGGCCGTGGTAGCGGCCGATGAAATCCGCATCGTGTTTCGTGGTGAGGCCGAACGGCAAGGTGACCGCGAGCCCGACATGCCAATCCGCCCCAAGCGCGATCGACGTGTAGAAGGAAGGGATGAAGGCATCGGATGCTGCATCGCCGCTCGCGCTGCCGGTGATTGCGCTGCCACCAAGCGCGGTGGCACGGCGCGCGCTGGCGTCGTTGATCTCGGCGCGCGGGATAATTAGGTTGCCGACGAAGCTCGCCTGGTAGCCCGGCAGCCACGCCATGGAAGCCGGATTGAAGAACAGCATGCTGGGATCGTCGCCACGTGCGGGCACGCCGGCGAAGGAGGCGCCCTGACCGATCGCACTCTGTTCGCGCAAGGCGTAGCCGGAGGCTTGGGCGCCACCATGAGGGGCCAGGATCGCGAGGCCGAAAACACCGGCGGCGAGCCATCGACGGATCATCATTCTTATCAATTCCCGCATGTGGACGTGGTCACGCAGAGGACTGCCGCGACGCTAGACCTCGCCCAGCGCTTGCGTCAATAAAGGCGTATACGCGCCGTCAACTCGCGCAGAAGGCAGTTCAATGACAGACTCCGAGGCCATTCTCGAAGCGATGCGTGCCGCAGTGCCGAAGCTGCGCGGCCTTGGCTACCGGGTGCGGTTCGATCTGCTCGACGCCGGTCAATCCTATCTGCTCGACGGCACCACCTTGCCGGTCGAGGTCGGACCTTCCGATGTCGACGCCGAGGCGGATACGGTTCTCGCGATGACGTCGGAAAACCTGGCGAAGTTGATGGCGGGCAAGCTCAGCCCGATGCTGGCCTTCGCGACTGGCAAGCTGAAGGTCGAGGGCTCGAAGGGCGTGGCACTCAAGCTCGCCGGGATGCTCGACGAGGGTTGAGCCCAGCGCCGGCCGCCCCGTTCAGGCAGGGCTCGCGAGCGGCTTGCCCTTCTCGACCGTGTAGGTGATCGCGAGTCGCGTCACGCGTGGCCCGTTGTGCACACCGTGGGCCGTGCCAGCGGCGATCTGGAAGCCCTCGCCGGCGCGCACCGTGCGGTCGGGTGCGCCGGCGATCTGCAGCACGCTCTCGCCTTCGATGATGTAGGCCGACTCGATGCCAGGATGGGTGTGGCGCGCGACCTCGGCACCGGCGGCGATCTCGGCCGTGACCAACACCACGACATGGGTGCCGCCTGGAAGCTCGGTCGTCTGCACGACGGTGCGCGTCACGCCGCCCGTCTGCGCCTGCACGCGGGGCGCCGAAAGCCCGATGGTGGCAGCGCAAAGTGCGCAGCCGAACAGGGTCCTGCGGGATGCCATGGATCAATGTCCTTCGCGGTTTGTTGTTGCTCCCGCGCGAAGCCTAGGCGCCGGCAGGCGCCGCCGTCATCAAGAGCCTTCGCCGGCAGGCGCTGCTGTCATCAAAGCCCTCGCAGGGCGGCTAAACGCCATCAAAGGCGCGCGTTCACGGCGCCGCCGCGGCGCGCTTGAAGCGAATGGTGACGCACACGCCCTCGCCGGGTTTGGAGGCGACGTTGAAACGCGCGCCGGCATTGTCGCGCAGCGATTGCACGATCAGGGAGCCAAGCCGGCCCCGCCGCGGCCAGCTGTGGCCAGGCTCCAGGCCGATGCCATCATCGGCGATGCTCACCTCGCAGCCTTCCTCATCGACCAGGCTGTGCAGCGTGATCGTCCCGCCCCCGCGCCCGAGGAACGCATGCTTGAGCGAATTCGTCAGGATCTCGTTCACCACCAGCCCGGTCGGCATGGCGACGTTGATCGAGACCGGCCAGGTATCCACCTTGAGGTCGAGCCGGATGCCCTCGACGGCATGCGCCTGCATCACCGCGGTCGCGATCTGGCTTAGATAGATGCCGAGGTCGACGGTGGTGTCCTGCCCGCCATCGCCAAGCGTGCGATACAGCAGGCCAAGCGCCCCAATGCGGCCGGCAAGCCGTTCGAAGGGCTCCTCGGCCGCATCGTCCGGCATGTTGCGGCTTTCCATCCGGATGAGCGCGGTGATCATCTGGAGATTGTTCTTCACGCGATGCTGCAGTTCGCGCAGCAGCGTGTCCTTCTCGCGCACGCGTTCCTCGATATCCTGAAGCGTCTGTGCGTCGCGATGACCCGTTTTGGCCAGGGCGACGAGGCGGAACTGCGGCGACCCGGCCTCATCCTCGATGACGTTGGACCAGGCGTCCACATGGAGCACGTCCTCACCACGCGACACCTGGAAGACGCCTAGGTGATCCTCGCCGGTCATGATCGCTTCGCACAGCCTCCGCTCGTCGCCCTCGGCGGCGGCAATGGCGTCGACTTCCTCCCAGTGGGAGCCGATCAGCGCCTCGAGCGACTGTCCGGACAGCTCCACGAACTCCAGGTTCGCGTAGGTGACCTGTTCATTCGGCCGTAATGCGGCGACTGCGATTGCGACGGGAATATGATCGAGAAACTGCTTGAAATGATCGCTGTCGAGGGCGGCAGCCAGCCCCGGCTCCTCGATCAGGTTGGCCAGCGGCTTCGGGGTCTCTGGGTCGTTCGTCATGGACGGATATGTCTTTCCGGGCCGCGACAGCATGCTGCAGGACGGGGATGAGTATACCTCGACCTAGACGCGTGCGGGGGCGGCGGCAAGTGTTGCCTTCGGAAGGCAGCCGCACAGGACATCATGGCGCCTCGCGGGAGGCTGGGGTATGAGCGCGCCAGAAGAACGAAGCGCGAATTGAACCCATGCCAGACAATGTCATTACCGAGGGCGGCGAGACGCGGGACACCACGCTTTCCGATGCCCTTTCGGAACGCTACCTCGCCTATGCCATGTCCACCATCATGGCGCGCTCGCTGCCGGATGTGCGGGACGGGCTGAAGCCGGTCCACCGGCGCCTCCTCTGGGCGATGCACCAGCTGAAGCTGGACCCTGCCTCCGGCTTCAAGAAATGCGCCCGCATCGTGGGCGACGTGATGGGCAAGTACCACCCGCACGGCGATGCCGCGATCTATGACGCGATGGTGCGCCTGGCGCAGGAATTCGCGGCCCGCTACCCGCTCGTCGAAGGCCAGGGCAATTTCGGCAATATCGACGGCGATAACGCCGCGGCCATGCGCTACACGGAGGCCCGGCTCACCGACGTGGCGCAGGCGCTGCTCGAGGGGATCGAGGAGGACACCGTCGATTTCCGCGCCACCTATGATGGCGAGGAAAAGGAGCCGGTGGTGTTGCCGGCCGCCTTCCCGAACCTGCTGGCGAATGGTGCCAACGGCATCGCGGTGGGCATGGCGACCTCCATCCCGCCTCATAATGCAGGGGAGCTGTGCCAGGCCGCGCTGCTGCTGATCGAGGACCGGAACGCCAGCCTGGATGCGCTGATGGCGGTGCTGCCGGGGCCTGATTTCCCAACCGGCGGAATCCTGGTGGAAAGCCCCGCCTCAATGCGCGAGGCCTATGCGACCGGCCGTGGCGGCTTCCGCCTGCGGGCGCGCTGGGAGAGCGAGCCGGCCAAGGGTGGCGGCTACCGCATCATCGTCACCGAAATCCCCTACCAGGTGCAGAAATCCCGCCTCATCGAGCAGATCGCGCAGCTCATGGAGGAGAAGAAGCTGCCGCTGGTGGGCGACATCCGCGACGAGAGCACAGAGCTTGTGCGCCTGGTGATCGAGCCGCGCGCCCGCAATGTGGACGCCGGCGTGCTGATGGAGAGCCTTTTCCGCGCGACCGCGCTGGAGCAGCGGATCAGCCTCAACATGAACGTGCTGGACGCGACCCGCACGCCGCGCGTGATGGGCGTGCGCGAGGTGCTGTGCGAATGGCTCGACCATCGGCACGTGGTGCTGGTGCGGCGGACCGAGCATCGTCTCGGCGCCATCGCGCGGCGGCTGGAGATCCTGGGCGGCTACCTGATCGCCTACCTCAACCTCGACGAGGTGATCCGCATCATCCGTGAGGAGGACAAGCCGAAGGATGCGCTGATGGCGCGCTTCGAGCTCACGGAACTGCAGGCCAACGCCATCCTCGACATGCGGCTGCGCAGCTTGCGCAAGCTGGAGGAGATGGAGATCCGGCGCGAGCACAAGAAGCTCAGCACGGAGCAGAAGGCGCTGCAGGGGTTGATGAGCAGCGAGAAGAAGCGCTGGACCACCATTGCCGATGAGGTGCGTGCTACCGGCGAGAAGCTAGGCGGCATCAGGCGCACCTCGCTGGGCACCGTGCCGGAGGTCGGCGTGATCGACGAGAACGCCTTCGTGGAGCGCGAGGCGATCACCATCATCCTGTCCGAGAAGGGATGGATCCGTGCGCAGAAGGGGCATCTCGGCTCGGATGCGGAATTGCGCTTCAAGGAAGGCGACGCGCTGAAGCTCGCGATCCATGCGGAGAACGTGGACCGCCTGGTGCTGATGGCTACGAATGGGCGCGCCTACACGCTGAAGGCCGATGCGATCCCGCGGGGGCGGGGCGATGGGCAGCCGGTGCGGCTGCTGCTTGATCTCACCAATGAAGATGATGTGGTGACGTTCTTCATCCACCGCGACGGCGCGCGCTTCCTGGTTGCGGCGACCGACGGGCGCGGCTTTGTCGTGAAGGGCGAGGAGTTCCTGGCCGAGAAGCGGACCGGCAAGCAGGTGCTGGTGGTGGAGGGTCAGCAGGAGCTTGCGCTGTGTATCCCGGCGGCGGGAGATGCGGTGGCGGTTACGGGCAGCAACAACCGCCTGCTGGTCTTCCCCCTGGATCAGGTGCCGGAGATGACCCGCGGCCGCGGCGTGCAGTTGATGGCGCTGAAGGATGGCGCGATGCTGGTGGACGCGGTGGTGTTCACGCTCGCCGCAGGGCTCGCGTGGAAGCATGGCGCGGGGGTGAAGGTGGAGACGGATCTGCGGCTGTGGCGCGGGCAGCGCTCCGGCGCCGGGAAGGCTCCGCCTGAGCGATTCCCACGCAGCCGGCGGTTTGCGGGGTAGGGGCCCTCAGGCCCGCCGTTGTTTCCGCGCCGGCACCTCGGCTTCCGGCAGCAGCGGCTTCAGGAAGCGCCCCGTGTGGCTTTCTTCCGCCAGCGCGATCGCTTCCGGCGGCCCTTCCGCAATCAACCGGCCGCCGCCTTCGCCGCCTTCCGGACCGATGTCCAGCACCCAATCGGCGGTCTTGATGACCTCTAGATTATGCTCGATGACCACGACCGTGTTGCCTTGGTCCACCAATGCGTGCAGCACCTCAAGCAGCTTCCGCACGTCCTCGAAATGCAGCCCTGTCGTGGGCTCGTCCAAGATGTAGAGCGTCCGTCCGGTGGCGCGGCGGGAGAGTTCCTTGGATAGTTTGATCCGCTGCGCCTCGCCGCCTGAAA
>JAQGHV010000126.1 GCA_028288785.1 Rhodospirillales bacterium | reverse complement strand
CTCCGCGACCGGCATTGCGGCGCGCAGATGCGGCTGGAACAGCGCCAGGCCGCCGCCCAGCCGGTCGACCAGGACCGCCACCAGCCCGGCCGTCCCGAAGGCGCCTCCCATCAGCCGGAAGAACATCATGCAGGACAGGCCGACGCCGGCATCCCTAGGCTCCAGCGCGTTCTGGATGGTGACTGTCAGCGGCGACATCTGCCCGCCCAAGGAAAGCCCCAGCAGCATCGTCACGGCGAGATCGACCACCAGCGTATGACCCAGGCCGAGCACCGCCAGCAGCATGCACCCCGCCGTCGCACCGGCGCAGCCGATCACCGGGAAAATCCAGGTCCGCCCCGTCTTTGTGATCAACTGCCCCGCCACGAAGGACCCGCTGACGGTACCCAAAGTCATCGCGATCAGCCTGATCCCCGCCGCCCCCGGCGCCAGCCCGACCAGCAGCTGGTAGTGCAGCGGGATGATCAGGATCAGTGCGATCATGACGGTCGAGGTGAGCAGCGTCACCACGCTCGCATAGGCGAAGATGCTGTTGGCAAACAGCCGCATCGGCAGCATCGGCTCTCGCACCCGCAGCTCCCACAGCACCAGCGCGACCAGGAACACGCCGCCCACCGCAAAGCCCGTGAGCGTCTCGGCGCTGCCCCAGCTGCCGGTGCGCTGCACCGCGGTGATGCCGAGCAGCAGCGGCGTGGTCGCGGCCAGGATCAGCGCCGCGCCGAGCCAGTCGATCACGGGCCGCCGGGTCGGCCGCGGCAGCCGCCGCAGCTGGTACCAGGTCATCGAAAAGGCGAGGGCGCCGAGCGGCAGGTTGATCCAGAAGATCCAGTGCCAGGACAGGCTGTCGCTCAGCACGCCACCCAGCACCGGCCCCACCACATTAGCGGTCGCGAAGGTGGTGGAGAGGTAGCCCTGGTAGCGCCCGCGCTCGCGCGGCGGCAGGATGTCGCTGACAACCGCGATCGCGACCGAGCGCAACCCACCGCCGCCCAGCCCCTGCACGATCCGTGCGGCGATCAGCCAGCCCATGGTGGGCGCCAAGGCCGCCAGCATCGCGCCCGCCACGAAGATGCTCACCGATACGAGCAGCACCGGCCGCCGTCCGAACAGGTCAGAAAGCCGGCCATAGATCGGCGTCGTGACGGTCGAGGCGATCAGGTACGCCGTCACCACCCAAGCGATCTGGTCCCACCCGCCGAGGTCCTGCGCGATGGCGGGCAGGGCGGTCGCCACGATGGTCTGGTCGAGGCTCGCGAGGAACAGCGCGAGCGTGACGCCGAGCATGATGGTGCGGATCTGCGCATGGCTGAACCGCGGGGGCTCGGTCTCGGAGGTCATGCGTCCATCATCCACCGCGTCGCGCCCGGAGGCCAGACGGGTTGCCGTGAGGGCCGCGGGGCGCTCTCATGCGCGCATGACCGAAGCACCCGAGCCCGCCAAACCAAACCTCGCCGCCACCGTGCTGCTGCTGCGGCAGGGCGATGATGGACCCGAGGTGTTCATGGTGGTGCGCCATGGCGACATCGCCTTCGCCGGTGGCGCGCTGGTCTTCCCCGGCGGCCGGCTCGATGCCGGCGATCGTGCGCTGGCGGCCGCCGTCGGTCTGCCCGACGATGCCGGCGCGCTGCGCATCTGCGCCCTGCGCGAGACCTTCGAGGAGGCGGCGATCCTGCTCATCCGCGGCACAGCGCCGCGCGATGCCGCGAAATGGCAGGCGAAGCTCTGCGCCGATGAGATCGGGTTCGCGGCGCTGCTCGATGGCCTGGGCGTGCAGCCGGCTCCGGAGGCGCTGATTCACTTCGCGCACTGGATCACGCCGCCCAGCCGATCCAAGCGGTTCGACACGCATTTCTTCTTGGCCGTGGCACCCGAAGGCCAGGTCGCTGCCCATGATGGCGGCGAGGCGGTGGACAGCGTCTGGATCAACCCGCGCCGCGCGCTCGCAGAAGCTGATGCCGGCAAGCGCAAGCTGGTGGTGCCGACGCGGCTGAACCTGATGCGCCTCGCGCGGTTCGACAGCGTCGACGCCATCCTGGCCCACGCCGCGGAGACGCCGGTGGTCACCATCGAACCACGCTCCACCCAGGTTCCCGGGGGGCGGTTGATGACGTTGCCGCTCGCGGCCGGCTATGGGGTGGAGAGCTTCCTCTCGACCGACCCGGCGTCCATCTAAAACCCATCACTTCAGTATGCTGCATTCGCAAGCGCTTACGCAGCATGCTGTCGCCTTTGTCTGGTCGCGGGATTCAGCGTTTTCGGCGACTCCGCCTCAACGCATCCCGCTCTAAGCACGGATTTCCGCGCGCTGGATGATGGTGACCAGCTTCGCCACGCTCTCGTCGAAGGCGCGCTTGGTCTCCGCCGGCGCCATCGGTTCCGCCGGGACGAAGCCCTGCTCCTCCAGCAGCTCGCGCAGGCTCGGGTCGCGGAGCGAGGCGACGGCCGCCTCGTTCAGCCGCGCGACGCGATCGGGCGCGGTGGCGGAGGGCACGAACAACACGTTCATGCTCACGCATTCATAGCCAGGCAGGCCAGCCTCCGAGATCGTCGGAATGCCCGGCAGCGCGCGCACATGCTGCAGCCCGGTCAGCGCGATGGCCCGCAACCGCCTGGATTGGATCAGCGGAATGGCCGGCGGGATGGTGCAGAAGCTCATATCCACGCGGCCGCCGATCACGTCCGTCAGGCCTGGCGCGGTGCCGTTGTAAGGCACGTGCAGCGACTGCACGCCGGCCATCATGTTGAACATCTCGGCCGCCAGATGCCCGGCGCCGCCAACCCCGAACGATGCATAGCTCATCGCCCCCGGCCGTGCCCGCGCATAAGCGATGAGATCCGTCACCGAATAAATCGGCAGTGCCGCGTTCACGACCAGCAAATAGGGGATCAAGGTCAGCACCGCGACGGCGGTGAGGTCGCGCTCCGCGTCATACGCGACGGGCGTCCCCAGGTGCCGCATCAGCGCCATCTGCGTGCCGCCGGAGAGCACCGTGTAGCCATCGGGATCGGACCTCGCGACGAATTGCGTGGCCAGCATGGTGGACGCGCCGGGACGGTTTTCAGTGATCACCGGCTGGCCGAGATGCGGTGACCACCGCGTTCCGAACGCGCGCGCCATCAGGTCCACCGAGCCGCCTGGCGTATAAGGCACCACCAGCTTCACGGGGCGGTTCGGAAAGGCGCCGGTCTGCGCCATCAGCGGCAGCGGCGTGAGCGCAGCAAGCCCGGCAAGGGCGCGTCGCGTGATCATGGCATTCTCCTCAAAGCTGTCGCGCGCCTTGCCGGCGTCGCGCTACCTACTCGCACCGCGAATGGGCTATTAGCTTTTACTCTGCCCCGCTTCCGGCCTAGTCTGCAACCGCCATTCGATCCGCAAACGCGCCCAAGACCGCGAGGAAACCCCCATGTCCGATCTCCCCAAGCACGTCCACGTCCAGGAAGAAGGCCCCCGCGAGGGCTTCCAGATCGAGCCCGGCCCGATCTCCACCGCCGACAAGATCCGCCTCATCGAGGCGCTCGCCGAAACCGGCCTGAAGCACATCCAGGCGTGCTCCTTCGTCAGCCCCAAGATCGTTCCTGGCTGGGCCGATGCCGAGGCGACCGTCGCCGGCTTCACCGCGAAGCCCGGCGTGCACTATACCGCGCTGTGGTTCAACGAGGCCGGCCTCAACCGCGCCCTCGCCTTCCGTGACAAGCTCACCATCGGTGGCTCGATCTCGCTGACGGCCTCCGAAGGTTTCACAAAGAAGAACCTCAACCGCACCCACGCGGACAACCTTGCCGCCATGCGCAAGCAGACCGCGGCGCACCTCGCGAATAACGTCCCCGTCACCCGCATCGGCGTCATGGCCGCGTTCGGCTGCAACTACCAGGGCGACATCAGCCCCGCCCAGGTCGTCAGCACCATCGAAGACGGCCTCGCCATCGCGCAAGAAGCCGGCGCGACCATCACTGACCTGTCGCTGGCCGACACCATGGGCTGGGCCATCCCGCCGCGCATTGAACGCACCATCGCAGAAGTGCGCAGCCGCTGGCCCGACAAGCGCATCACCCTCCACCTGCACGACACCCGCGGCCTCGCGGTTGCCAACGCACACGCCGCCATCAAGCTCGGCATCGACCGCTTCGACGCGACAGTCGGCGGCCTCGGCGGCTGCCCCTTCGCCGGCCAGAAAGGCGCGGCCGGCAACATCTGCTCCGAAGAACTGGTGCTCCTCTGTGAAGAAATGGGTATCGAAACCGGCGTCGACCTCGACGCCCTCATCGAAGTCGGCCGCATGGCAGAATCGATCGTCGGACACCAACTGCCGAGCGAACTGATCCACGCCGGCAGCCTGGACGCGTTCCGCCGCAAGGCGGCGTAAGGCAAGGCGAGGGGCTCCGCCCCCTGGTTTCTTCCTTCACCGACATTTTGGCGGCCTCCGCGATAGCCTTCGCGGCGTTTGGCGGCAGTTCCGGCTGAGCTGCGGTGAGCATCTGCGCCAGGTGCCCTTCGACACTGATCCCCGGTGGAGTGCCTCGGGGTGACGCGTGGATGATAACGCGCTCGATTAAAGCGCGCGCTGCCTCAAGCGCTTCGGGGTTGTTGCCTGCGTTCAGCGCCTCCCGCAGCCGCTCCAAGTTGCGGCGAAAGGCGTGGCCGAGATTGGGCATCAGCCGCACCGGCGTCGGCTTGGTTGAGGCGAGCGACAGGCGCAGCCGCTCGACTTCGGCCTCGGCGCCTGAGAGCTTGGCCTGCAGGCCAGAGCTGCGAATTCCCTCAGCAATAGCGTCGAGCAGGCTTCGAAGCTTGCACTCGGCGGCGTCAAGCTCACGCCGGACATGACCCTCGGCCGCCGCATGCTGGCCGGCGAGCCGGTTCCACTCGGCGGTAAATTCCGCCGCGAATGCCTCGGCAAGTTCCGGGTCCATCATCTGCTCGGCAAGGATGGCGAGCACCCGGGCCTCGAGCACCTCGCGCTTGATCGCCACGCGATTGTTGCAAAGGCCACGCGTGACACCGTTGCATCGGTAGTGGCAGGCGCGGTGAACCGAGAAGGGCCCGTCGCAGGCGCCGCAGAAGACCTTGCTGCTGAGCAGATGGCGGGGCCGCCGCTTTTCCCAGAAGCGCTGGCGCCCCGTTTCCTGATCCTGCGGTGCGGCGCTGGCCAGCAATCGCGCCTGCACTGCGGTCCAGAGGTGATCGTCGATGACCCGAAGCTCAGGCACCAGCCCGACGATGCGCGCCTCGGCAGGGTTGAGCCGCCGATGCGCTTCGCCCGACATCGGGTCCACGACACGCTCGCGCCGGTTCCAGACCAGCTCGCCGATGTAGTGCCGGTTCCGGAGAATGCCGTCGCCATGGCTTGGACGGCCGCGGAGGGTCATGGCGCTCCAGCCCAGCCGCTGGGGGGCAGGCACGCCTTCCTTGTTCAGCATGCGGGCGATGGCGGCGGGCGGCAGGCCCTCGGCGAAGCACTTGAAGACGCGCTGAACGATAATGACCTGCTCCGGCACGATCTCGCGCAGTCCGCGCTCGAGCTCGCCGTCAGGGCGTAGCACCGAGGTGACACGGCGGTAGCCGTAGGGCAGGTGACTGGAGGCGAGGCTCTCGTGACCGAGGTGCTCCTGCACGATGCGGATGGCGCGCGGGTCGTTGTCCAAGATGACCTTGCCGGCGAAGTGGCGAAAGAAATGCGTCGTGGCATCGATACCCACGCGCTCCCTGAGCACCGTCTTGATGTTGTGGCTCAAGGCCCCGAGGGTCTTGGCCCGGCCTGTCCCCTTTCCGGGGAACAGGAAATTGGAGGGGAAGTCGGCCAGCAGCGGGCGGTGAAACTTGAGATAGGTGTTCAGCATCGCGGACGCGCGCGGGGACAGCACGGTCTCAATGGGCTGGTTGTTTTTGACCGCGCTCCCGTGGAAAGCGACCACGGCTCGCCCGTCGGGGCGTAGCAGCAACGTCTCGCCAATCGTCAGGCCACCCAGATTGCTGATCCGCCAGCTATTGAACAACACCAGCTCGAACGCGAGAGCGGTCTCGTACTTCCGTGCCAGCGACGGCGTGCTCTTGCCCGTCTGCTTGACCGCCTTGTCGACCTCCGCGGCCATGAGGAGAGGGAGATGGATCAAGGCCTCGGTGCGACCCGCGTCATCCATGGCGCGCAGGCGTTTCTTGTTGCGCTCCGTCATGCCGCGCTTGGACATCCGCAGCTGCTTGGCGATCTTCTCCAGCTGCGCGAGGTCTGGCCCTGCCATCTTGAGGTGGTGGGTGGCGATGGCCAGCGCCAGGCTGGCGATCCTCGCGTTGACGTAGCTGCGCTCGCCCTTTGCCCGGGCGAGGTGAAAAATGCAGGCTTTGTGGACACGCTCGGGCGTCACGACCGCCGCGAGGTCAACCAGGACTGCCGGATCCTCGCCCTCGTGAACCATGGCGCCGAGCATGAGGCGCAGATGCACCCTGTGGCTCACAACAGTCTCGGGCCGCAGCGTGCGCCGGGGCGCCAAACGGGCAAATAGGCCGCTGCCCGCCGAGCGGCCGCGGAGCCAGAGCTCGATGTCAGCGAGCAGGCTCGCCGGATAGGTGCTCCATTCGGGCGTATAATAGAGGCTGTTGTCCGGCGCCGTGAGGCGGGTCGCAGGCCACCCCTGCACCTTCTCCGCTGCTGCATTCCACGCGAGGACCGTCTCGCGGAAATTCGTCGCCGGCTCCGAGACCAGGCTGCGGTTAAGCAGATCCTCGCGGTAGCCGTTCATGAAGGCGTCATCGACCTGCGCGGGCGCGGCGCCGATGCGGGTGCAGCACCGCGCGAAGCGGCCGAGGACAGCGACCAAGCCTTTTTCGGTCAGCTGGTTGAGCAGGATCGCCCACGCCCCCGAGGGGGGCGTGTCGATGCGGTTGGGGATGGTGATGACCTCGAGGTGGAGCAGTGCGAAGCAGACGTGGGAGCGGACGTTGTTCCACCTGCCGGTGGATATCCCGACCATCGCAGCGGTCTTGCGCCGGATCAGGTCGCGGATGTCAGGCGGCCTGGCCGGAATTGCCTCGAGCAACGGACTGGTGGCCTTGGCCAATGTGTTGAGCGAGGAGGCGATATCTTTGCGCAGGGCGAGCGGCAGGGAGTGGTCAGAGAGGATGCGGCGCGATACCTCTGCCATCGTGATGAAGGCAGGGTCATAGGACGGCGTTTTGCTCAGTGTCTGTCCGCGAACATCTTGAATCCGTTGCGTCACCTGTGATTCGCTCGGTCCGGAGCGATTCGGGGGAGCGTGGCGGATGTGGACGAGGGAAAACCGGTCTCGGTATGACCGAAGAGGGCTGCGCTGCCCCAGTGACGTGACGGATGGGGAGTGGGCGCTGATGGCCGGGCTGATCCCGCCGGCGAAGCGCGGCGGCACTGCGCGCACGGTGGACCTGCGCGAGGTGGTCAACGGTCTGCTCCACGTGCTCGGCACGGGCTTGCCAGTGGCGTGCGATCCCGAAGGACCTGCCGCCGCACAGCACGCTGCATGGCTCCTTCATGCGCTGGGAGTGGGACGGCACGCTCGGGCGGATCCACCACGCGCTCCATGTGCTGTGCCGCGAGCAAGCCGGGCGCGAGGCAAGCCCGCCGGCGGCGATCATCGACAGCCAGAGCGTGAAGGGTGCGGAAAAGGGGGGCCTTGGATCGACCCGCACGGCTACGATGGCGGCAAGAAGATCAAGGGCAGGAGGCGCCACGTCCTTGTCGACACGCCTGGCCTGATGCTGCACGCGGTGGTGCACAGCGCCGGTGTGCAAGACCGTGACGGTGCCGTCCTGGTGATGGCGACGCTGTTCGCGATGTTCCCGTTCCTGCGCAAGCTCTACGCCGATGCCGGCTACCAGGGGCCGAAGTTCCAGGCCGCGCTGAAGCGCGTGCTGCGCCAAGTGGACATCCAGATCGTCAAGCGCCCGATACCGCGCAGGGCTTCGAGGTGCTGCCACGGCGCTGGATCGTCGAACGCGCCATCGCCTGGCTCAACCGGTGCCGCCGCCTCGCCAAGGACTGGGAGAACCTCAGCCGCACCGCGCTCGCATTCCTCCGCCTCGCATCCATTGGCCTCATGATGCGAAGGCTCTGCCAAACATGAA
>JAQGHV010000122.1 GCA_028288785.1 Rhodospirillales bacterium | reverse complement strand
GAGGCGCTCGCGCACGGAACTCTCGCCGTGCCGGGCTTCGGCGCCAACACCATGCGAACCGAGTTCGGGGTGCTCTCGGGGGCGCCGGACTCGGCACTCGGGCTAGATTGCTTCAACCCCTACGCACGCTTTGCACATCGCCCTGTGCATAGCTTGGCCCATGCGCTCGCCAGGCATGATGCGCGCGTGCTGCACCCGTTCGATCGACGCTTCTTCGGGCGCGACCAGGTGATGCCCTGCCTCGGCTTCGGTGTGTTCGAAGCGGCCGAGGCCTTCGCGGATGCCCCGCGCACCGGCGCTCATGTTTCCGATGCGGCGCTGGGCGCGCGCGTGATCGCGCTGCTGCGCGCCGCCGAGGCACCTGCTTTTCTCTTCGCGATCACCATGCAGGCGCATGGCCCCTGGCCCGGCGAGGATGGCTGGGCACGATGGCTCGCCCACATCGCCGATACCGACCGGATGCTGGGTGCCATCGCCGCCGCCGGCGAGGACCTCGATCGACCGCTGGTGCTCGCCGCGTATGGCGACCACCGGCCCGCGCTTCCGGCTGCGCGCGGCGGGCAGGACACGGATTTCCTGGTATGGCGCAGTGACCGGCCAGGCACCGCGGCAGCTACCGCGTTGGACCCCGCTGGGCTGCATGGCGCGATCCTCGCTGCGCTTGGCGAAACGGCCAGCCCAAACCCGCCGCATGGCAATCACCGCGAGGATTCCGCAACAGGCATCTAATATAACCTTTATCGTAACGACCTATTGTGCCGCAGCGAAACAGACTTGGCGGCCGGTGTGTTTGCGCCGCTCGGCGCAACGGGTGCGGAGATTGGACCCTGCGCGTCTACAATTAGGCTGACCGCTTGCTACGATCGCCAGCCCCCTACCCCAACATCGCCCTGGGCTCGACCGCGATCCCGAGCCAAGTCACGACGCAGATCATGGCGATGCAGGTGCATAACATGGCCACCGTGATGCCACTTTCGAATGGGGATAATGCGGGCCTGCTGACCGGTGTCGCGTCGGGCATGGTGATGGGGCCCTCGCGCCATCTGCTCGGGTCATTCACCACGATCATCGGCGGCATGCCCATGACGCGGCTGACTTCGATCACCCTGCAGAACAGCACCAACATGGTCGGCTGCCGGCTGGTGCCGAGCCAGGTGACGATGCTCGTGCTGGAGCCGTAGAGCACTACCCGCCTGTTTGGGCGGGTTTCGTGCTCGGAAGCATATCGATCGGGCCACCATGAATGCGCCAGCGCCCGGTCACTGGCGCCGGCAGCCGCGCCATCAGGGCGAGCATCGCGGCGTTGTCCTCGAGGATCCAGCTGATCTCGATGCGCCGCCAGCCGCGCGCCTCTGCCGCATTGATCGCCGTCGAGAGCATCAGCGCCGTCGCCGCGGAGGAAACCCGCGTCCCGCGCAGCGAACGTGAAACGCCCAGCATCGCGATCCGCGCGCTTCCAACCCGGCCAAACAGCAGCGCCGGCAGCAACCGCCACGACCCACGCGCCTCCTCAATATTCGGCAGCATCGCAAGCACCCCGATCGGCACGCCATCCCATTCGGCGAACAGGATCACGCTGGACCGCGCGACGGGGCGCATGATCTTCGCAATCGCGGCAGCCTCGGGCGGTGAGATCCCGACAAAACCCCAATTCTCAGCCCAGGCATCGTTGAACAGCGCGGCCAGCCGAGCGACCTCCGCCGCCCAGTCACCCGTATTCAACGGGCGAACGCGCAAACGTTCCCGCCCCTCGAACCCACCGAGAACGCGGGCGGCGCGAGCCCGGTGCACCTCGCGCGCGAGGTCCAGCGTGCAGGCCAGCACATCCTTTTCCGGCGCCAGGCCCAGCGCCTCCAGCATCGGCGACAACCACGGCGGATTTTGCGGCATCCGCAGCATTGGAGGCTGGTCGAACCCCGCCACCTGCACGCCCACCTCATGGTTGATGGTGAAGGACAGCGGGCCGCGCAGCCGCGTCATGCCCCGCGCTGCCAGCCACGCGCGAGCCGTGTCGAGCAGCGCCGCCAGCACGACAGCGTCCTCCTCCACCTCCAAAAAACCAAAGCTGCCGATGCCGGGGCCGCCGCCACCGACACAGGCGGCGATGCGGCCCACGGCGCGATCGCCGCGGTATGCTGTCCAGCTGGTGACGGGCAGGGTCGATAGGCTGAATGCCTGCCGCATTTCGTAGGCGAGCAAGGTTGGAGGGAATGAATTCTCTCCAAGCCTCCCTTCTTTTATTTTTATTGATGGGGTGTCGTTACGCTGCTTGGGCGGCATCAAGGGCGGCGGTGGCGATGGTTGCGGCCGCGGCGCGCAGTTCGGTGGGTGTGTGGTCGGTGGAGATGAAGAAGCGCAGGCGCGCGCTGGATTCCGCGACGGCGGGAAACAGGATCGGCTGCACGTTGATCCCGCGCGCGAACAGCGCCGCAGACAGGCGCGCGGCCCCGATCGAACTGCCGGTAATCAACGGAATGATCGCGGCCCCCGCCGACACCCCCGTATCAAAGCCCCGCGCCCGCAAGGCGTCGCGGAACAACGTGGCATTGGCCTGCAATCCCGCGACCCGCTCCGGCTCGGCATGGAGAATGCGCAGTGCCTCGGTCGAGGCA
This sequence comes from Rhodospirillales bacterium, assembly GCA_028288785.1. Lineage (GTDB taxonomy): Bacteria > Pseudomonadota > Alphaproteobacteria > Acetobacterales > Acetobacteraceae > Plastoroseomonas. The sequence continues at coordinate 13,506 of JAQGHV010000122.1, read as the reverse complement.
GCGGCGAGCGCCGGCGGCATCCCCACCGAATAGACGAAGCCCGGCGCCGAATGCCGCAGCCAATCCACCAGGTCGCGATTGCCGGCAATGAAACCGCCGCAGCCGCACAAGGTCTTGGACAGCGTGCCCATCCAGATATCGACCTCGCGCGGATCCACGCCCGCATGCTCGAAGATGCCAGCCCCGGTGGGGCCGAGCACGCCAAGGCCATGCGCCTCGTCGACCATCAGCCAAGCATCGTGGCGCCGCGCCATCGCCGCGAAACGCGCGAGGTCGGGCGTGTCGCCATCCATCGAATAATGGCCCTCGATGAGGATCAGCGCGCGCCGTGCACCACCCCGTGCCGCCGCCAGTTCGCGCTCCGCCGCGTCGGTGTCGTTATGCGCGAAGGCAACGCGCCGCGCCCCCGAAAGCCGGGCGCCCTCGATGCAGGAATTATGGATCGCGGCATCATGCAAAATCAGGTCGCGCGGCCCCATCAGATGGCCGAGCACCGAGACATTCGTGGCATGTCCGGACACGAAGGCGAGCGCCGCATCCTGCTGGTAATGCGCGGCGAGTGCCGCCTCCAGGGCGCCATGCACCGGCCGCTCGCCCGAGACCATGCGCGACGCGGAAGCGGAGACGCCATGCCGCGCGATGGCTTCCGCGGCGGCGCGGTGAATGCGCGCATCGCCGTTCAGGCCGAGATAGTCGTAGGAGGAAAAGTTCAGGCAGTCCCGCCCCTCGATGACGGTATGCGCGCCGGCGATGCCGTCATGTGCGCGGAAGAACGGGCTCTCGATCCCAAGATGGTCGGCGGCCTCGCGGATCACCGCCATCTCGCGCTGTCCCGGCAGGTCGCGGAAGGCCCTGCCCGGAGTCGCCTCCGGCGCGGCCACGCCCTTTCGCCGCGACAGGCGCTGCAGCAGGGCGAATTTGGCGGTGTCGGAAAGCCCGAAGCCGGTCCTCAAGCCACGGTCTCCGGCGGTTCGTAGGCGTCCATCATCGTCTCCACGAGGGAGGTGTCGCCCTCCTCCCATATCGCGCCGGCGATGCGCGTGGCGAGCATCGCAATGGTGAGGTCCTCGGTCACCGCGGCGAGCGGCACCTGCACGCCCAGCCGCCGCTCCAGCCCCATGCGCAGCTCCAGGCCACCGAGGCTGTCGAGGCCGAGGCCGGGCAGCGGCGCATCGGCCGGCACCGCGTCGGCGGGCAGCCGCAGGATGCGGGCGATCTCGTCCTGCGCGAGGCGGATGAGCGCGGCACGCGCCTCGCCGCGCGGCATGGCCCGCAGGGTCGCGCGGAGGTCGGAGGCCGCGGCACCGCCGATGGTCGCGCGCGCCATCTGCGCGAAGGCGGGCTCGGTAAAGATCGGCAGGTCGATGCCGGCGCCGTCACGCGCTAGCCGCGCCAGATGCACAACCGGCAGGCGCGCGGCGATCAGCGCGGGCAAGGCGCTCAGCGCGTGCTGCGCGGTCATGCTCTCGACGCCGAGGCGCCTGGCCAAGGCCAGCGCGGGCTCGCCACCGCCGGCGAGCACGCCGGCATCGGCAATCGGCCCCCAGCCGACCGCAAGTGCCGGCAGGCCCTCCGCGTGACGACTGCGGGCGAGCGCCTCCAGCCCGGCGTTGGCCGCGACATAGGAGGCCTGGCCGGGATTGCCGAACGGCGTGGTTGCCGAGGAGAACAGCAGAAACAGGTCGAGCGGATCCTGCCGCGTCAGCCTGTCCAACAACAATGCCGCGTCGAGCTTGGGCGCCATCACCCGCGCGAAACGGGCCGCGTCATGCGCGATGGCAGGCGCATCCTCGAACACCGCCGCTGCATGGATGATGCCACAGATCGGCGGTCCCTCAGCGCGCAGTTGGCGCAGCGCGGCGTCCAGCGCCGCGGCATCGGTGACGTCGCAGGCGATCAGGCTCGCTCGGGCGCCCAATGCGGCGAGCGTGCGGATCGTGGCGTCGGCGCCGGGCGTCGCACCGCCCCGGCGCGAGAGCAGCGCCAGGCGCCCCGCACCGCGCGCGGCCAAGAATTTCGCGGCCTCAAGACCAAAGCCGGCGGTGCCGCCGGTGACGACGTAGCAGCCCTCCTCGTCCGGCGCCCAGTCGGCTACGGGCGCGGCGCCCATGGCTGGCGGCGTCAGCACCAGCTTGCCGATATGCGTGCTCGACTGCAGCGCGCGAAAGGCGGCCTCCACCTGCTCGGCGGGGAGGATGCGGTGCGGCAGCGGCAGCAGCGCGCCCTCCGCCAGGCGCGCGGCGATGTCGCCCAGGATCCGCGCGGCGAGGTCGGGGCGGGCGCGCGGCAGGGCGTCCGCATCGATCGCGTGATAGGCGATGTTTTGCCGCAGCGCGCGCATGCCGAGTCGCGCATCCTCGAAGAAATCGCGCTTGCCCAGTTCCAGGAATCGACCGAACGGTTTCAGCAGGCCGAGGCTGCGCGCCATCGCCTCGCCGGCGAGGGAGTTCAGCACCACGTCCACGCCGTCCGGCCATTGCGCGCGCAGCGCGTCGGCAAAGCCCGGATCGCGACTGTCGAGCACCAGCGCGGCGCCGGCGGCGAGCAGGAAGGCGCGTTTCTCCGGCGTGCCTGCGGAAGCCGCGACCTCCGCCCCCGCCGCACGCGCGACCTGCAAGGCGGCGAGGCCCACGCCGCCGGCGCCGCCATGGATCAGCACGCGCTCGCCGGGGCGGATGCGGGCCAGGGTTTCCAGCGCGTAGGCTGCGGTCAGGAAGGCCACCGGGATTGTCGCGGCGGCGGCGGGCGACAACGTGTCCGGGCGCAGCGCCAGCGCCTCGGCCCGCGTCACGGCGTGGGTCGCGAAGGCGGCCGGCGCGAAGCCGAACACGCGGGCGCCGAGTGGCAGCGCAACGCCGCGGCCGACCGCTTCGACGATGCCGGCGCATTCCATGCCGAGCGTGGGGCCCGCAAAGCCGTCCAGCAGGGCTTCCTCCGGCAACAACGCCTGCGCCCACATCAGGTCGCGGAAGTTGAGGCCCGCGGCTTCGACGCGCAGCCGCACCTCGCCCGCCGCCAATGCGCGCGACGGCGGCGCCGGGCGCCAGGCGAGGCTGCCGATCTGGCCAGCCGCTTCCACCGTGAGGATGGCGGCGCCCCCAGGTGCGGCGTGCGGCAATCCCGGCTGGAAGCGCGGTGCGAGGCGCCCCTCCGGCGTCAGTGTCACTTCCGGCTCACCGGCGGTGGCGAGTTCGGCGCGCAGGCGGCGCGGCATCTCGTGCGCCGCGTGCCCCGCCAGCGCGATGCGGCGCGGCGCCAAGCCGCGCATCTCGTTGGCCAGCACGCGGGCCAGCGCCAGGGAAGCGGCCGCACCGGGGTGCCGCGCCGGGTCACCCGCGATGAGCGTGAAGCTTGCGGCGCTGCCCTCGGCAGCCGCGGCGGCACGGGTGATGGCAGCGAGGGTGGCCGGGCTGCCGTCCTGTCCCACGAAGACAAGCAGGCGCTGGCCGCGGAGCATGGCCGGCGCGGGGGACGTCCCGATGTTGCCCGGCATGCCGAAGGCGGTGGCCAGGGACCAGGCGCTCTGGGTCGCAAGGACCAGGGTCGGCGGTTCCGCGGGCAGCACGGGATCCTCGCGCGGCGGCGCCTCGGCGGCGAGCAGCAAGGCGGGCACGGGCGCGGCGACGAGGGGTGCCACTTCGACGCCCAGCCAGCCAGCCTCGCGCAGCGCCGAGCGCCAGGTTTCGGCATCGGGCACGGCGGCCCCGTCCCACCACGCCGCGCGCTGACCACACGCGAAATCGAGCAGGCGCGAGGGTGCGGGCTCTACCAGCAGCAACGTCGCATTGGCGCCGCCCACCCGACGCAGCTGCGCGGCGAGTCCCACGCCGGCCGCTTTGCCGAACGCCGGTAGCAACCCGATGACAAGGTCCGCCTCGGGGGCCGCATCGGTGCCGCACCAGGCGAAATCCACACGGTCCAGCGACGGCGGCTGCGCCCCCGCGCGCGCGGTGCCGAGGGCAGTGTAGAGAATGCGACGGCCGCTGCTGCCCAGCGCGTCCACCAGCGCGCGAGTCAGCGCGCCACCCGCGGTGAGCTCCACGACGCGGAGCGGCCGCTCGATCGGCCAGCGCGCCGCGATCGCCCCCGCCGCCGCGGCCAGCACCGCCGCAAGGCGCGCATGGGTGGCGCTGTCGGGCGAGAGCATGGCGGGGGCTGGTTCGGCGCCGCCGAGTGCGGCAGGCAAGGTTTCCGCCGCCCGCGCCAACCAGGCCAGGTCGAGCGCCAGCGCGGGGTGTTCAGCCAGCACGGCGCGCCAGATTTCGGTCGCCGGCGGCAGCGGCTCCGCCTCGGCAAGGGCCGCGGCGAGGGGGCCGGTTGCGCTTGGCACCGCTTGGGCGGAGGCCGCGGCGAAGCCATCGAGCAGCAGCGCCGGCTCGCTGAGGTCCAGGCTCGCATCCATTGCAAGTGCGGCCGCGATCGCCTCGGCCAGCGCCGGGATCGGGGTGCGGCCGGCATCCGGGATGGGCAGCGCCTCGAAGCGGAAGGCGTGGGTCTCGGCCGGCTCGCGCTTCGGCAGGCGCAGGCGTTGCAGCCAGAGGTCCTCGATCAGGGCGACCGGTACGCCCGTGGCGTCGCGCAGCGTGATGCGCGCGGCGAGGCTGCGGCTGCCCTCCGCCGTGATGGCGATTTCGGCGATGGCGGCCGGCGGCGCGTTGCGGCGTGCGCACAGCCGGCCGATGCGCACCGGCACCAGGCCATCGCCACCGGCACGCTCGGCCAGCAAGCCGATCAACGCCTGGAAGGCGCCATCGAGCCGCACGGGGTGCAGGAAGAACCCCGCATCGGAGGGCGCAGCGTCCGGCAAGCGCAGCGTCGCGCGCGCGGTGCCTTGGGCGTTATCGACCTCCAGCTGGTCGAGCGGCCGGAAGGCGGGCCCATAATCCAGGCCGCAGCGGTAGGCGAGCGCGGTCACATCGCCGCCGGCAACCCTGCGCCGCGCGGTGAGCGTGATCGCCGCCGCGGTGGGCAGCGCCGGCAGGTGTCCGAGGGTCGCCCGCGCGTGCTGGGCAAAGGGTTCTTCGGCGAGGCGGCGGCGGCTCTCCAATGTGAAGGCGCCATCGGCCACCAGGCTGCGGAGTTCGCGCGCGCGGCCGGCCTCGAGCGGGATCGCGCGCAAAATCGCCAGGTTGGTGAGCTCCAGCACCGCTGCGTCCGGGTGGATTGCGGCGGCGGCGGCGAGCGCCATCTCGGCGATGGCGGCGGCGGACAGAACCGGCTCGCCAAGCAGGCGGTGATCGCCGAGCCACGCATCCTGCTCGGTATCGAGCATGCGGTGCCAGCGCCCCGGCGACGCGACATCGCCGAGCAGCGGATGATCGCGCTGCGGGTCGGTCAGGCGAGCGGTCTCGACGGTAGTTGGAAAGTGGGTCGCGCGGCGGGCAAAGGCGGTGAGCGGCAGGGTGCGGTGGTCGGTGGCGCCAATAAAACTGCGGGCGCCACGGGGGTCGGCACCCTGGGCCGTGGCGCGGTCGGCAATGCCCGGAAACGGGTCGCGCGTCGTGTCGCGCCTGGCCATGCTGGGCAGGGTCGCCGCGCCCTCGGTGGTCGCGCGCGCGGCATCGCGGATGTAGGATTGCAGCACCGGGTTGGGACCGATTTCCAGGAATATCCGCACGCCGCGCGAGGTCGCGTCGGCGATGGCGGCGTCGAAGCGCACAGGTTCGCGCAGGTTGCGCCACCAGTAGCGGGCATCGAGTGCGGCGCCGTCGATCAACCCGCCGGTGACGGTCGAGAGCATCGGCAGGCGCGTGGTCCGCGGCGCCAGCCCGGCGAGATCGGCGCGCAGCCCAGTCTCCAGCGGGTCCATCGCGGCGGCGTGGAAGGCGTAGTCGAGATCGAGGACCACGCAATGCGCGCGGCTCTCGGCAGCCGCGGCGGCGAGCCTTGCAATGGCCTCGGCAGGCCCCGCGATGGTGAGCGATTCCGGCGCGTTGAAGGCGGCGATTTCGAGGCCCGGCCCGCACGCGTCGAGCAGGGGCTGCGCCGCCTCCGCCGAAAGGCCGAGCGCCGCCATGCGGCCGATCCCGCGCCGCTGATGCTGATGCCGGCTGCGCGTGGCGACGAGCATCGCGCCCTGCTCCAGCGTCAGCGCGCCGGCGGCACAGGCGGCCGCGGCCTCGCCCACGGAATGCCCGAGCACCAGCGCCGGGGCGATCCCCTGCTCCGCCAGCGCGGCCACGATGCCGTGCTGGATGGCGAACAGCAGCGGCTGCGCTCGATCGGTGGCGGCAAGGTCCTCGGCGGTGACGCCGGCCCGCAGCAAGGTCAGCGCCGACCAGCCGAGATGCGGCGCGAGGGCCGCATCGGCGTCCGTGAGTGCTCGGCGGAAGGCGGCGCTGCCGCGCAGGGCATCCCGTGCCATGCCGGCGTACTGCGCGCCATTGCCGGCGAAGACGAAGGCGAACGAGCCGCGCGCGGCGGTGCCCTCAGCGACACCCTCGGCACGCCCGTCGCGCAGCCAGGCGGAGAGGCGTTCGGACATCCCCTTGCCCCGCAGAACGAGCCGGTGCGGCAGCAGCGCGCGGTGGCGAGCGGCCGCACGGGCTTGTGCGGCAGCCTCCCGCGCACCGTCATTGCGCAGCGCCGTCGCCCAGGCCGCGGCGAGTGGCTTCAGACCCTCCGCGCTGCGGGTCGACAGGATCAGCGGCGGCGCGGCCTTCGCCCGGTTGACCGCACCTGCGCGCTTCGGTGCGGCGCCGAGGAAGACCGTCGCGTTGGTGCCGCCGAAGCCAAAACTGTTGACGCCGACGACGAGGTCCGAAGCCTCGCCCAGCGGCGTCGCAGTCGCCGCCACCGTCAGGTTGAGCCCGGTGAAATCGATCTCCGGATTGGGCGTCGCGCAATGCAGCGTCGCCGGCAGGCTGCGCGTCTCGAGCGCCAGCATCGCCTTCAGCAGCCCCGCCATGCCGGACCCGGCCTCGAGATGCCCGAGGTTGGATTTCACGGATCCGATCGGCAGTGGCCGCGCCCGGTGCTGGCCGATGACGCGCCCGATCGCCTGCGCCTCCGCCGGGTCGCCCACGCGGGTGCCGGTGCCATGCGCCTCGAACGCGGCGACACGCTCGGGAGCTATGCCGGCCCGCGTCATGACGCGGCTGAGCAGCGCCATCTGCGCGGCCGGGTTGGGCAGCGACAGCCCGATCGTGCGGCCCGACGCGTTCACCCCGGTGCCGAGAATGGTCGCGCGCACGCTGTCGCCATCGGCCAGCGCATCGCGCAGGCGCTTCACGATGATCACGCCAGCGCCCTCGGCGCGAACGTAGCCATCCGCGTTCCCGGAAAATGCGCGGCAACGGCCGCTCGGCGAGAGCATGCCGGCGCGCGAAAAACCGATGAAGGCGTAGGGGCTGAGCAGCAGGTTGACGCCACCCACCACTACCGCTTCCAGCGTCGGGTCGGCGGCAAGCGCATTGGCCGCGGCGTCGAGTGCGACGAGCGAGGAGGAGCAGGCGGTGTCCAGGACCGCCGAGGGGCCGCGCAGGTCGAAGACATGGCCGATGCGGTTGGCGAGGATCGCCATCGCACTCCCGGTCATGTGGAAGCGGTCGGCGGCGGCGGGGTCCTCCAGCCGAAGCTCGGCATGATCGTGCGAGGAGGCGCCGATGAACACGCCGATGGCGCGCCCGGCCAGCCGGTCCACCGGCCATCCCGCATCGTCGAAGGCGTGCTGCGCGATCTCCAGCAGCAGGCGCTGCTGCGGGTCCATCTCCTCCGCCTCGCGTGGGGAAAGGCCGAAGGCGGCGGCGTCGAAACCCAGGACGTCGCCGATGATGCCGGCGGCGAAGGAATAGCTGCGCGCCGGCTCGCCACGCCGGGGGTGCAAGAAGCGGGCCTTGGCGAAACGGCCCTCGGGCACTTCGGTGATCGCGTCGCGGCCCTCCGCGAGGAGGCGCGCGAAGGCCTGGAGGTCCGGCGCGCCCGGCAGCCGGCACGCGGCGCCCACGATCGCCAGCGGTTCGGTGACGCGCGTGGTGCCACGCTTGGCGCTGGTACCTCCTGAAGAAGCGGCCAAAGCAGCTTTGGCAGTGCCAAGCGGCGCAACGCGAGCCTCTTTGGCCGTGACCTGCGAAGCCGCCGGAGGCTCCCCGTTCGCGCTAGGCGTAGCCCCCGCTGTAGCGTGCGGAACCGCCGAGGGGCCTCGCAACGTGCCTTGCCCAACCGCGCGACGCTCTCCGTTCTTGCCGCGCATCGCCGCGCTGCCCTCAGCCAAGGACGGCATCGCACGCGGCCGCGGTGAGGGCGACCGGTTCCGCAACCGTCCGGCGGGTCATTGCCTCAAGGCGCGGGCGCGCCGTGCGGCCGCCGGTGAGCTCATCCAGCAGGCCATCGACCTCAGCGAAATGATCCTCCCAGAGCGGCCGGCGCCACAGCGCCAGGCGCTTGAGCTGGGTCTCGCGGGCGCGGCTGTCGGGGCGCGCGAAGTCGAGCACCCTTTGACGCCAGGCCGCGCCATCCAGGGGATCGAGGTACTCGGGCACGTTGCCGCCCACCTCGCGTAGCGCGGGAATATTGCTGCAGATGGCGGGCGTGCCGAGCGCCAGCGCCTCGGCGAGGGGCAGGCCATAGCCTTCGGCGAAGGAGGGGAACAGCAGCGCGCGGGCACCACGCAGCAGTCCCGCGACGTGGCGGTCCGTCAGGTTGCCGGTCTCGGTGACCAGCCCGCGCAGCACGGTGCAGCGCTCCAGCAGGTCGAGCACGTTCTCGTTCTCCCAGCCGCGCTTGCCGATCAGGCGAAGCCGGGGCGTCGCCGGCCCGTAGCGCTCCGCCAGGTCGCGCCAGAGGTGGAGCAGCAGCAGGTGGTTCTTGCGCGGCTCGATGGTGCCGACTGCGATGAAATAGGGTGGCTCGCTGGTTTCGGCGGAAACCTCGGGCAACGTGACGCCGAGCACCGCGACGCGGACCGGCGGCGGCCCGTCGCGACGGACGAGATGCGGGCGCAGCGCGTCGGCGGTGGCCGTGGAATTGACGATGATGCCGTCGGCCAGCGCGCTGACGGTGGCCAGCCGGCGCAGATGCTGCTGCGTCACGCCCGGGCGGGCATATTCCGGATGGGTCGCGGGGATGAGGTCATGCACCAGCGGCACGAACAGGGCGCCGGCTCGGCGCAGCCGCGCGATCGGTTCCTGCTTTTCCATCGCCTTGTGCGAGACCAGCAGGAAGGCGCAGCGCTCGGGCCCGGCCAGGGCCTTTTCCAACCGGTCGCGGCCTCGCCCGGCGCAAAGCCACGCAATGCAGGATCGCCTGATCCGGCGCGCCACGGCCCGCATCTCGTCGCCCCTGTCGCCACCGGCCCAGACCTCGGCCAGGGCGGCATGCAACCGTGCGACGGCACCGCGCGGCAGGGCGGTGAAATACCCCCACGGGCTGTAGGCGACGAAGGTGCAGCGCGCCGGGTCAGCATCCAGCCAACGCGCCACATAGGCCGCTTCCACCCGGTCGATCCCGGAAGGCGTAGCTGCGCCGGCGACGGATAGCAGGCGCGAAACGTCGAGGAGAATGTGCAAGGGCGCCGCCAAGTGTAAAATCATTGTGAAGAAGTATCATAAATTGCACATGCCGGGCTTTGATAAGCAACCCGAGATACACAACCATGCCGTTCGTCGATGGCGCGCTGGAGCTTTCGCCCCATTGCGCTGGCCAGCATCATGACCGGCATTTCGCTAAAATGGGGTGAATAGTAACGCCCGATATTCGACCTGCGCGCGAGATGCCCCCCTCGTCAGGCGCCGCTGGTGCGGGCAAGCTCCCCGCCATGAGCAAGACCTCTCTCTGGCGCCGCGACGCCACGCCGGACAGCATCAATGCCCGCCTTGCAGGGACCGTCGCCGAGCTGCTCGGCATCCGGATCACCGCCCTCACCGAGGAAGGTCTGGAGGCGGAGATGCCGGTGGATGCACGGCATATTCAGCCCTTCGGCATCCTCCATGGCGGCGTCTCGGTGGTATTGAGCGAGACGCTCGGCTCCATCGCCGCCGTCAACGCCTCGCCCGAGGGCGCGCGCGTCGTGGGCATCGAGGTGAACGCCAACCACCTGGCGTCGGTGGCCAAGGGCGGTCGCGTCACCGCGCGCTGCCGGCCGCTGCATGTCGGGCGTACGACGCAAGTCTGGCAGACCGAGATCTTCCGCGAGGATGGCCGGATGGCGTGTGTCTCCCGCCTGACCGCCGCCATTCTCGGGGCCAAGGCCATTCTCGAGACCAAGGATTGAGCGCGCCACCGGCGCCGCCCGCACTGCAAGGAAGCGAAGAATGAAGAAGGTTGTCCTGATCGGAACCGGAGGCACGATCGCCTCGGTCGGCCGCCATTCCCGCGACCTGCAGGATTACGGCACAATGGGCCAGATCCTGGATGCGCCGAGCCTGGCCGCGCGCGTGCCGGAGCTCGCCGAGGTCGCGGAGGTCGTCACCATCCCCTACCGCGCCGTGCCCTCCACCCAGCTCGGTTTCGCCGAGTGGCGGGAGCTGGTCGCGATCATCCATGACCAGGTCGCCGCCGACCCTGATATCGCCGGTTTCGTGGTGACGCATGGCACGTCCTCGCTCGAGGAGACCGCGTATTTCCTCTCGCTGACGCTGAAATGCGCCCAGCCGGTGGTCCTCACCGGAGCACAACGCCCGTCTTCAGCGATCTCCGGCGATGGCCCGATCAACATCCTCAACGCGGTGCGCCTAGCGGCCTCCGACGAGGCACGCGGCATGGGCGCGCTGGTGCTGCTGAACGATGAAATCCAGGCCGCACGCGAGGTCACCAAAACCTCGACCTTTCGCATGCAGACCTTCCGCACCCCGGATTTCGGCGTGCTCGGTCAGGCCGATGCCGACAGCATCAACTTCTACCGCCGCCCCGTCCGCAAGGCGGCCCCCGATACCGAGTTCGACATCGCCGGCCTCACCGCCTTGCCACGCGTGGACGTCGCCTACACGCATTGCGACGCCGACAATGTCGCGATCGACGCCTACGTCGCCGCCGGCGCCAAGGGCATCGTCACGGCCGGCTTCGCGCCCGGCTTCGTCACCCCGGCCATGGCCAAGGCGCTGGAGGCCGCGACCGCCGCCGGCGTCGTCGTCGCCATGTCCTGCCGCGCAGGGTCCGGCCGCGTCTTCCGTACGACCCGCATCGCGGAGGCTGGGTTCCTGGTGGCCGACAATCTCAACCCGCAAAAGGCGCGCATCCTGCTGGCGCTTGCGCTGACGCGGACAAATGATCCGGCGGAAATTGCCCGGATGTTCGCGACGTATTGAGCAGGAAGAATGGGGGAAATGAATTTTCCCCCAGACCCCCATTCTTCCTTTTTTATGACTTGGATCCCGCCTTCCAAGGCTGGATCCAAGAGCCAAAAACAAAAGAATGGGGTTTGGGGAATTCCTTTCCCCAGCCTTCTTCCCGGGAGATCTCACCGATGGTCCAAGTCGACATCCTCGTCCAAGGCTACCCCGGCAAATCCATCTGCCACGGCGGCCTCGGCTGGAGCACCATCGCCCTTCTCCGTTGGGAGAACGGCCCCACCGCGCTGATCGATGTCGGCGCCTTCAGCATTCGCCCTGAATTCGGCAAGCAACTCGCGGCGCGCGGGGTGAAGGCCGCGGATGTGACTGACGTAGTGCTGACGCACGCGCACTGGGATCATTCGGTGAACTACACGCTGTTCCCAAATGCCCGCGTCCATATCGGCCGCGCCGAGATGGATTGGGCGGTGGCCGAGCCGGTCGGCTTTAACCCCTTGCCCGAATTGTACGTGCAGGACCTCGCGCGGTCGCCGCGCCTGCGGCTGCTCGATGAGGGCGACGAGGTGCTGCCGGGCATGACCGCGCATCTGGCGCCGGGACACACGCCGGGATGCCTGTATTTCCACCTGACGGCGACCGAGGTGCCGATCATCTTCACCGGCGATTCCGCCAAGAACCGCGCCGAACTCCTGTCGATGGCGACGGACATGACCATGGATGCGGCCGCGAGCCGGGATTCCCTCGCCGCCATCTGGGCGCTGTGGCGCCGCGTGCCGGGGACGCTGGTGGTGCCGGGGCACGACCTGACCATGCGTCTGGATGCCGAGGGCGAGCCCGAATACATGGGCCAGCGCCGCGCCGGCATAGCGACCTGGTTCGACGAGAACCTGGCCGTCACCCATGAGTTCGACATCTCGGCGCCGTAGATGGAGCCGCCGCGCGCCTGGGTGCGGCTGCCCTCGGGACGGCGCCTGGACCTCCTGGCACCGACGCCCTTCGACTGGACGGATGAGGACCTCGCGCTGGGCCTCGCGCGCACCTTTCGCTGGGGCGGGCATTCCGCTTGGCCGCAACCGCTTTCCGTCGCACAGCACGCGCTGACGGTGCTGGCGCTGCGGCGTTCGAGGACCCGGCACACCATGGATGCGCCTCGCGAGATGCGCGAATTGCTGCACGATGCGGAAGAGGGTCTGATCAATTTCGACTGCATCTCGCCGCTGAAGCCGTTCCTGGGTGAGGGGTTTTCAGCCCTTTCGGAGCGACTGACGCGGACTGTCGCCGCACGCTATCGCCTGCCCGCCTGGACCCCCGACGAGAAGCGCGCGCACAAATCCGCCGATATCGCTGCGGCGGCGGCCGAGGCGGTCCACGTCGCCGGCTGGACGCCACGCGAGGTGCGCGAAACCTTGGGAATCACGGGTGTGATCCTGGCGCGCGACCCGCTCGCGGCACGCTATGCGGAGGCGCCCTGGCGCCCCTGGACGCCGGATGTCGCGGCCGAGCGGTTTTTAGAGGAACTGACGGCGCTCCAGGCGCGGCGCGACCACCGGCCAGGGGTCAGCGAGGCTTGACCAGGCGCCAGCGTTCCGAGGATCAGCGGCAGCCGCCCGAGCGCGGGCCGTTGTCGCTGATCGTGCCGCGCGCATTGACCGGCAGGCTCTGGCGGCACTCGCGCGTGGTCGGCGGAAGCAAGCGGGCCAGCACCGCGGCGGTGCCGACGTATTGGCAGACGAGGACGTAGCCGCGCGGGCTGCCGGCGGAAATATTCCAGCGCTGGCGCACTGTCGGTGGGCGCATCCGGCCGCCCGCACCCTCATCCGGGACCAGCGTGGCGGGGTCGGTCAGGATATCGCTTGGGGCACCTTCGACGACGCTGATGCTGCTGAAAGGGCGCGGCCCGGTGCCCTCCGCCCCGCGGAAGGAAAAGCCGGTCGGCGAGGGGCGCGGCACAAAGGTAAAGCCGGGCGCGTTCGGGGAAAGCGTCTGCGGGCAGGTGATTTCCTGCGCGGCCAGGGGCGTGGCGAACAGCAGTAGTGGCAGGAGGATCGAGCGCATGGTCGGCCTCGGATTCGGGTTGCATCGGAACGTTGCACCCGCGCAGTGAGTTCGGCAAGGCCGCGTAACGATCACGCCAATCCCAAGGCCCGCATTTCCGACATCGCGGCCCGCACGGGCGTGAAGCCGGATACCGCCTCCAGCCCCGCATAGCGCATCGCGCGGAGTTCCGATTCCGAGAGCGAGAGGATGCTGCGCAGCGCCGCAGCCACCGCATCCGAAT
>JAQGHV010000112.1 GCA_028288785.1 Rhodospirillales bacterium | reverse complement strand
GAGAGGCGCCGCGCGCCGTCTGACACGCCGGGGATGTCGCCACTGATCAGCCCGAGGCTCGCGATCGCCGCGATGTTGAAGGCGTGGATGCGGGGCAGCCAGCGCGCGGTGCCGGGCACCCGTGGTTCGAACTCGAAACTCGGCCCGAGATGCGGGTGCGCCGCGAACTCGCCGGGATCGGTGACGGCATCGCGCCACAGCCGGATGTCGGGCGCGATGGCGGCGAGTTCAGGCCGTGAGGCGAGGTCCGTGGTGAAGCCGGTCCCGAGGATGACCTGGTCCACGCGAAGCGGCCCTGTCGGCAGGGTCAGCGTGACGCCGGACGCATCCTCCGCCGCGCCTGCGATTGGTGCGCCAAGGTGCAGGCGGAAGCCGGGCTGCCGCGCGAGTCGCATGAGGGATTCGCGCGGCGGCGCCACCGCGCCCTCATTGGCCGCCTGCAGGAAGGCGAGGCGCGTCGCGTCTTCCAGGCCGGGCATGCCGTGCGTGAAGCCCGGATGCACCATGGATTTGAAGCGGTTCAGCACGGGGATGGCATGCCGGCGAACGAGCAGGTGCGCCTCAGCCGCTCCGTGTTCCAAGGCCGTCGCGGCATTGTCGACAGCGGATGCGCTGGCGCCCACCACCGCGATATGCTTCCCGGAAAGGGCAGTGAAATCGACCGCCTCGCTGCTGTGGCGGATGCGCGGGCCGCGCGGGTTCGGCACCCAGTCCGGGATGCGCGGGCCGCCGAGTCCGTCGCGCCCGGTCGCCAGGACCAGATGGCGGGTGCGGATCGGGCCCCCGCTCGTCGCGACGGTGATCAGCCCGTCACCGGCGGGCTCAATCCCGTCGAAGGTGGTGCCATTGTTCACCGGCAGGGCGAGCACCGCGCGGAACCAGTTGAGGTAGTCCTGCCACATCGCGCGCGGGATCTTGGCCAGCGCTTCCCAGCCGGCCTCGCCATGCTGCGCCGTGTGCCAGGCGCGGAAGGTCAAGCCCGCGATGTCGCCGCCGGGGCCGGTCAGGTGCTTCGGCGAGCGCAGCGTCTCCATCCGCGCATAGGTGACCCAGGGGCCCTCCCGCCCGGCCGGCGCCTGGTCCAGCACCCGATGGTTGAGGATGCCGAGTCGGGTCAGCGCGAAGCTGGCCGCGAGGCCCAGCATGCCGCCGCCGATGATCAGCACGTCGGCAGCGCCCTCGGTCGGCGTGACCCAATTGGCCGGCGGCAGGTTCAGCACGGCGAGGTCCTGCCGCAGTCGGGCTTCGAGCTCAGGCAGGGACAAGGGTGGCTCCGGATGAAAGCTCGCAATGCTGGCAGATATGTGCACGGCGGGCGATCCGGAAGGCTAGATTTGGCCCGCGTTTCCCCGTAAAAGGCGCCGCATGAGAGCCCAGAAGTTCGACAACTTTTCCGACCGGCAAAAAAAGGCGGCGGAAGCCAAGCAGACCCTGATCGAGCGTTTCCGCGCGATGCCGGGTCCTGATGATCCCGTCGTGCAGGCCCGCATGGCCGCTCAGGTGGCCCAGGGCGAGGCTCGCGCCGCGCGTGCCGCCGAGCGCGAGGCCATCCGCGCCGCCGAAGCCGCCAAGCGCGCTGAAGAGGAAGAGGCCCGTCGCGAAGCGGAGCGCCAGCGCCTCGCCGAGGAATCGCGCCTTGCGGCCGAACAGGCCCGGCGCGATGCCGAGGAAGCCCAGCGTGCCGTCGCCGCGGCGATGGACCAGGCGCAGCGCGCCACCGCGCTCGATGCGGAGAAGAAGGCGCGTACCCTCGCGCTCGCCGCCGAGCAGAAGGCGGCGCGCGACCAGCGCTACGCCGCGCGCAAGGCACGCGGCGGGAAGAAGTAGGCTTCGCCTCGGGCGCTAGCGTGTCGTGGGCTGGCGCCTAAGAAGTGCCAGGCCAGGGTGGCTCAGCCCGATTCGGGCCAAGCCACCGCCCGGATCAGATCGCCTTCTTCGCTCGAAGCTCCGCGATCTCGTCCAAACTGAACCCGAATTCGCTTAGAACTTCCTCGGTATCCGCACCGCGCCCCGGCGTCGGCTTACGACCGCACTCCACGCCCTCGATCTGCATCGGTGCGCGGACCAGCTTGATTTCGCCCAGTTCCGGGTGCTGCACCGGCATCGCCAGGCCGAGATGCTGCACCTGCACGTCGCCGAACACCTGGTCCATCGAGTAGACCGGGCCGCTCGGCACGCCGGCCTTGTTCAGCGCGGCCACCCATTCCTCGCTGGTTCTGGTCTCCAGCTTGGATTGCAGCAGCGCATTGGTCTTCGCGCGGTTCGCGTGGCGCGACTTGTCGGTGGCGAAGGCGGGGTCTTTCGCTTCTTCCTCCAGGCCGAGCGTCGCGACGATCCGATCCCACATCTGCTGCCCGCCGCCGGCCAGGTTGATGACGCCATCGGAGCTGCGGAACAGCCCGGTCGGGGTCGTCGTCGGGTGGTCGTTGCCGGCCTGCTTGGCCACGTCGCCGGCCATGGTCCAGCGCGTCGCCTGGAAGTCCATCATCGCGACCATCGCTTCAAGCAGCGAGGTGTGCACCCAGCGCCCCTTGCCCGTCGCCTCGCGCTCCAGCAGCGCCACCAGGATGCCGATCGCGGTGTAGAGCCCGGCCGTGAGGTCGGCGACGGGAATGCCCGCGCGCACCGGGCCCTGGCCGGGCAGCCCGGTCACGCTCATCAGCCCGCCCATGCCCTGCGCGATCTGGTCGAAACCAGGCCGCTTCGCATAGGGTCCGGTCTGCCCGAAGCCGGAGATCGACCCCAGCACGATGCGCGGGTTGATCGCCGAAAGTGCAGCGAAATTGATCCCCAGCCGGTCCTTCACGTCGGGGCGGTAATTCTCCACCACGACATCGGCCTTCTCGACCATGCGGCGAAAGGCCGCGATGCCCTCGGGGCTTTTGAGGTTCATGGTGATCGCGCGCTTGTTGCGGTGCGTGTTCTGGAAGTCCGGCCCGGCGCGCTCGCCGCCCAGGCCCTTGCCGGTGTCGACCTCGTCCGTCGCCTCGATCTTGATGACGTTGGCACCCCAGTCCGCGAGCTGGCGGACGCAGGTGGGGCCCGAGCGGACGCGGGTAAGATCGAGGACGGTGAAGCGGGCAAGCGGCATCATGGCGCAGTCTCCGGGACGGGTTCGGCCGCGATACTGCCGGATTCCGCGGCGCGCTCAAACCGGTGCGCGGCGAGCAGCGCGGCCACCCCCGGATAGTCCACCTTGCCGGTGCCGAGCAGCGGCAGTTTCGCCACCACCACGATGTCGCGCGGCACCATGAATTCCGGCACGCCGCGGGCACGCGCCTCGGCCAGCAACTCCCGCGGTTCGGCGTGGGAGCGCGTGGTGATCAGCACCAGGCGTTCGCCCTTGCGCGGGTCGGATTCGGCCGTCACGGCGTGGCTGTCACTGGGCCAGACGGCGGTGGCGAGCGCCTCGGCGGCGGGCATCGAGACCATCTCGCCGGCAATCTTGGCGAAGCGCTTCACGCGGCCCTCGATGCGCAAAAACCCCTGCGCGTCGAAGGAGACGATGTCGCCGGTGTCGTACCAGCCATCGGGCGAGGCTTCGATCACGCCGGGATTTTCGGCGCGGAGATAGCCCAGCATCACGTTGGGCCCGCGCACGATGAGGCGCCCGCCGGTGGTGATGCCGGCGACCGGCTCCAGCCGGTGCTCGACCAGCGGGAGCAGCCGCCCGACCGTGCCGGCGCGGGGCTGGCGCGGCGTGTTGCAGGCAAGGACGGGCGCCGTTTCGGTCGCGCCATAGCCTTCGAAAACGCGCACGCCGAAGCGGTCCGCGAAGATGCGCCGGGTTTCCTCGCGCAGTTTTTCCGCACCCGCGACGGCAAAGCGGAGCCAGCGGAAGTCGTAGGGGTTGGCGAAGCGCGCCCAGCCGTTGAGGAAGGTGTCGGTGCCGAACACGACCGTGCATTCCGTGTCGTAGGCGACCTCGGGAATGATGCGGAAGTGCAGCGGCGAGGGGTAGAAGAACACGCCCACGCCGGTAAGGATCGGCAGCAGCGTGCCGCCGGTCAGGCCAAAGCTGTGGAACATCGGCATGGCGTTCAGCACGCGGTCGCGCGGGCTGAAATCGAGCACCGCGGAGACCTGCGCGCAGTTTGCGAGCAGGTTGCGATGGCTGAGTGCGACGCCCTTCGGGGTGCCCTCGGACCCGCTGGTGAACAGCACGACGGCGGGGCTGTCGGGCGCCAGCTTCGCGCCGGGCAGGCGGCGGGCGAACCGCGCATCCACCATGCCGCGGAACTTCGCGAACAGGCCGAGTTCAGCGCGCAGATCCTCCAGCCAGATAAAGCGCACATGCGCCGCCATGGCCTCGACCACGGCGCCCAACTTGCCCTTTCCCACGAAGCGGCGGGACGCCAGTACGGTGCGCACCTCGGCCACGTTGCAGGCGGCGAGCATTGCCTTTGCACCGGCGGAGAAGTTGAGCATCGCCGGCACGCGGCCGAAGGCCTGCAGCGCGAAGAAGGTCACGACGGAACCGGCCGCATTGGGCAACATGATGCCGACGCGCTCGCCCACCGCCGCCTCGCGCGCCAAGCGTCGGCCCAGCACCGTGGCGCCGAGCAGCACGCGCGACAGGCCGATCGGCTTGCGCTCGATATCCTCGACCATCGCGCGCTTGCCGCCGTGGATGACCCGGGCGTCGAGCAGCGCGGTAAACAGCGTGCGGCTGGTATCGGCGGCCATGACGGCGGCGGTGCTCATCACCCGGTCCATCGCATCGCCGAGCGCCTTGCGCCGTTCGCGGCCGGAGAGGCCCTCTTCGGCTTCCAGGCGGACCGGCGGCAGGATGGTCACGCGGTAGCGCGGGAACCACCGGCGCCGGACCACGCCGCCCAGGTAGGAGAAGTGGCTGTATTGCGGGCCCTCCAGCCGCACCGGCACGATCAGCGCGCCGGCCTTGTCCGCGATGACGCCAGTGCCGTCATAGACCTTCATCAACGCGCCGGTGCGGGTGATGCGACCCTCGGGGAAGATCACCAGGCGCTTCCCGTCGTCGCGCACGGCCCGCATCATCGACTTCACGGAGTAGGGGTTGGCGGGCTCGACCGGGAAGACATCGACCGGAGCCAGGAAGGGCCGCGCCCACCACTTGCGGGTCATGCCGACATCGACGGCGAAGGTCGGATAGCCCGGCAGGAAGGCGGCCACGAGAGCGCCATCGGCGAGGCTCAGATGATTTGGTGTCACGATCGCGGCGATGCCCTCGGCGGGGTAGTTCTCGAGGCCGATCACCTCCACGCGGTGGAACAGGCGGAAATAGGCGCGGAAGATGGTCTTCAGCACCTCCTGCGGCAGCAGCGCCGCGATGATGAAGGCGGCCACCAGATTGAGGGCCGCGGTCGCCAGCAGGATGATCTCGAACGAGACGCCGGCGGCGACGAGCGCGCCGCTCAGCACGGCGGCGAAGACCATCGCGATGGCGTTGACGACGTTGTTCGCCGCGATCATGCGGGATGTGGCGCCCTCGCCCGAACGCTCCTGGATGATGGCGTAGAGGGGGACGGAGTACAGGCCGCCGCCGATCGCGAGCAGCAACAGGTCAGCCATCATCCGCCAGCCGAGCGGGGAGGCGAGCACGGCCGTCCAGTTCACCAGCGGACCGCTTGCCTCGATGGCGAAACAGCTCAGCGCCAGGTCGGCGCAGCCGATGGAGATCGCGATTGCCGCGAAGGGCACGTAGCGCGCGCTGACCTCGCCCTTCAGCAGCTTGGCGCAGAGGACCGAGCCGCCGCCGACGCCGACCGCGAAGATGGTGAGCAGCAGCGTCGCCACCGTGCTGTCGCCCCGCAGCGCCGTCTTGGCGATCACCGGCAGGGCCGAGAGCACCGTCGCGCCCAGCGTCCAGAACCACGACAAGCCCAGGATGGAGAGCCACACCGGCCGGTTGCCGCGCGCCAGGACCACCAGAGAACGGGTGCTGCGCCACAGATTCCAATCGACAACAGGCGCCGATGCCGACGGCGGCGCGGCGGGGATGCTGAGTGCCAGGACGAAGCCCAGCGCCGCCAGCGCGATGCCGAGCCCCGCCACGATCAGCGGCCCGGCGGAAAGCCCGATCAGCGCGCCGCCGGCGATGGTGCCGACGAGGATGCCGGAGAAGGTGCCGGCCTCGATTAACCCATTGCCGGCGACCAGCTCGGGTTCGCGCAGATGCTTGGGGAGGATGCCGTATTTGAGCGGCGAGAACAGCGTCGCCTGCACGCCGAGGCCGAACAGCACCACAACCAGCACGGCGAAGCTGCCGGTGGCGAAGCCGATGGCGGCGCCGATCATCATCAGCATCTCCAGCGCCTTGGTCCAGCGGATCATCAGCGCCTTGTCGCGACTGTCCGCGATCTCACCGGCGAGGCCGGAGAACAGCACGTAGGGCGCGATGAAGACGCCGCCGAGGATCGCGACGAAGGCCGGGCCGGCCTCGGCCATGCGCATCAGCGCAAGGATGGCGATGGAGTTCTTCACCAGATTGTCGTTCAGCGCGCCGCAGGTCTGGGTGACGAACAGCGGCAGGAAGCGCCGGGTCCGCAGCAACGCGGTGGGGGAGGCGCCGGTGTCGCTCATCGCGTTGTCCTTGGTGCGGTTGGCAGCCCGGCAACCCGGGCGCAGAGGCAGGCGAGCGCGTCGGCCATCGCGGGCAGGTCCTGTGCCAGGCGGCCGTAGAGGTGGAATGTCGCGGCCTGGACCAGCACGCCGACGATGGCGGCGGTGATCAGGGCTGGTTCACCGCGGGGTATTTCGTATGCCTGCATCGCGCGCTTGACGCGGCGTTGCAGCACATCGACCGGGTTGGCCGCCTCGCCACCGCCGACGCGATCGAGGCCGCGATGCTGGCCGAGGAGGAGGAAGGCGAACATGGCGCGATCCTCGCCGTGCAGGCGGCAGATGGCGCGGACCATGGCGTCGAGCGCGGCGGCGAAGGTCGCGTGGGGTTCGGCGGCGGCGTGGAGGCTGGTGGCGTAGTCGGTGTATCCGGCGACGAAGAGCTCGCCGATCAGCTGGTCCCGGCCGCCGGTCCAATGGGTGTAGAGGGTGCTCACCTGGACGCCTGCGGCGGCGGCGATGTCACGCTGGGACACGGCGTCGATGCCACGCTCGGCGAAGAGGCGGATGGCTTCCTGGCGGATACGGTCTTTGGTTGTGAGCAAGCGGGGGACTCCGAACGAACGTTCGTGAACTGGCGGAGGCCGGATCTTATGTCAACGACATTCTGCAACGACTTGGGGAGGAGGTGCGATCTGGTCTGGAGGTCACCCTGTCACGGGGTCACAGCTGGCAATGCCGGCCCCGCGATGGCGCTGGCCGACGGCTGGCCGAGGAACTTTCCCAGTCAGGGGCGGCGGCCGCATCGTCCGTCTCGCATTGCCGCCGGCCGGGCTTGGTCGGACATGCAATAGGGCAGGGCCGCGCAGCCGAAGCGTCCAACCATCTCGCGTCCTCCGCGTCCCGGAACTTGGACACAGGCCGCCCGCGCCCATAGGCTCCGCCTCTTCATCCGCCCTACTCCGGAGCCGCCGCATGGAATTTCCCGCCGAAGCCTTTCTGCCCGGACCGCGTGTCACGATCCCCGGCATGGCAGGCGGCTCGCTCGCGGGCCTCACCTTCGCGGCGAAGGATCTGTTCGACATCGCCGGGCACGTCACCGGCGGCGGAAACCCGGACTGGGCGGCGAGCCACCCGGTCCCGATTAGCCACGCCTGGGCGGTGGAGCGGTTGCTCGACGCCGGTGCGAGCCTCGTGGGCAAGACGGTCACCTGCGAGATCTCCCTCGGCATCCTCGGCTTCAATCCGCATGACGGCACGCCGCCCAACCCGGCGGCGCCCGGATGCCTGCCGGGCGGGTCCTCCTCGGGGTCCGCATCGGCCGTCGCGGGTGGCCTGTGCGACATCGCGTTGGGGACGGATTCCGGCGGCTCGGTGCGGGTGCCGGCGAGCCTCTGCGGCCTCTATGGCATGCGGCCGACGCTGGGCGCCGTCTCGGTCGAGGGCGTGCTGCGCCAGGCGGAGACGTTCGACACCGCGGGCTGGTTCGCCCGCGACGCCGCCACCTTCGCGCGCGCGGCCTCGGCATTGCTGAACGAGGCGCTGCCCGCGCCCACCGCCGCCGGCGTGCTGGTCGCCGAGGACGCCTTCGCCATCGCCGACCCCGAGGTGCGGGAGGCGCTGGCGCCTGCCATGGCCCGTATCGCCGCGATGTTCGGCGGTGCGACTACCATCCGCCTCGCCGACCCCGGCGAGCTCGAGGTCTGGGGCAACCAGCGCAACATCTGCCAGCGGGCCGAGGCCTGGGCCAACTTCCGCGACTGGATCGAACGCACCAATCCGCGCTTCGGGTTCTCGGCGGCCCGCAACCTGGCCTTCGCCGCCACCATCACGCCTGAGCAGTTGGCCGTGGCGAAATCCGTCCGTGCGCGGGTGGTGGAACGCATGCGCGCGCTGCTCGAAGGCGGCGCGATCCTGTGCATCCCGACGACGCCGTTCACCGCGCCGCCGCTCGGCCTGCCACTGAGCGAGCTGGATCGCCAGTCAGCGCGCATCGGGCTGCTCTGCTCGATCGCGGGCATGGCGAGCCTGCCGCAGCTGAGCCTGCCGCTGGGCATGGCGGGTGGCAAACCCTGTGGCCTGTCGATCATCGGCTGGCGTGGATCGGACGCACGGCTCGCGGCCATAGCGATCGCCCTGGAGGAGGCTCGATGAACCCGGAACTGAACATCCCCGAAGTGGTGGCAGAGGTGCGCGCCGCGTTCGAGCGCTACGATCGTGGCCTCGATGAGAACGACGTGGCCGTCCTCGATGACAGCTTCTGGGACAGTGACCACACGCTGCGCTACGGCGTGGGCGAGAACCTCCATGGCCACGCGATGATCGCGGCGTTCCGTGCCTCGCGCACGCCGGCACAGCACGCGTCGCGCGCGAGGCGGCTGGAGAATACGAAGATCGTCACCTTCGGGCGCGATTTCGCCGTGGCGAACACGGAGTACGTGATCCTCAGTACCGGCCGCCGCGGGCGGCAGAGCCAAAGCTGGGTGCGCTTTGTCGAGGGGTGGAAGGTGGTGGCGGCCCACGTCAGCATGCTGCCGGAGGGCTGAACTTCCGGCATGGCATTCTGCCTCGTGCGGCACACTTCGGCCCGGAACGGATGAATACCGGCAGTCATTCCTGATGACCGCGGGTTTGCTCAGACCACCAGCGTCACCGGCGCCGGCAGCGTCGCCCACACCTCGTCATCGGACTTGCGCCCGGTCGTCCACATCAGCACGGCGAACCGCCCGGGCCGGTCGAGGACGCGCATCGGATAATGCCAGGTGCCGAGGTGATAATTCACCGCCTGGTCGCCACGCGCGACAAAACCGCGCAGCTTCGTGGCGTCGGGTCGGCCATCCGCACCCGTCGGCGCCACCAGCAGCACGTAACGCGAAACATCCAACGGCACGAAGCACTGCGAGGAGCGCAGGTGCCGCTCCATCTCGGTGGCGGTGATTGGCAGGTCGTGCGGCGCGATGTTGTTGAACGCGAATGTCGGCGTCACCGCGCCATCCGCCGCGGCGAGCGTCGCCATCAGCGTCGAACGTTCGCCCGGCGCGGGCGCGTCGACCACGTCGCCATAGGGGGCGAACGCCGCGGCGGTGAGCGGCTCCAGGGTGAGCGTGCTCATGAGCCCACCTTCGCGATCTGCTCCATGCCCGGCGCGTAGGGGAAGGTCTTGCGCCAGTGCTCCGCGATCTCAATGCGGCGCGCGACCCAGACGCGGTCATGGCCCTGGATGTAGTCCATGAAGCGCGCCAAGCCCGCGGCGCGTGCGGGATGGCCGATGACGCGCATGTGCAAGCCGCAGGACATCATCTTCGGCGCGGTTTCACCCTCCGCGTAGAGCATGTCGAACTGGTCTTTCAGGAAGGTGAAGTAGTCGTCGGAGGTACCGAACACGCCGCGGCCATACTTGCTGTCGTTCGTCACCAGCGAATACGGCACGATCAGTTGCGGCTTGCCATCCTGCAGTACCCAGTAGGGCAGTTCGTCATTGTAGCAGTCGCTGTCGTAGAGGAAGCCACCTTCCTCCATCAGCAGCGCGCGGGTGTTCACGCTCGGCCCATAGCGGCAGTACCAGCCGAGCGGGCGGTTTCCCATTGTGCGCGTCAGGCTCTCGACGGCCAGGCGGATGTGCTCGCGTTCGGTGTCGCGGTCGAGGCGATAATGCTCCACCCAGCGCCAGCCGTGGCAGCAGATGTCGTGGCCGGCCTCGAGGATCGCGGCGGCGGCGGGCGGGTGACGCTCGATGGCGAGCGCGCAGGCGAAGACCGTGAGGGGGAGGTTGCGCTGGGCGAAGATGCGCATGATGCGCCAGAAGCCGACGCGCACCCCGTATTCGAACATGCCCTCGCCGGCCAGGTCGCGCTCTCCGACCGGCACCGCGGAGCCCATGGCCTCGGTCAGCGCCGCCTCGGAGCGGCCATCGCCATCGAGGAAGGAAGGCTCCGACCCCTCCTCGTAGTTCAGGACGAAGTTGACGGCGATACGGGCGTTGCCGGGCCATTGCGGGTGCGGCGGGTTGGCGCCGTAGCCGATCAGGTCGCGGTTGAGCGGTGAGGTGTCGGGCGGCATCTTTGGGCCTTCCATTCTGGGGGCGCGGCGCGCCCAGTGCCGCGAAGTCTAGGGCGGCTCGTCCGCGGCGTCTTGCCGCGACGATGAAGAATTCCGCGGTTCGAGCGCGCGATCGTCGCGTTTTCCAGCGCCGCTGCCTGCCTGGTCGGCAGCGCCCGATCCAGGGCGTGTGCCGCGGACCAGCTTGGGCGATCCCGGCAGATGGTACAGCACGCCTCATCCTGTCGCTGACGATCGATTGGCGCGGCTCCGCAGCAGGACGTCTCACGCTACCAACGCCCTGGGTTCCGCGCTTGCGGTGCGGCCTGCCGGCCTGGTGACGGCGTGTCTGATGTCGCAGGCGGACACCACTTGCCGGAACATCGCGGCGGGGCGCCAGTTCACTCGGCGCGCGGTGGTTGCGACGCGGCGCCGCGCGGTGCAGAACCGCTCATGTCACGGGGAGGTTTTCGGCATGGCGGAACAGGGCGCGCGCATCGCACTCGTCGCGCATGACCGGCTGAAGCCAGACATGGCGCTCTGGGTCGCCCGCCACCGCGACGCGCTCGCGCGCTGCACGATCGTCTCCACTGCCACCACCGGCGCGATGGTGCTGCGCGAATGCCCGGACATCTCGATGCGGCGCGTGCTGAGCGGTCCACTTGGCGGTGACCAGCAGATCGGCGCGCTGATCGCCGAGGGCCGGATCGACGCGCTGTTCTTCTTCGTCGATCCGATGACGCCGATGCCGCACGACGTCGATGTCAAAGCCTTGCTGCGCGTGGCGCTGGTGCATGACGTGGCCTGCGCATTCAGCGCACGGAGCGCCGACCTTCTCGTCGCCGGCGGTGCACTGCTTCCGGGCCACCGCGCATTGGACGTCGCGGCCCCCGGCGCGGTGGCCGAGAACGACATCGGCTGACCGGCGCTAGCGGTTCTCCAGCCCGTTGGCCGTCCGCTGGCGCCGGATTTCGGCGTCGTTGCCGGCCATCTGCGCGCGGAACTGCGCCATGCCCTCGCGGATACTGCGCGACTCTGCGGGAAGCGGGCGGGATTGGTAAAACGGTCCGGGTTCTGGCGGTCGTAGGCCAGCACGGCGTCGACCGTGCGGAGCAGCGCCGGCATGTCGCCGAACGCGTATTCATTGACCGGCCGGCCGATGGTCTCCGACATGGAGGCGAACACCGCCGCGTCGCGATCGCGGGGAAGGTTCGGGCGCGCGGCGAGATGCGTGCGGAAGCGCGGCTGGCCGAGGTAGAAGATGAACACCGCCGCCTCGCCCTGGCCGGCCTGCATCAGGCGCCCGG
This sequence comes from Rhodospirillales bacterium, assembly GCA_028288785.1. Classification (GTDB taxonomy): domain Bacteria; phylum Pseudomonadota; class Alphaproteobacteria; order Acetobacterales; family Acetobacteraceae; genus Plastoroseomonas. The sequence continues at coordinate 6,913 of JAQGHV010000112.1, read as the reverse complement.
CCTCGGTGTAATACGCGGCCGGATGCTGGCCGTTGAGCGTCGCCGCGAGAGAAGCGACATCCTGCGCCTGTGCGACCAGGGGAAATGCTAACAGGCCGCAGCCCGCGATGACTAGACGTCGACGTTCCATGCCCGCACGATGGCATGCGCGGCACTGAACCAAAACCAAGCCGCGCTCCCCGTCCGCCATCGCATCAGCGACGCCCTGGCCCGGTTTTCGAAAGGCTCACCCCATGCGTGTCCACAAGATCGCGGCCATCCCGGGCGACGGTATCGGCAAGGAGGTTATCCCCGCAGGCCTCGCGGTGCTCAAGGCCCTCGCGGAGCGGCGCGGCGACTTCACCCTGCAGGTCGAGGATTTCGACTGGGGCAGCGACTACTACCGCTCGACCGGCCGCATGATGCCCGAAGATGGCCTCGCGACGCTGAAACCGTTCGACGCGATCTTCTTCGGCGCCGTTGGCGACAAGGACCTGCCGGACGACATCACGCTCTGGGGCCTGCGGCTGAAGATCTGCCAAGGCTTCGACCAGTACGCGAACATCCGGCCGACGCGGGTGCTGCCTGGCCTCACCAGCCCGCTGCGTGCCGTCAGCCCCGGCGATATCGACTGGGTGATCGTGCGCGAGAACTCCGAGGGCGAATATGCCGGCCATGGCGGCCGCGCCCACCGCGGCCATCCCGAGGAGGTCGCGACCGAGACCGCGATCTTCACCCGCGTCGGCGTCACGCGGATCATGCGAACGGCCTTCCGCATCGCGCAGCGGCGGCCGCGCAAACTGCTCACCGTCGTCACGAAATCCAACGCGCAGCGCCACGGCATGGTGTTCTGGGACGAGGTCGCGGCCGAAGTCGCGCGGGAGTTCCCCGACGTGCATTGGGAGAAGGAACTGGTGGACGCGATGGCCGCGCGCATGGTTCGCACGCCTGGAAGTATCGACACCGTCGTCGCCACCAACCTGCACGCGGATATCCTGAGCGACCTGGCCGGCGCCGTCGCGGGTTCGCTCGGCGTGGCGCCGACCGCGAACCTCGACCCCGAGCGCCGCCACCCCTCCATGTTCGAGCCCATCCATGGCTCGGCATTCGACATCGCAGGTAAGGGCGTGGCCAATCCCGTTGCCACCTTTTGGACGGCGGCGATGATGCTGGAGCACCTGGGCGAAATCGCTGCCGCGACCGCGCTGATGGCCGCCATCGAACAGGTCTGCGCGGACGGCGTGATGACCGCGGATGTCGGCGGCACCGCTGAGACCGCTGCGGTAACCGCGGCGGTCATTGCGGCGATCGAGGGGCGGAACCAGGCCGCGACCGTCTGAGATCGGCGGACCGGTGCCGCCTCGCGAGGGTGGGCGAGCCCGGCTACCGGCGGTAACGGCTCGTCAGCCCAGATCGAGTGGGAACAGCGCGATCAACCCGCGCTGAAAACTGCGTTCATTGTCATCGGAACAGAGCGCCGCCACCAACCCGCCACGCATGCGGAAGACCGACACGCCCTCCCAATTTTCGATTGGTAGCGCGTCGCGCGTAGATAGAATCTGCCGCCCTTCCAGGATCGTCCCAGACCTGGCCGCTGCGATGTCGGCCGCCGGGACATGAACAAGGCGCGCGGCGAACCATCCCAATAGCGAGAAGGAACGCTCCAGCACGAGCGCGCTGCCATCCGGCAATGCGCACGCATCCGTCGGTGAGAACCCCGGCCCCGGCCGATACGCCAGAGACACCCAGCGACGCGGCCCGCCGAGCCACGCCATCACGGTGCCCCCAACCGGACCATCAAGATCCTCGGCGATCGCGAACCAGCGACCATCAGTCAGCACGGTCAGGCTCTCCAGGCCACCATTCGCCGGCGCGGCATCCAGGCCCGGCGGGGCTTCGACATAAACGCCGCGGCCATTCAGGCTGCGATAGGCGCGAATGCGATGCCACCGCTCGAACCCCACCAGCCACGTGCCGTCCGGCATCCGTGCGAGGCACTCCGCATCGCCCTCGCGGCCCCGGCGAAGCGGCAGTCCGGCGCCATCGCGCAGGAACCCGGTCTGGACGTCGACCAAGGCGCGCGGCACCAGCCCTTCGATAACCAAGCGCCCGGTCAACCAGCGGCCAAGGTCACTCACGGCGGTAAGCGTCAGATCATCTTCCAGATGCAGGCCGGAGAGGCCGCCGAAACCGATCTCGCCGCGGTCCAGTTCGAGTACGGGGAGGGCCGAGAGCAACAATGCCCGGCGGGAAGGCAAGGCCAAACGCTCCGCCCCTGGACCCCGCCAGGATCGTGGCGATCCTGGACCTCCATTCGTTGGTGCTGAGTTCGGGGGTGTTTCTTGCTTTGCCGGAGCCGCGTCGGGTCGGAGCGGGGGGCGCTCGGGGCAGCCTTGATCGAGGGCGCTCCGTCGTTGCGCCCCCCGCCCCAACCCGAACCATCTAAGCAAGCCTGAACCCTCCAAAACTAAGAACCAACGCATGGAGGGGCGCGGGGATCGACACGATCCCCCGGCAGGGGTTCAGGGGGCTGGTACTCCCTTTACCGTCATCGTACGGCGGCTTGAGCACTGCTACGCTTCCCAGCCGCACTCGCCACGCGAGCAGGCAGGTCTCACAGGCTTCGGTTTCGATCGAGGATGCCCAACAGAACTTCGCGGAACCGCTTGGGGCTCCGATCAGCAGTATAAACCTGCATAGCTTCGACGCGTGGCGGGTCTTTCGCTGCGGCGAGGATTGCGCTGGCGATATCCTCGTACGTTGCCTCTGGCGACAATGAAGCTACGGCATCGCCAAACTCGGCAAAGCTCCCAAGTGCGCTTACCACGGTGGGCTTACAAAGTTGAAGCAGCTGAGGCACCACGCCCGAACTTTCGCCCAAATTTCGCGAGCGGAGTTGTACTGCCACGTCGACCTCCCGCATGCAGTCCAGAAGCTGAAGGTCAGTAGGTCCGTCGAAGAGCTGCACGGTAATGCCCGCTAGTAACTTGGCGTTTTGCTTGGCATAGGCGCTGACACCGAAGCCCGCTATGAGCAGCCGTGCGGGTTGTCCACCATGTTGAATGTGCTGAACTGCCTTGACTATATCCTGGGTTCGCTTGGAAGCAGAGGGCACGCCGAAAGTGCCGACTGTGATCATCGGCTGGCCGGTACAGCTTGCGACCGGCCGCTGTCTTGCGGCATGCGCTTCTGCGCCCAGTGGCAGGAACGCCGGATGGAAGATCTTCCGCACTGTGGCGTCGGTTCCGTCCAAATCTGTCACCAGAAGTGCCTTTGCAGCGTCCGAATTTACGAGAAACTGCTTGATACCGAGACTTGTAAACCAGCGCGCTCCGAGAGCACCACGAGCAACCAGTTCCTCATGTACTTCCCAATCGAACGCACCGGGTGCGGCCGCATCCGCTAGTGGGCGACCATAAATGACATCAAAGACGCTCGCCATTTCGGCTGCAGAAATCTGCGTACCCCGCTGAACAAGATTCAGCAGACATGGATCGTGAACGTAAAGTACACACCGTTCGATGCCTCCAAAAGCGCCAATTTTTTTTAGTAGATCATGGATGTAAAAGCAACTATCCGAATTGCCGATCGCAACTACGATTGAGTCGTAGTGATTTGTTTGGTCGGCCGAAAGAAACGCCCCCACATCAAGCAGCCGCACTCCAATAGATCCGCTCGGCGATGCGAGCATCAGGCTGTTGGCTGTGAACCAATCAAGGTCCGAAACGGGGCAAAAGATATCTACTGCCCCTTCGTGCCCAAGCCATGAATAGAACGAGCAGGAGGCTAAGCCAGTATTTTCTGGTGGCATGTTGCTCACGAAGGCGATCCGCCGCTGCGGCTTGGCCGTACTCCCTTGAGTTCTAAGTACATCAAGACTCATAGCAAGTGCGACGGCGCCGGCGCCGGTTCCACCAACCTGAAAGCGGGCATCAACGTGGCGTTTGAGGTCATTGAAGCGCCAGCCGTTAACAGTGGAGTAGGTGTCGCGGATCAGCTGGCCGAGCGTCGGAGACACTCGTTCAACTGCGCGGTATAACAGGCGAAGCATCGGAATTCCTTTTACTTTAGATGTATATTCCTGCCGGCCAGCGGTCAACCACGTCCGACACCTTCCTCGCCAACATTATTATGCAGTCACCGCGATGTTCCAAAGGCAGGTTATTTTTTCGAAGCAGCGCGATGCCCTCCAGATGGGGCGGCTCAAAGAGGTCGTGGGTCTCTAGTCGTTCTGGCTCGAAACCTGCCGCTCGGGCGAGTTGCGCCACAGCGTGCACGTCCCACTCTACGTTATGTCGGTACGGCGAACGCGAAATCTCGTACTGCATAAAAAAGTGCGGCCGGTACCCATTCGCAATCTTCCAGAAATTTCGAGCAGAGCAGCAATTTGGCGTGGTTAGAACCAGCGCCGCTCCGGACGCACAAACACGGTTCAGTTCACCCAGCATGAACATCGGGTCGATGTCCATATGCTCAAGCACCTCACAACACAGGGCTAGGTCTAGTGTTCCGTCGGGAAGTGGCAACAATTCCTGTTCGAGGTTTACGCTGGTGGTCAGATTTTCTGTCGAAAGACCTCCGACTGATAGCGCTTTCCGATAAAGCTTTTCCTCAATGCGCTGAGTGAACTGGGTCCCGATTACCTCATCGTACCCGTAAAGATGTCGAAGAGCGACTTGTATGAAATCAGTAGCCCCAAGTTCCAAAGCGCGGGCACCTGATCGGTGCGCCACGGGCAAAACAGACAAAGTTTGGCCGAAACGGGCGCGGTGCTTCGTGTAATATGTCTCGTCGAAGTCGCCGCCGCCCGCCTTCTGCCGTAACTCAGTCACGTAAGTATCGAACAGCCTGAGGCTTTGCGCGGCCCGGTCATCTATGTCGCCTGCCAATCCAACGATTCCTCTCAAACTTTACTCTGCCAACGCAAGTAGCGCTTGCGGCTCGGCTATAAGGCCAAATTCAGCAACAGCTCTGGCAAACCGTGCCGCTCCAAGCCTGGCTGCTGCCGCCTTACAGGCTGCTGCCCCGAGGTTTTGCCGCAATATATTGTCAGCAGCTAGTGCTAGCAACGCATCGGCGGCCGCTCCGACGCTAGGCTCAGCCCAGCATGTATGAGGCATTTCGTAGGCCCCTCTAGGATCATGTGCTGGGACGAGTGTGTATGGAACCGGCATACCACAGGAAGCATCCAGAAACTCGGCTGTCGCGGACCAATTAGTGGCTACAACCGGCACTCCAAGAAGCATTGCCTCTGCGGGAACAAAGCCAAAACCTTCACTTCGGTGCATTGAAAGCACTACATCACATGCAGCCATAAGAGCGTAATTATCCTGGCTCGGGAAAGCTCGGACTTCCAGTCGAATATTGCTCGATTCTGCGACCCTGTCACGCAATGCAGCAAAATCGTTCGGAAAACGATCGTGGTTCATTACCTTTAGGATGAGAAGTGCATTTGGCCGGTCACCGAACGCCTGCCTGAACGCCGCAATTGCCCCCTCCGGGTTCTTGCGAATTAGGGATGAATTCAGATCAAAGGATGTGAGTACTACGAAAGAATCGCCCGGAATTCCAAACGCGGCACGATCCATCTGAGCAGGTCGGGGTGGCATTTCCGCGAGCGGATGTGGAACGTTCCGCACAGGTCCGGCGAACTCTCTAGCAATGGCTCCTGCAGCAAAATGCGAAGGAGCCCACACCTCGTGTACGAACTGAAGACCCAGCGCCCAGCTAAGGGGAATTCGAGGCAACTCCCAGGCCCAGTAGCCAATGACGCGGCGCCCTTTCACCAAACGACGAGGGAGATGGAGCAGCGTCCACGCTAGGACGGGTGGGTTCACATGCAGGATGAGTGGAGCCGCCGGTGGAATCTCGCTCAGGTTGATCTGAGGGGGAGCTGCGCGCTCATCTCCTCCAGGAACCACGCGGCTTACATCCACTTCCCAAACGTTCAGCCCCATTCGCTGAGCAACAGCGGACATGAGACGCGCGCCGTGTCCGATTCCGTTGGGGTGGCTGAATTCTCCCGCGATGACAATACCACCTGCGGGATTGTGGGGAGTAAGGTGCGGCTTAGGCGCTGCGAAAGCGGATGTTCGCGCTAAAATTCGACGGCGTAGTTCCCCCGGGAAACAACGGTATGCTGCTAGCAGCAGTCGTCGAGTTTGGCTGCGACGGTAGCAAACTACACCTTCGTTCTTATCCAAAATTCTGGCACCAGATCCCGAGTGGCGCGCTCATTTGATACGATCATCCATTCTGTTTTGTTACGAAGTCATACTGGACGTCGCGGCGCAACACAACAGGCATCCTCCGACATCGGCCCAGCTCGGGATTTGTCCTTGAGCCGGTCGTTGTCGCCGCTGATCTGCATGACCGTGACGTGGTGCAGCAGGCGGGCGAGCATCGCGCAGTCAGCACCGCCTCGCCATAAAATGCCTGATCCCAGCTGCAGAAAGCCAGCTTCGAGGTGAGGTTCATCGCGCCCCGCGCGCAGCGCCTGGTCACTACCTGAAAGAGCAAGCTCGCCTGTTCGCAGCCAATCTGTAGGTTGCAGATATTGTCGATGATCGCCAGCCGGCACATGTTCACGGCGCGATGCAGTGACCTGCCCCCGTAGAAACGGTCCGCCGATAATGTGAGATCGGCGGAACCGTGGAGGGTATGGCGATGGCGAGGAAGCATCATAAGGCGGAGGAGATCGTGGCGAAGCTGCGCCAGGTGGAGGTGCTGCTGGCGCAGGGCAAGCCGGCGGTCGAAGCGGTGCGCACGATCGGCGTGACCGAGGCGACCTAGTACCGCTGGCGCGCTGAGTACGGCGGCCTGAAGCTGGACCAGGTGCGCCGGCTGAAGCTGCTCGAGCAGCAGAACGGGCGCTTGCGGCGGGCAGTGGCTGATCTGTGTGTTGGAGAAGCTGGTGCGCAAGGACGCTGCCGCG
>JAQGHV010000106.1 GCA_028288785.1 Rhodospirillales bacterium | reverse complement strand
CGCCGGCAGGCGGGCAGTCCGCCGAGGCGGTCGTAGACGATGGACACGGGTTGCACGAGCCGGGCCCCCGCGGCGGCGCCGAGGAAGGCGCTGCGGAAGGGCAGGGTTCGGGTGCCGTCGTTCGAGGTGCCTTCGGGGAACAGGATCAGGCTGTCGCCGCCGGCCAGACGGGCGCGGATTTCATCGGCCTCGCGGCCCGTGGTGCCGCGTTTTCGGCTGACGAAGACGGTGCGGCCGAGGCGCGCGATGGTGCGGACGAGGGGCCACTGGTCAACTTCGGCCTTGGCCACGAAGCAGGCTTCGATGGTGCCGCCGAGCACGAGGATATCGAGCCAGGAGGTGTGGTTGGAGAGGAAGAGGACGCTCCCGCCGCGCGCCTGTTCGCCGACGACCTGGATGCGGATGCCGATCAGGTGGCACAGGACCCGGTTGTAGACCCGCGCGAACCTGACCTTCGCGTGGCCCGGAAAGGGCAGGAGCAGGGCCTGGACCGGAATGGAGATGATGGTCCAGACCATCGCCAGCGTGATGCGGCGGATGGCTCGCACGCGACCCCCGAGAGGGCGCGGCTCCATCACATCGCCCCAGAGGGATCCACGCAGCCAGGGGCGAAATCGGAGGGCTTTCCGACGACGCCCTGGAACGGGGTCGCCGGCCTCTGGTTGCAGGGCGATGTCCATGACATGACGAATTAGCCCGCCGCCGGCGTCAGGACAATGAAGCCGGCCTGACCGTTGCGTGACACGACGGGCTATACCGATGGCGCGATTGCTTGATGCCGCCGAAAGGAACGCCCGGAGCGAGCCGCGCGCTGAAATGGGCGTCTTGCCGGGGTGTGCATGCACACGAAGCCGCGGAGCGCGGCGAAGCCAAGCGAACCGGAGTTCGCGCATCACGCCGAAGGCGTGATGGCGGCACGACGCGCTCGAGGGCGCAAGAGAAAATCAGCGACCATCACGCCTCACCGCTGACCTCAGGCCGTCGCCCAGCGCCGCAGCAGGTTGTGATACAGCCCGGTCAGCTGGACCAGCCCGCCCTCCTCCGGCACCCGATCGCGGAGCTGGTTGATCGCGAGGTCGAGGTCCAGCAGGAGCGCCCGTTCGCCAGCGTCGCGCACCATGGACTGCACCCAGAAGAAGCAGGAGGTCCGCACGCCGCGGGTCACGGGTTCGACCCGGTGCAGGCTCGTCGCGGGGTACAGGATGGCGTCGCCGGCCGCGAGCTTCACGCGCCGCTCGGCGTAGTGGTCCTCGACGACCAACTCGCCACCGTCGTACTCGCCGGGATTGGAGAGGAACAGCGTGCAGGACAGGTCGGTCCGGATGCGAAGCCCGGTGCCGGTGACCTGGCGGATCGCGTTGTCCACATGGGAGCCGAAATGCTCGCCGCCCTCGTAGCGGTTGAACAGCGGCGGGAAGACGCGCGAGGGCAGCGCGGCGGTTAGGAACAGCGGGTGCCGTTCCAGCGCGCTGAGCACCAGTTCGCCCAGCTTACGCGCCGCCGGGCTGCCTTCCGGCAACTGGCGGTTACGCTTGACCTGGGCGCTCTGATGGCCGGCGGTGGCGCGGCCATCGACCCAATCAGCGGCGTCCAGCATGGCACCGGCCTGAGCCACCTGCGCCATGTCGAGGACGGCCGCGAGTTCGATCATCAGAAGCTGGCTCCCACCGTGAACACGAAGGTTCGCCCGGTGCCGGGCACGGAGTGGCCAGTATAGATCGTCTCGACCGTCCGCGCGTCACCGAGGTTCAGCGCGTTCGCCTGCAGGCGGAGGCCCTTCAGCGACCCTTCCTGCGGCGTCCAGGACAACGCCGCGTCGTAGCGCGTGTAGGACGGCACGCGGACCGTGTTCTGCGTGTTGCCGTAGCGGCGATCGACGAACACCGCGCCGCCACCGATCTGCACGCCGTTGGGCAGGTTGTAGCTGGTCCAGAGCGTCGCGGTGTTGGGCGCCACGTTGGCGAATTCGCGCCCACGCTCCGAGGCGTTGTTGGTGCGGATGATCTCGCTGTTCAGGCGCGTGTAGCCGGCCAGCACGTTCCATTCCGGCGTGATGCGCCCGACCGCCTGGACCTCGAAGCCATCGACGCGGACGACGCCGTCCAGCACCTGCAGCGTGTCGTTGGCGGGGTCCGACGTGCGAGCGTTGGTCTTCTCGATCCGGAAGATCGAGCCCGAGAGGCGCAGGCCGGGCGACACCTCATACCCGGCGCCGACTTCGTAGCTGCGGCTGGTCTCGGGCGCGAGACCGGCATTGTTGGCCGCCAGCGTCAGGCTCTCGGCGGAGGGGTTGAAGCTGGTGCCATAGGCGGCATAGGTGCGCAGGCCCGGGATCGGGCTGAACACCAGGGCGCCGCGATAGCTGAACGCAGTGTCGGTGCGATCGAAGCGCTGGTTGTTCGTGCGGTTGGTGTAATCGGCCGAGAAGCTGTCCCAACGGGCACCCAGGATGACCTCGAACATCTCGCCGAGGCGGATGCGGTCCACCGCGTAGAAGGCGAGGGTGTCGGCGACGGTCTTGATGTCGGAGTTCGGCGTGGTGATCAGGTTCACCGGCACGTCCGCAATTGGGAAGGGCAGGCTCGAGCTTGGGCGACCGGTCTGGCTGAAGCGCGTCAGCTCCGAGCTTTCACGCGCGATCTCGACGCCGGCCATGACGGAGTGACGCAGCCCGGCGGTCGTGAAATCGGCCAGGAGCTCGGTCTGGTTGACCATGATGGTGTCGAGGCCGGTGCGCACCTGCGGCTGGCGGGTGACCGTGCCGACATCGAAAGTGCCGCGCGACGCGATCAGGGTGGCATTGGAGATGCGCGGTGCCGTGGCGCTGAGTTCGCGCCCGTAATTGGCCAAGCGGAAGGTGTTCTGGAGGCGGAGCCCTTCGGTGAAGGTATGCTCGAAACGGGCGGTGAAGACGTCCGTGGTGGTGCGCTCGCGATCGGCCTGGGTCAGGCCGTAGAAGGTCTGCGAGGAAACCGGGATCGGGCGGCCATTGTAATAGGGCATGCCGTAATCGGGCATGTTGCGCTCCTCCTGATGGAGGAACGACAGGGTGAGCGAGGTTGGGCCGCCCATGCCGAAGGTGATCGCGGGGAAGATGCCGACGCGCTCGTTGAAGACGTTGTCGCGGCCGGTGGCGTCGATCCGGCTCGCCATCGCGTTCAGGCGAACGCCGATGTCGCCCTGCTGCACGTTGATGTCGGCCGTCGAGCGGATGCCGCCGGGCGTGTACATCGAGATGCCGGAGGAGCCCCGCGTGCCCACCTGCGGCAGGCGCGTGGTCTGGTTGATCACGCCGCCGGTGGAGCCGCGGCCGAACTGGATGGACGACGGGCCCTTCAGCACATCCACCGTCTCGAGGAAGAAGCTGTCACGCGTGTACTGGCCGGCGTCGCGGATGCCATCGATGAAGAAGTCGCCGCGCGCGGAGAAGCCGCGAAGCGTGAGGTTGTCGCCGGAAAAACCACCCTCGCCGGCTGCCAGCGAGATGCCGGTGACATTGCGGAGCGCGTCGCGGACGGAGGTCGCGGATTGCTCCTGCATGAGCTCCCGCGGGACGGAGGTTGTAGCCTGGGGGGCCTCCTCCAGCGTCATGGGCATGCGAGGCATCTGCTGGCCCTCGCGCCGGTAGGGTGAGGGGGCGGTGGCGTTGACGTCGATGTCGGGCAGGGCGTCCTGCGCGCTGGCCATCGCGGAAGCGAGGCCGAAGCCTACGAGGCCGATGGTGGGGGTAATCGCGCGGTTCATACGGAACGTCTCCTGATCCCAGTTGCGATAATGCGAATCATTTCCAGTTGCAACTGGGGGCGAGGGGACGGAGCCGCGATGAAAAAAAGCCCGGGAGAAGGGATTCTCCCGGACCATCGTTTTACGCCTCCAACCGCGCGATGGCGGGGAGACGCCTTCGGGATGACGCGCCCCGGCTTGGCTCGCCGGAGCGCCGCATAACCAATCTTGCGGTCCGCTGCGCGCCTTCAGCTTGGCGCAGGTCCCGGGCGCTCAGCCGAGGAAGCGGGCGAACTGCTCGATGCAGAATGCGGGCCGCTCGCGGACCGAGGCGTGGCCGGCCTCCGGCACCTCGATCACCTCCGTCGCGCGGGGGATGTTCGCGCGCATCCAGACGGCGGCGTCCTTGAACGCCTGGCGCTCGTTCGAGCCGAGCATGATCAGCGTCTTCGCGGTGATCTGCTTCGCTTCCGCCTCGGCATCCACCATCGCGAGCATTTCGCAGGCCCGCGCATAGCCTTCTCCGCTGCACGCCTCGAAGGCGGCGCGGACGAAGCGCACGTTCGGGCCATCCTCGGCCACCGAGGCCGGCGTGAAGAAGGTCTGCAGCAAGGTCGGGATCAACGCGGCGACCCCATCCTTGCGCGCCACAGCGGCCCGCACCGGCCAGTTCGCCCGCGATTCCTCGTTATATTTCGGTGTGCAGTCGCACAGGATCAGCCTGTCCACCATCGCCGGATGCGTGCCCGCGAAATGCTGCGCGACCGAGCCGCCCATCGAGATCCCCGCCAGGTGGAATTTCTTCAGCCCCTCACGCTCCGCCAGCGCGTGCAACTGCGCCGTCAGCTCCGCCGCGCCGTACTGGCCGGCCGGCAGCGGCGTGCCGCCATGGCCGGGAAAGCTGTAGGCAATCAGCTCGTAGCGGTCGGCGAGCGGCTCCAGCACGTCCCAGAAATTCCAGTTCATGCCGAGGCAATGCAGCAGCACCAGGGGCTTGCCCTTGCCGCGCCGATGCACCGTGACATCGGCCGCGTCGAGCGGCTGCGGATTCCATTCCATTACGTATTCTCTCCCTATCCGCACCGTTATCCGGCGCTGAAATCCTCGACCGGGTGCAGCAGGAACCCGGCCCGCCTTCCGCTGCGCCTGGCCGCCTCGACAGGCGCCACGGACGCATCCCAGCTCGTCGCATCGAAGCGCCAACCCTGCACCGCGGCGGCCTCATGCGAGAGCACGAACAGCAAGGGCGGCACCATCGCCTCCGCATCCAGCAGGCGCGGCGCCTTGCCGCTATCCGACCAGTCGCGCATCTCCTGCGCCATCCCCGGCGTATGCGCCCCCGAGCCCGGATTTACGACGTTCACGGTGACCCCCGTGCCCGCCAGGTCCTTCGCCCAGATCGAGCTCGCAAGCTCCAGCGCAGCCTTTGACGGTCCATAGGGAATGCTCCCCGCCCGATCCATGGTGTCGAGCTTGGTCGTCACATTGACGATGCGACCCCAGCCGCGCGCCAGCATCCCCGGCACCACCCGCCGCGTCAGGCAGTCCGCCACCATGTAGTTGGTGTCGATCACCGCCTGCACCGTCGCATCCTCCAGCAGCCAGAATTTCTTCGGCCCATCGACAAAGCGCTTCGGATCGAAATAGGTGAAGGTCAGCCCGGCATTGTTGACCAGCACGCCGACCGGCCCAACCCGCTCCGCGGCCACCACCAGCGCCTCACGCGCCGCAGGCTC
>JAQGHV010000099.1 GCA_028288785.1 Rhodospirillales bacterium | reverse complement strand
GGCTGCTGACCGACGTCGCGTCGCTGCCCGGCGCGCGCATCCTGGAAGGCAACTTCACCACTGTGCAGCAGGCGATCGGCACATCTCGGCGCAACACGGCCGGCGCGGCCTTCGTCGCCGAGGCGGTTGAAAAGGCGAAGGCGTCCGGCCTGGTCGCGCAGCTCATCGCGAAGCACGGCGTGCAGGGGCTCTCGGTGGCCCCCGCGGCCTGATCCGCATGGATGGCGCCATGGGCACCTCCACTGACTCAGCCCGACCGATGACGGAGGCTCGCTGACATGGCGGCTGACCCCTACGTGACCCTCGGTGTCGCGCGCGATGCTTCTGCCGAGGACATCAAGCGCGCGTACAAGAAGGCCGCGCGCGCCAATCACCCGGACCTGCACCCCGGCCAGCCCGAGCGCGAGGCCAAGTTCAAGGCCATCTCGGCGGCCAATGCGCTGCTGTCCGACCCGGCCCGGCGTGCCCGATTCGACGCCGGCGAGATCGACGCCGAAGGCCAGGAGAAAGCGCCACCACCGCGCTACCGGGAATACGCGGAATCACATGCTGGCGAACGCTATGGCGGCACCCCCGATTTCGACGACATCTTCGCCGACATGTTCGAGCAACGCGCCCGCGCCAACGCCGCACCGCGCCGCGGCGGCGACCAGAGCTACCGCCTCACGATCCCCTTTCTTGCGTCCATCCAGGGTTCGTCCGAGACGCTGACCTTGCCGGGCGGCAAGACGCTCACCGTCAAGATCCCGCCGGGCGTCGAGCCGGGGCAGGTCCTGAAGCTGCGCGGACAAGGCGATCCCGGGCGCAATGGCGGCCCGGCCGGCGATGCGCTGATCGAACTCGACATCGCGCCACATCCTCTGTTCCGGCGTGATGGGGCCGATATTCGCTACGAACTACCGGTCAGCCTCGCAGAAGCGGTGCTTGGTGCCGCGATCCCCATTCCCACGCCGTCCGGCCCGCTGCGCGTCACGCTGCCCGCGGGCAGCGATTCCGGCCAACAGATCAGGCTCCGCGGCAAGGGCGTTCCGGCGCATGGCACGCGGCCGGCGGGCGACTTGCTGCTGACGCTGCGCGTGGTGCTCGGCACGCCCGATCCGGCGCTGGCGGAGTTCCTCCGCGAGCATCCATCGGCCGCCGGCGAAAGCCCGCGCAAGGGAGGGGAGTGGGATTCGTGATCACCATCGACCTCCTCTGCGCCCGCTTCGCGGCCCTGGCACCCGAGGATGTCAGGCGCTGGGTCGCGGATGGCCTGATCCGTCCCGAACAGGGCGAGATCTTCGCGGAGATCGATGTCGAACGCGTGCGACTGATCCTCGACCTGCGCGACACGCTCGACGTGAACGAAGAAGCGCTGCCGGTGGTGATGGGCCTGCTCGACCAGATCTACGCGCTGCGCCGGCAGCTGCGAGAGCTTGGCCGACCGCAAGGGGAATAACGCCCTAGCCGAACGTCGCGCTGTATAGGGCCAGCCCCGGCGTAACGGCTTCCAGTTCGAGCATGTGTTCGCCGTAGGACGTGCCGTCGACCAGGGTGTAGAGCGTCGGTCTCTCGATCCGGACCTTCCTCGGCGCGCCACCATCGACGCGGACACTGACCTCCAAAGGCTGCGCCGCCGCCGCCACGACGTGAAGCTGGGCGGCGGAGTAGCGCATGCGCAGGGCACCCCGCGGGGTCCGGAGCGTCAACGCCTCGCCCTCTCGAACCCACCCGCCATCGAGTGAGTAGGTGTTCAGCGCAGGCGCCCTGCCGAATGTGTAGCTCCCGGCGCCATTGCGCGGCCACTGGGCAGGGTCCTGCGGCGTGGGGTGCGTCGCGCCGAAGTAGACCTCCGGGCTGCCGATGCGGGAGAGGTCCGCATCCTCACCCGGATGATTTCTTGGCGCCAGGCCAAGCAGTCCGCGGATCTCCGCTTCCATCTCACGTGAGTGACCTTCGCCCTCGCGCCGCATCACGATCCGGCCGGCTCCATCCAGCAGGTAGAAGGCAGGCCACGCCCGGTTGTTCCAGGCGCGCCAGGTGCGATAGCCGTTATCCTGCGCGACGGGATAGCGGATGCCGAGTTCGCGCAGAGCGACCTCGACGTTGGCCCGGTCATGCTCGAAGCCGAACTCGGGCGTGTGGATGCCGAGCACCTGCAGACCGGCCCGGCCATATTCGGCATCCCAGCGCCGCAGATACGGCAGCGTCCGCCGCGCGTTGATGCAGGAGTACGTCCAGAAATTTACAAGCGTCGCGCGACGGCGCACCGCGGGATCGAACGCCGCGGGAGCGTTCAGCCAACCCTCCATGCCAGGTAATCCCGGCGCAGCGGCACCCTGGGCATGCGTCACGCCCGTTCTCGTGGCGAGGTATGCGGCACTGGCCGCCGACACCGCGAGCAGGCTGGAGCGAAGAAGACGACGACGCTGCATGACCAGGCTCCGTGCGGTTCTTGGATCTTGTTGTCGGGCGATCGTCAGCGCGTCGTCACTCGAATAAGCGCCGTCACTGGCTGGCCGTCCACCAGGATCGGACGGTGATGGTCATCGGCCAGCAGCACGCCGATGACGTGAGCACCGGTCGGCGTCGGGCAGTGACCGAAGTGCGCGGCGATGAGGTCGCCGCCGAAATCGCTGTTCATGCTGTTGTACGGGCGCCCCGGAATATTGCAGGTGTTGCCCTCTGGATCGAGCTTCATGTGGATGTGGCCGCAGCGCGCGTCGGTCCCGCACTGGCCGCCCGGACGCAAGGTGAAATTGCTCCGCACGATGACGCCGATGGCGCGCTCGGCATCGGTGCCGAGCGGGACGTCCATGCCCTCGACCGGCCAGACGATTTCCAGCCGTGCAGGCTCCTGCGCGGCTGCCGGCAGAGCCGCAAGCCAGATGGGCAAACCAGCTACGGCGACGCGGACGAGTGTCTTGAACACGGGCGGCTTCCTTCGATGTGTAATCACTGCTTACACAGGCCGCCACTCGCGCGCAACAAAAAAGTAATCGCTGATTACATAGACGCCGCGCCATGTGCTAAAGAGGCGCCATGACGCTCCATTCGCCCAAAAAGCGACCATCTCAAAAGCCCGCCGCCCCGTACCATCACGGCAACCTGCCCGAAGCACTTGTGGCAGCGACGATCGCCATCATCGAGGAACGCGGCGTGGAGCACGTCTCCATCCGCGAAGCCGCCCGGCGCGCCGGCGCATCACCAGCCGCACCCTTCCGCCACTTCGCGAACAAGACTGCGCTGCTCACCGCCGTCGCCGACCAGGCCATGGATCGTTTGAAGAACGCGGTCGAATGGGCCATCGCCGCCGCAGCCCATGAGGCACCGCTCCAGCGCCTCGAGGCCCTGGGGTCCGCCTACCTGCGATGGGCGCTGGATAATCCAACCCACTTCCAGATCATCAGCTCCCGCTCCCTCATCGACGTCGCGTCGTCGGAGCGCATCGGGCCTGCCAACAGCGCGATACGCGCCCTCATGGTCGGGATGCTGGAGGAAGGCCGCGAGGACGGCTCGCTCGATCCCGACCTCGACATCGACCACGTCGTCCTGATGACCCGCGCCTTCGGCTACGGTCTCGCGCGGATGGCGATCGACGGACACCTCGCCGAATGGCACCCGTCCGAGCCGGTTGCCGATGCCGTGCCCAAGGCGCTCGCCTTGTTCATGAGCCTGCTCAGGCCGAAGGCGCGTTAGGCTCGCACCTCAGTCGAAGAACCGGTTTGGCGGCCGCGGCAGCCCGAGATGCTCCCGCAGCGTCGTCCCCTCATACTCCTGCCGGAAGCGCCCGCGACGCTGCAGTTCCGGCACCACCTTCTCCACGAAATCATCGAGCCCACCGGGCAGCCACGGGAACATGATGTTGAACCCGTCGCTCGCCTGCCCGTCTATCCAGCGCTCCATCTCGTCGGCGATGGTCTCGGCCGTCCCCACCATCGCCAACCCACCATAACCGCCCATCCGCTGCGCGAGCTGACGCACGTTCAGCCCCTCGCGCTCGGCCAGGCGGATGGCGCGTTCGCGGCCGCTCTTGCTCTGCTCGGTCTCCGGGATCGGCGGAAGCTTGCCCTCGGGATCGAAGCCGCGTGCATCGACGCCGAGCGCGATGGAAAGCGACGCGATCGCGCTGTCGTAATGCACCAGGCTGTCGAGATGCGCGCGCTTCTCCCGGGCCTCGGCGACGGTATCGCCGATCACCACGAAGCAGCCCGGCAGGATCTTGAGGTGCTCGGGATTCCGGCCACAGGCCTGCGCGCGGCCCTTCACGTCCGCATAGAAACGCTGCCCATCCTCCAGCGTGCCGGGCGCGCAGAACACCGCCTCCGCCGTCTCCGCCGCGATCTGCCGCCCGGCCTCGGACGAGCCCGCCTGCACGATCACCGGCCAGCCCTGCACCGGGCGCGCGATGTTGAGCGGGCCGCGCACCTTGAGTTCCGGCCCCTCATGGTTCAGGGCCCGGACGCGGTCGGGGTTGAAGAAGATGCCGCTCTCGACGTCGCGGGCCAGGGCGTCATCCGCCCAGCCATCCCAGAGCCCGGTCACCACGTCGAAGAATTCGCGCGCGCGCTTGTAGCGCTCGCCATGGGCCATGTGCGCGTCGTGGCCGAAATTCAGCGCCGCGTCGGGATTGGCCGTCGTGACCAGGTTCCACCCCGCGCGCCCATTGCTGATGTGGTCGAGCGAGGCGAACTTCCGCGCCACGTGATACGGCTCGTTGTACGTGGTGGACGCCGTCGCGATCAGGCCGATGCGCTCGGTCACCGCGGCCAGCGCTGGCAGCAGCGTCAGCGGGTCTAAGGAGGTGACGGTGTGGCTGCGCTTCAGCGCATCGGCCGGCATGTTCAGGAAGGCGAGGTGGTCGGCCATGAAGAAGGCGTCGAACTTGCCGCGCTCCAGCGTCTGGATGAGGCGCTTGAGTTTCGGAAAACTGAAATTCGCGTCCGGCCACGCGCCGGGGTAGCGCCAGGCGCCGGTGTGGATGGAAACCGGGCGCATGAAGGCGCCGAGGTGAAGCTGCTTCATGCGATTTCAGGTCGGAGGAATGAATTCCCCCGAACCCCCTTCTTTTGTTTTTGCTACTTGGGTGCGGCGGGGAGGCCGCGCAACGCTTGCCAGATGCGTGCTGGTGTCATGGGCATCGGGACGGAGATGCCGAGGGCGTCGGTGACGGCGTTGCCGATAGCGGCGGGGGCGCCGTTGGTCGGAAGCTCACCGACGCCCTTGATGCCGAGCGGGTTGTTCGGCGTCGGCACGCCGGCTAGGACGTGGCTGAAGGCGGGCACGTCATCGGCGCGCGGCATCGCGTAGTCCATCAGCGTCGCGCTGAGCGCCTGGCCTTCGGCGTCGAAGCACGCCTCCTCCAGCAGCGCCTGCCCCGCCCCGGCGCAGAAGCCGCCATGCAGCTGACCCGCGAGCAGCATCGGGTTCACAACCACACCCGCATCGACCGAGGAGCAGAACCGGTCGAGCCGGATGGCGCCCGTTTCCGGGTCGATCTCGACCTCGGCGATGGCGATTCCGGCAGGCCAGGATTCCACTGTATCCGCGAACTCGGCGCGGCCATCGATGCCGCCGGTCGCAGCCGCAAGTTCGAACAACCCGATGGCGCGATCCGTGCCCGCGACCTCGTAGCGGCCGTCGCGATAGGCGAGGTCCGCGACTGCCACTTCCAGCCGCTCCGCCGCCGCATCCATCCCCGCAGCGATTGCCGCATCCGCCGCGCGCTTGAACGTCGCCCCCGAGATGATGGTCGAGGAAGACCCGCCAGTGCCGCCCCCGCGTGGCGCGCGCGCGGTATCGCCCTGAACCACCCGCACCCGGTCCGGTGCCACGCCCAGGGCCGCCGCCACGATCTGCGCGTAGGCGGTGGCGTGACCCTGGCCCTGGCTCTGCGTTCCGGTGATCGCCTCGATGACGCCATCGGCGCCGATGCGCAGGATGGAGGTCTCGTCGCCCCAGCCGCCGGTGCCGTGGAGGTGGCAAGCGATGCCCAGGCCGCGCCGCATTCCGCGTGCCGCACTTTCGGATCGTCGCGCGGGAAAGCCATCCGCATCGGCCTCCAGCAATGCCGCGTCCATCAGCGCCGGGTGGTCGCCGCAATCATAGCAGAAACCCAGCGCGGTGCGGTACGGAAACGCCTCCACGGGGATCAGGTTCAGTCGCCGTAATGCGACGGGATCACGTCCGGTTTCGCGTGCCGCCTGGTCGATCAGGGCCTCCAGCATCACGAACGTCTCGGGCTTTCCCGCCCCGCGGATGGCATCGACCGGCACCGTGTTCGACACCGCGCAGCGTAGCGCGATGCACGCCGCGGGAATCGCGTAGAGCCCCGACAGCACCTTCGCCATTCCCATGGTCGGGATGGTCGGCGCCACGGTTGAGACGTAGGCGCCGAAATTGGCGATCCCCTCCACCCGCAAGGCGAGGATGAGGCCCTCCGCATCGAGCGCGAGGGATGCCTCCGCCACTAGGTCCCGGGCGTGGGTGTCGCAGAGGTGGTGCTCCGTGCGGGTCTGCTCCCAGCGCGCGTCCCGCTTGAGCTCGCGCGCCGCGAAGCAGACCAGCGCCTGCTCCGGATAGGGTGGCAGTTTCGGGCCGAAGCCGCCGCCGACATCCTCGCTGACCACGCGCAGGCTCTCGCGGGGGATGCCGAGGATGGCGCAGACCACGCGCTGTACCAGGTGCACGCCCTGCGTCGGCGTGATGAGCGTCAGCGCCTCGCCTTCCCACACCGCAAGTGCGGCGCGGGTTTCGAGGTAGCCGGCGATGAGGCGGTTGCCGCGATAGCTCACGCGCGAGACATGCGCGGCATCAGCGAAGCCCGCCGCCACCGCCTCCGGATCGCCACGTCGCCAGTCGCAGATGAGGTTGCCCGGCGCCTCGGCGTGCAGCTGCGGTGCACCCGGCGCCAGCGCCGCGTCACCCGTCACAACGGCGGGAAGCGGCGCGTAGTCCACGACGACCGTCTCCGCTGCGTCGCGCGCCTGAGCCAGCGTGTCCGCGAGCACCATCGCGACGATCTCGCCGACGTGGCGAACCTTGCCGATGGCGATCGGCAGCCGCGGCGGCTCGATGTGGCGCGCACCACCGACGCCAAAAATCTCCGACACCGCCGGATTGTGCCCAAGCCCCGCCGCCACGGTCTCGCGCGCGGTGATTATGGCGGCGACGCCGGGCATCGCGCGCGCATCCGTCGCATCGATGCCGATCACCTCCGCATGCGCATGCGGCGACCTCACGAACACCACATGGACAGCGCTAGGTGCGGCGACATCCGCCGCATAGCGCCCCTTACCGAGCAGAAGGCGCTGATCCTCGATCCGCCGCAGCGGCGCGCCAAGTCCGGGAAGGACATCATACGCCATGCGATCAGGCCGCCATTCGGTCGAGCCGGTCGCGCAGGCGGTACCACTCCCCGATCACCGGCAGGACCAGCGACGGGTCGCCCTTGTAGAAGGGCCGCGTGGGAAAGTTCAGGCCATCCAGCGCAAAGGGTTCGTTCGCCGCGCCCGCCATCTTCAGCGCGACGCGATGGCCCAGCCAGGTCGCCATCGCGACGCCGCTGCCCTGGCATCCCGCCGCGTAGTGCACGCCGCCTTCGACACCGATATGCGGCAGCGTGTCGAAGGTGAACGCGACATTGCCGCACCAGGCGTGTGAGATGCGCACGCGCCCCAGTTCCGGGAAACACGCAATCATCGCGGCGCGCAAAGCCGGTGCCGCCTGCTTCGCCGACACCGAGCGGAACGACGCCCGGCCGCCCCACAACACACGCTTGCCGTCCGGCGAGGGCCGAAAATAGTTCAGCACCCGCTTGGTATCGGAGATCATCCGCCGTCCCGGAAACAGCCGCTCGATCACCTCTTCGCCCAGCTCCTCGGTCGCGATGATGTAGCTGGCCAGCGGCACCAGGCGGCGCGCGAGCCAGGGCATGGCGGAACCCTTCTCGCGGTCGAAGGAGTAGCCGTTCGTCGCGACCAGCACGGCGCGCGTGCTGATCTCGCCGCGATCCGTCACCACGCGGAAGCCATCGTCATCCGGCACCGTCTCCTGCACGCGCACGCTGTCGACCAGGATCGCGCCCGCCTTGGCCGCTGCCGCCGCGAGGCCGCGCGCGTACTTGCCGGGATGGATGCTGCCGGTCGCCGCCGCCGCCATCCCGCCGTGATAGAGGTCGGAACCGAGCATGGAGTGCTGCTCCGCACGCGGCACCATCCGCGTCGGCAAGCCGGTCACCTCGGCGACGAAGTCCGCCTTTGCCTCCAGCGCGGCGTAGTGCTTCGGCGTCCAGGCCGG
>JAQGHV010000088.1 GCA_028288785.1 Rhodospirillales bacterium | reverse complement strand
TGCACGCCCTCGCGCTCCAGACATCCGTACCGCCAGAGGGGACACACTCATGACCGACACCAATGCCCGTATCCAGGCCGAGATCGACGCCAGCCCCGTCGTGCTGTTCATGAAGGGGACGCCGGTCTTTCCGCAATGCGGTTTCTCCGCGCGCGTGGTGCAGATCCTGTCCCACGTGGGCGTGCCATTCAAAGGCGTGAACGTCCTTGAGGATGGCGAGATCCGTGAGGGCATCAAGGCGTTCAGCAACTGGCCGACCATCCCGCAGCTCTATGTCGGCGGCGAGTTCGTCGGCGGCTGCGACATCATCACCGAGATGTACCAGGCGGGCGAGTTGACCAGCCTGTTCGCCGAGAAGGGCGTCCCGCACAACGCGGAGGCGTGAGGACGTTTACCGCCCCAGGGAGGGTATGACGGTGTTGTAAGCGGCGCCGTTAACCACGGCCCTATAGATCACCGATGCCTGATCATGGTTCCCTAGAGTCGGTTGACGGCGCGTACACGCGAGACTGGTTCAGCAGCAACATCCCCAGCTGGACCTCACTGCTCCTTCGACACATTCCGGACGCCCGCCGGATCCTGGAAATCGGTGCCTTCGGATCGCGCACCACCACATGGATGGTCGAGCACGCGCTTCGAAAGGCGTGCCCGGCGAACTCCACTGCGTGGACCCTTGGCAGGGCGGTGCCGAGCACAAGGGCATTGAGATGGGAGAGGTGCACAGTCGCTTCCGCGCCAATGTTCAGGCATCGCTTGATCGCCATCCCGACCACAAGGTCATCATTCATAGACTGCGGTCGGCCAAGGCGCTGCTCGGTTTGCACGCAAAGGCATGGGAAGCTCCTTCGGCCTGATCTACGTCGATAGCTCCCGCGAGGCGCCGGACGTCCTCGTCAACCTGGTTCTGAGCTTCGGCCTGTGCCGTATTGCCGGCCTCATCATCTGCGACGATTATCTATGGTCGCTGCAGCGTCACGGCGCGGAGGATGTAGTGGCGGACCCACGGATCGCGATTGATGCCTTCAAGACGATCAATCGCCGGAGGCTGCGCATTCTTCCTGGGCATCCGCTGCAGCAACTATATCTTCTGAAGACTGCGCAGTGAGAAGTGCTCACGGGGAAGGCATTTAGTCCAGCTTTTTCAAAGCTGGGGCCCATCTCGCCTCCGATCGAACGGAGCCCCAAAAGCAGAAGCGCCGGCGAGGTTCCCCTCGCCGGCGCTTCCGATTCAGCCTGTAGCCAAGCTCAGCGCGAGTAGAACTCGACCACCAGGTTCGGCTCCATCTGCACCGGGTAGGGCACATCGGAGAGCTTCGGTGCGCGCAGGTACTTGCCCTTCATCGCGCGGTGATCGACCTCGATGTACTCCGGCACTTCGCGCTCGCCGCTCTGCGAAGCGTCCAGCACGGCGGCCAGCTGCTTGGAGGTCTCCTTGACCTCGATCAGGTCATTGTCCTTCACAATGTAGGACGGGATGTTCAGCTTCTTGCCGTTCACCGTGACATGACCGTGGTTCACGAACTGGCGCGACGCAAACGGCGTCACCGCGAACTTCATGCGGTAGACCACCGCATCCAGGCGGCGCTCCAGCAATTCGATCAGGTTCTCGGAAGTGTCGCCCTTGCGGCGCACGGCTTCCTCATAATACTTGCGGAAGGCCTTCTCGCCGATGTTGCCGTAGTAGCCCTTGAGCTTCTGCTTTGCCATCAGCTGAATGCCGAAATCGGTCGGCTTGCCCTTGCGGCGCTGGCCGTGCTGGCCGGGGCCGTATTCGCGCTTGTTGACCGGGCTCTTCGCACGGCCCCACAGATTGGCGCCGAGACGGCGATTGATCTTGTATTTGCTTTCCGCGCGCTTCGTCATGCGCGTTATCCTTCATCAAGGCGCGATCATCCTGAAAGCAGATTGTCCTGCCGGCAGGGGTCGCTATTGTCCCGGTAGTCCAAGGTTCAGGACGAACCCCAGAGGGCGCGGGTCGCTGGTGCGCCCGCTTGCGCCACCCCGACCCGTCCACGTTCCCGGAAAGAGGGCGCTGCCTAGCCCGCAGAACGCGTCGTTGTCAAACCGCAGGTTGGTTCCGAGGCGCAACCCCCTTGTCAAAGCCCGTCCGACGCGGCACCTCGGCGGCATGGCAACACGCGAAGACATCCTCATCCTTGGGCTGACAGCGGGCGTGCTCGGTAGCCTTACGGGTGGCCTCATGCTGGGCCTTGGGCTGGGCCTGGTCAGCCAGGGCGCCCATATCGGCTGGCTGCTCGTGTTGCCGGCCGGGCCGGTGGCGGGGCTTCTCGGCTACGTCCTGGCACGTCGCCTGGTGAAGCAGCAACCACCGATGTAATTTCGATGCCTCTTCCCGCCGGGCACCGCCTCGCTATACGCTCCGCGCGTCATACAACTGGGAGGTCCGGTCTTGCGCATTGCCACCCTTGCGGCCCTTGCGGGCCTGCTCGCCTTGCGGACGCTTCCGGCCGGTGCCTACGGCGTCAGCCAGGTGCATTTTTCCATCCAGGCTAATACGGCCATGCCAGCGTGCCACCAGCGTGCACGCGAGGTTCTGGAGCGTGCCGGCTTCCGCATCCTCGGGACCGGCACTTCTAGCATCGGCGCGGAACCGCAGGATGGCACCACGCTGATCACCGCCTATTGCGTGCCCGCGCCGGGCGTTGTCGTCATCACCGTCGCCGGTGAGAACACGGCCGCCACCGCGCCGGTGCTGGAGCGCATCCGCGAAGCTTGGCAGGGCGCAGCAACCGTGCCGCCGACGGCGGGTGGTGGCCCGCGCGTTACCAAGTGAGACGGTCGGGGCAGTGAGCCCCGGCGTGCCGCGCCTGCCTTGAGCTGGGACTGTCCTTGCAGGCAGAGCGCGCCGGCATTCCAGGGCGAGTAGGCCGACGTCCACGCCTGTCAGTTGAGGGCACACGAAGGCTCGTATCAGCGCTCATACTTCGCGACTGACGCTAAGAGATACTCATATATGATTTGCCCCAGGTTGAGGGCCAGGCCGGCGATGACCTGCGTGGCCAGGATCACCTCCAGCACCCGGTTGGCCGGCAACCGGCGCCAGCGCGTGTGGCGCGAGCGCCGCCGGTCGGTTTAGGGGACTACCACGATGTTGGACCAGCGGTAGCGCCGATGTGTGGCTTGCCATTCAGGTGCGGGATGAACTTCGGTAGGCAGCTTGGCTCCTCGGGCGGCGGATCTAGGCTCAGGATC
>JAQGHV010000078.1 GCA_028288785.1 Rhodospirillales bacterium | reverse complement strand
GGGGATAACGTGACCATGGACGTGGAGCTCATCGCACCGATCGCGATGGATGAAGGCCTGCGGTTCGCCATCCGTGAGGGTGGCCGGACCGTCGGTGCGGGCGTTGTCGCGAAGATCGTGGCGTAAGGGCTGAGGCTGGGGGAAAGGAATTTCCCCCAGCCCCCATTCTTTTGTTTTTGACTTCTAGGTGCTTGATGTTTGGACGGGCCCGGCTTGGGGTCTGAGGCGCTGGCTGCGCAGCCAGCGCCAGTAGAAATTCCTCGGTGCCGGCTGCGCAAGAAGCACCAGTCAGATCGGCGGAGGTTGGCCTCCCAGCCAGCACGAACAGACAAAAATAGAAGAAGGGGGTTTGGGTGAATTCATTCCCCCATGCTGTCGACCAAACCCACTCTCGACACGCACGGCTCACCGCACTAAAACCCCAACCGCCTGCAGGGGCGTAGCTCAATTGGCTAGAGCGCCGGTCTCCAAAACCGGAGGTTGAGAGTTCGAGACCCTCCGCCCCTGCCAGCCTCTCTTTTGAGGTGGCCTCGACAGGCCCGGTGCGCTCCCGTATGTAGCCCGCCCCCCCTGAAACCTGCCTGTCACCCGCCTTCAGCATCGAGGAAGACGCATTTTGGCCAAGCTCAACCCCGCGCAGTTCATCCGCGAGGTGCGTCAGGAAGTGGCGAAAGTCACCTGGCCGACACGCAAGGAAACGCTGATCACGACTGGCCTCGTGCTGGCGATGTCGGCGCTTGCGGCGATCTTCTTCCTGGTGGTGGACAAGCTGATCCAGCTGGCCTCCCGCTTGATCTTTGGGTTCGGCTGAGAGGAATGGCGAGCATGGCCGAGATGAAGTGGTACGTGGTTCACGTCTATTCGGGCTTCGAGAAGAAGATCGCCGAGCAGATCAAGCAGCAGGCCGTCCAGAAGGGCCTGGCCGAGCAGATCGGCGACATCCTCGTCCCCGCCGAGCAGGTGGTGGAAGTCCGCCGCGGCCAGAAGGTGGATTCCGAGCGCAAGTTCTTCCCCGGCTACGTGCTGGTGAAGATGAAGATGACCGACGACGCCTGGCACTTGGTCAAGGACACGCCCAAAGTAACGGGCTTCCTGGGCGAGAAGAACCGGCCGACGCCGATCCGCGAGGCCGAGGCCCAGCGGATGCTGCAGCAGGTTCAGGAAGGCGTGGACAAGCCCAAGCGCCCCGCGATCGTCTTCGAAGTCGGCGAGCAGGTGCGCGTGGCCGACGGCCCATTCACCAGCTTCAACGGCGTGGTCGAGGAAGTGGACGAGGAGAAGGGGCGCCTCAAGGTCAGCGTCTCCATCTTCGGGCGCTCGACGCCGGTCGAACTGGAATACGGGCAGGTCGAGAAGCTCTGACGACAAGGGCGGGAGAAGCAATTCTCCCGCATCCGCTACGCCATGCCGGCCTGCTTTGCATGGCCACGACGCGGCACCAGGCGCGCCAGCTCCCGCAGTGCGGTGGCGGCCAGGCCGGACACCAGGACCCAGGCGGCCGGGCGCAGGCCAAACTCCCAATCGAGATGTGCTGCCAGCACGAGCGTCGCATCGACACCGGTTTTCAGCGCGTACCACGCTGCCTCGCCGGCAGCCGTGAGCAGGGCGGACGCCACCGAGATCACCACCAGCCGCAAGGTGCTGGGCGAACCACCCTCCGGCGCCACGGCACGGTAGAGCATCAGCCACACGAACAGGCCCGTCGTCAGCACGGCCTCGGTGATGTCGCTTTTGGCGTGCAGCAGGAAGTGCAGCAGGCCCAGCACCGCGATGGCGAAGATCAGCTTGTGCAGGCGTCGCCATGCCGGGCTGCCCAGCCGCTTCACCCAGCCATCGGTCGAGGTGACGCCGAGCACGACCAACCCGACCACCGCCACGAAACCCACGGTGAGATAGAAGCGCAGCGCGATCTCGGCGGCGCCATGCAGCAGACGCCAGTTCTGATAGGCGAAATACAGCACCAGGTGCAGCAGCGCGTAGCTCATCGCGAACAGGCCCACCATGCGGCGCAGCACGGCCAAGCGCGCCCAGCGCAGCATCTGGCGCAGCGGCGTCATGAACATTGAGAGCAGCAGCACGCGGATGGCGTCGCGGCCGGTCTCATGCATCGCACCGCGTACCGGCTCCGGCCCCAGATCATCCGTCAGCGCGAGGTACAGCAGCGACACGCTCGGCAGCATCAGGCCGACGAACACGATCAGCCGCAGCGGGGAAAAACCGCCGTTCCGATCGGTCCAAGGCGTGATGGCTCTCAGCATCGCGTCATGCGATCCGACATGACCGCGCCGGCGCAGGTCCGCAAGCCATGGGTGCGCGAACATCTCCGCGTCAGACGCATCGAAGGCTCCTCGCGAATCGGTGATGACGTGATATGAGATGTCGCAGCGGAGTTGGTCTCCGAATTGACTACGATGCAAAAATGGAATCGTTACGCGCGGTCAAGTAGGTTTGAGGTGATGCTCCTCACTGCCTGACCGGCAGCGGTGCGGAACGGATCTTGCAAACTCCACGCCAACACTCAGCCGGAGATCCCTCATGCCGCAACGCCGCGCTCTACTGGCCGCACCCTTCCTGGCCCTGGCGCAGCCTGCGAGGGCGCAAGCCTTCCCCGACCGTGGACTGCGCATGATCATTCCATTTCCGCCCGGCGGGGCAGCCGATTTCCTGGGTCGTGTCGCTGGCGAGCACATGACGCGGACCCTCGGCCAGCCGATCTCGATCGACAACCGCACCGGCGCGGGCGGCAATATCGGCACGGCTCTCGCCGCGCAGGGCGAGCGCGACGGCCACACGATCCTGCTCAACGGCGTGCCCCTCGCGGTGAACCGCTACCTCTATGCCGCGCTGCCCTTCGACGCGGAGCGCGACTTCACGCCCGTCGCAATGCTGGCGATCGTGCCGAACATCATGGTCGTGCCAAACGACATGCCGGCCACCAACGTCGCGGAGTTCATCGCCCTCGCGCGGACGCGGCCGATGACCTACGCCTCGATCGGCAACGGCACTTCGCTGCACCTGGCGGGTGCGCAGTTCTCGATCGCCACCGGGCTCAACCTGACGCATGTGCCCTACCGGGAGACCGGGGCAGCCAATACGGACGTCATGGCCGGACGCGTCGATTGCATGTTCCAGACGATCTCGGCGGCGGCCGGCCTGGTGCGCGGTGGGGGGATGAAGGCGCTGGCGGTCACCAGCGCCGAGCGGGTGCCCGCCTTCGCGGAGGTGCCGACGCTGCGTGAATCCGGCGTTGACCTCGTCTCCGTCGGCTGGTTCGGCCTTTTCGTGCAGAGCGGCGTGCCGGTAGCGCGCGTCCTGCGCCTGGAAAGCGACGCTCGCGCCGCGATCCGCGATCCCGGCGTGGCCGCACGGATCGAGGCCAGCGGGAGCATGCCGCGCGCGATGCCCGGCGCGGAGTTCGCCGTCTTCATCGCCGGCGAGACCGAGCGGCTCGGCGCCCTGGTCCGCGCCGCGGGCATCCGGGCCGACTGAACAAAGCCCCTTTACGCAGGCCCGGCCCTGCGCCATATAGCCGCTCCTTCGAACGGCCTGGGCCTCGCCCCGGCCGCACGAACTCTTTGGGAAACGCGGGAGGTCCTTCTTCAGGACCGTTAGCACCGCGGTTCTCTGTGACTGAACAGAGGATGCACTATGGCGAAGAAAATCGTCGGCTACATCAAGCTGCAGATCCCCGCGGGCAAGGCCAATCCTTCGCCGCCGGTCGGCCCAGCGCTGGGGCAGCGCGGCCTGAACATCATGCAGTTCGTCAAGGAATTCAACGCGGCGACGCAGCAGATGGAGCCGGGCACCCCGACTCCTGTCGTGATCACCGCATTCTCGGACCGCACCTTCGTCTTCGTGACGAAGACCCCGCCGAACACCTACTTCCTGCTCAAGGCCGCGAAGCTCGAGAAGGGCTCCACCACGCCGGGCAAGGGTGCCACCGTCGGCCGCGTGACCAAGTCGCAGCTGCGCGAGATCGCAAAGACCAAGATGATCCACATGAACGCCAATGACGAGGAGGCCGCGATGCGCATGCTTGCGGGATCCGCCCGTTCGATGGGCCTGTCAGTGGTGGAGGGCTGAGCCATGCCGCAGGGAAAGCGCCTGAAGACGATCTACTCCGGCTTCGACCGCGAGAAGAGCTACGCCCTGGATGAGGCCATCCGCCTCGCCAAGACGAACGCCAAGGCCAAGTTCGACGAGACCATCGAGATGACGATGAACCTCGGCATCGATCCGCGCCATGCCGACCAGATGGTCCGTGGCGTCGTTGGCCTGCCTAACGGCACCGGGAAGACCGTGCGCATCGGCGTGTTCGCGCGCGGTGCCAAGGCCGAGGAGGCCAAGGCCGCCGGCGCCGACATCGTGGGTGCCGATGACCTCGCCGCCCTTGTGCAGGAAGGCAAGATCGAGTTCGACCGCTGCATCGCGACGCCGGACATGATGGGCCTGGTTGGTCGCCTGGGTAAGATCCTCGGGCCGCGCGGCCTGATGCCGAACCCGAAGCTCGGCACCGTGACGATGGACGTGAAGGGCGCGGTCACCGCCGCCAAGGCCGGCCAGGTCGAGTTCCGTGCCGAGAAGGCGGGCATCGTCCATGCCGGCATCGGCAAGGCGAGCTTCGGTGAGGAGCAGCTTCTGCAGAACGCGCGTGCGTTCATCGAGGCGATCCAGCGCAACCGACCCACCGGTGCCAAGGGCACCTATGTGAAGAAGGCGGCGCTGTCGTCGTCGATGGGCCCGGGCATCCACGTGGACGTGACCACGCTGAACGCCTCGGCCTGAACCATTTGCCGTCCGAACGCTGAAGGGCCGCATGGTCCAGAGGCGTGAATCGGCCGGCCAGAGATACGCCCATCCCTTAGGGATGGGCGGGCAGGGCGGGGAGGCTAACCCTCCGCGTCCCGATACCTGTCAGAGACCTCCTGTAGCCTTCGGGCTTTGATGCGGTGCCAAGGTTGTCCAAGGCGTCGCGCAAGAGATAGACGGGGTGCCGAACCAGACACCGGCCGGGCCTCGCCCGCGCCCGGTTTGGCTTGGTGTTCCTTCTCGGACAGGCGAACCGGGTTGCTCCGCGCAAGCGGCGTGACCCTCGTGTGAACCGGCCGGGACCCTTCCAGAAGGCTCCGGTCACCTGCGGAGACGATGCGTGGAACGCACCGAAAAGCGCGACTTTGTTGCGTCCCTCGCCGGCGTGTTCGCCGAGACGTCCTTCGTGCTCGTGGCCCAGAACAAGGGTCTTACGGTCGCCGATGTGGACAATCTCCGGCGCAAGATGCGGGCGGCGGGCTGCAGCTATAAGGTTGCGAAGAACCGGCTGGCTTCCCTCGCCCTCGCTGGCACGAGTTTCGAAGGCATTTCGCCGCTGCTGAAGGGTCCGACCGCGCTCGCGTGGTCAAGGGACGCCGTCGCCGTTGCGAAGACCGCCCTCGAGTTCGCCAAGACCAACGACAAGTTCGTCGTGCTCGGTGGAGCGCTCGGCAAGCAGACCCTCGACATTGCTGGTGTCAAGGCTCTCGCCGAGCTCCCCTCCCTGGACGCGCTGCGTGCGCAGTTGGTGGGTCTCATCCAGACCCCCGCAACGCGCATCGCGGGCATCCTCCAGGCCCCGGGTGGTCAATTGGCACGCGTGCTACTGGCATACGCCAAGAAGGACGAGGTTGCCGACGAGGCAGCCTGAACACCGCTTAACTCCATCCGCTCGGGTGGGGTTGCAAACATCAAGCCGAACCCTTAAGTCACGGAGTATCCGATCATGGCCGAACTCGCAAAGCTCGTTGAAGAGCTCTCCAGCCTCACTGTCCTTGAGGCCGCAGAGCTTTCGAAAATGTTGGAAGAAAAGTGGGGCGTCTCCGCCGCGGCTCCGGTTGCGGCAGCGGCGGCTCCTGCTGGCGCTGGCGCGCCGGCCGCCGCGGTTGAGGAGCAGACGGAGTTCACCGTTACGCTGACCGCTGTTGGCGACAAGAAGATCAACGTCATCAAGGAAATTCGCACCATTACCGGTCTCGGGCTGAAGGAAGCCAAGGATCTGGTCGAGGGCGCCCCGAAGGTGGTGAAGGAGGCTGCGTCGAAGGACGAGGCCGCCAAGATCAAGAAGCTGCTTGAGGACAACGGCGCCTCTGTCGAAGTCAAGTAATCGACTGAGGCGTGATCCCGGCCGGGCATTCGCTGCCGGCCGGGATTACTATGAGTGAACAGGGCAGGCCGGAATTCCTCGGGGAATTGCGGCCCTGTCCGTGTCTTTGGGGAATGGCGGCCCGTCGGCCGCCGCCCCATTGGCGCCAGCGAATGCCCGCCGGCCAGGGTTGCTCAGGCCGGAGCGACAAGGAAGCTGTATTGGCATGAACGCGATCACCAAATCCTTCACCGGTCAGAAGCGCATCCGCAAGAGCTTTGGTCGGTTGCCGGAAGTGGCGCCGATGCCGAACCTGATCGACGTGCAGCGCGCCTCCTACGAAGTGTTCCTCCAGGCCGAGGTGACGCCCGATGCGCGCACCCAGACGGGCCTGCAGGAAGTGTTCAAGTCGGTCTTCCCGATCGATGACTTCGCTGGCCGTGGCCGTCTGGAGTTCGTCCAGTACGAATTCGATGAGCCGAAATACGATGTCGAGGAGTGCATCTCCCGCGGGCTGACCTATTCCGCGCCGCTTAAGGTGCGCCTACGTCTGATCGTCTGGGACATCGACGAGGACACCGGCAGCCGCACCATTCGCGACATCAAGGAGCAGGATGTCTACATGGGCGACATGCCGCTCATGACGGATAACGGCACCTTCATCATCAACGGCACCGAGCGCGTCATCGTATCCCAGATGCACCGCAGCCCTGGTGTGTTCTTCGACCACGACAAGGGCAAGACGCACAGCAGCGGCAAGTACCTGTTCGCCGCGCGCGTCATCCCTTATCGCGGCTCCTGGCTCGACTTCGAGTTCGACGCCAAGGACATCTGCTACGTGCGTATCGACCGCAAGCGCAAGCTGCCGGCGACGACGCTGCTGTACGCCCTCGAATCCGCCCACATCGAGGCCCGCCGCGCCGCCGGCGAGACGATCGAGCCCGGCCAGGTGCGGGGCATGGATGCCGAGGAAATCCTCAGCCACTTCTACGGTCAGGTGCCTTTCACGCGCGGCCCCAAGGGCTGGTCGCGCCCGTTCGACCCCGACAGCTTCCGCGGCGTAAAGCTCGCCGAGGCGCTGGTCGATGCCAGCAACGGCGAGATCATCGCGGAGAAGGACTCCAAGCTCACCGCGCGTGCCGCGAAGAAGATCGCGGAAGCCGGCACGACGGAAGTGCTGGTCGGCCGCGTCGACCTCATCGGCCGCTACGTCGCCGAGGATCTCGTGAACCCGGAGACGGGCGAGATTTGGGCCGAAGCCGGTGAGGAGCTCGGCGAGAACAAGCTGGTACTGCTTGAAGATGCCGGCATCGACATGGTTCCCACGCTGGCGATCGACCAGAGCGTCGGCCCGTGGATCCGCAACACGCTCGCGGTAGACAAGAATTCCAACCGCGACGAAGCGCTGATGGACATCTACCGCGTTATGCGCCCCGGCGAGCCGCCGACGCCCGACACGGCGGAGACGCTGTTCCGCGGCCTGTTCTTCGACATGGAGCGCTACGACCTTTCCTCGGTCGGCCGTGTGAAGATGAACATGCGCCTGGGCTTCGACGCCGAGGCAGTGCCGGACACCATGCGCACGCTCCGCAAGCAGGACATCATCGCCACAGTGAAGGTGTTGATCGACCTGAAGGATGGCCGCGGCTCGATCGACGACATCGACAATCTCGGCAACCGCCGGGTGCGTTCGGTCGGCGAGCTGATGGAGAACCAGTACCGCGTCGGCCTGCTCCGGATGGAGCGGGCGATCAAGGAGCGCATGGGCTCGGTCGATATCGACACGGTCATGCCGCACGATTTGATCAACGCGAAGCCCGCCGCTGCGGCTGTGCGCGAGTTCTTCGGTTCCTCGCAGCTCAGCCAGTTCATGGACCAGACCAATCCGCTGTCGGAAGTGACGCATAAGCGCCGCCTTTCCGCCTTGGGCCCTGGGGGCCTGACCCGCGAGCGCGCCGGCTTCGAGGTGCGCGACGTGCACCCGACGCATTACGGCCGCATCTGCCCGATCGAGACGCCGGAAGGCCCGAATATCGGCCTGATCAACTCGCTGGCGACCTTCGCCAAGGTGAACAAGTACGGCTTCATCGAGACGCCCTACCGCCTGGTCAAGGACGGCAAGATCGTGGGCGAGCCGCGCTACCTCTCCGCGATGGAGGAGGAGCGCCTCGTCGTGGCCCAGGCCGACGCCGAGGTGGACGCTGAGACCGGCCAGTTCCTCTCGGAGCTCGTCTCGGTGCGCCAGGGCGGCGACTTCCGCCTGGTGAAGCCGCAGGAAGTGACCGCCATCGACGTGTCGCCGAAGCAGCTCGTCTCCGTCGCCGCCGCGCTGATCCCGTTCCTGGAAAACGATGACGCGAACCGCGCGCTCATGGGCTCCAACATGCAGCGCCAGGCAGTGCCGCTGGTGAAGTCCGACGCGCCGCTGGTTGGCACGGGCATGGAAGCCGCGGTTGCTCGCGACTCCGGGGCGACCATCGTGGCCCGCCGCGAAGGTGTGGTGGACAGCATCGACGGCGCGCGCATCGTGGTGCGCGCGACCGGCGAGGACGGCGCCACGCGCGGCGTTGACATCTATCGTCTGCGCAAGTTCCAGCGTTCCAACCAGAGCACCTGCATCAACCAGCGCCCGCTGGTGAAGGTGGGCGATGCGGTGCGCTCGGGCGAGATCATCGCCGACGGTCCGTCGACCGAACTGGGCGAGCTGGCACTTGGCCGCAACGCGCTGTGCGCGTTCATGCCGTGGAATGGCTACAACTTCGAAGACTCCATCCTGATCAGCGAGCGCATCGCGCGCGACGACGTCTTCACCTCGATCCACATCGAGGAGTTCGAGGTCATGGCGCGCGACACCAAGCTGGGCCAGGAGGAAATCACCCGCGACATCCCCAACGTCGGTGAGGAAGCGCTGCGCAACCTCGACGAGGCCGGCATCGTCTATGTCGGCGCCGAGGTGAACCCCGGCGACATCCTCATCGGTAAGGTGACGCCGAAAGGCGAGAGCCCGATGACGCCGGAGGAGAAGCTGCTTCGCGCGATCTTCGGCGAGAAGGCTTCCGACGTGCGCGACACCTCGTTGAAGCTGCCTCCGGGCGTTACCGGCACGGTGGTGGATGTGCGCGTGTTCTCCCGCCGTGGAGTGGACAAGGACGAGCGCGCGATGGCGATCGATCGCGCCGAGATCGAGCGCCTCGCCAAGGACCGCGACGACGAAAAGGCCATCCAGGAGCGCAGCTTCTACTCGCGCCTGCGTGAGCGCCTGATGAACAAGAAGGCGTCGGGCGGCTTCAAGCCGATCAAGTCCGGCACCGTCATCACCGACGAGGTGTTGGACCAGTTTGCCAAGGCAACCTGGCGCCAGATCGGGGTCACCGATGAGGCCTCGATGGCGGAGATCGAGTCGCTGCGCCGCGAGTTCGACGCGGCCGTGGAAAAGCTGCAGAAGCGCTTCGAGGGCAAGGTCGAAAAGCTGCAGCGCGGCGACGAACTGCCGCCTGGCGTCATGAAGATGGTCAAGGTCTTCGTAGCGGTGAAGCGCAAGCTGCAGCCCGGCGACAAGATGGCGGGCCGCCACGGCAACAAGGGCGTGGTCAGCCGCGTTGTCCCGATGGAGGACATGCCGTTCCTCGAGGACGGCACCTCGGTCGACCTCGTGCTGAACCCGCTCGGCGTGCCGTCGCGCATGAATGTCGGGCAGATTCTCGAGACCCATCTCGGCTGGGCCTGCGCCAATCTCGGCAAGCAGGTCGGTGCGCTGGTCGAGGAGTATCGCCGCGGCGGCCGCATGCGCGAGGAGCTGCTGGCGAAGCTCAAGGACATCTACGGCGAGGAGATCTACGACAAGGAGATCGCGCCGATGAACGAGGACCAGCTGATCGAGCTTTCGGAGAACCTGAAGAAGGGCATTCCGATCGCCACGCCAGTCTTCGACGGTGCCCGCATGTCGGATATCGAGGGCATGCTGGAGCGCGCAGGGCTCGACAGCTCCGGGCAGGTGGTGCTGGTCGATGGCCGTTCCGGCGAGCCGTTCGAGCGCAAGGTGACGGTGGGCTACATCTACATGCTCAAGCTCCACCATCTCGTGGACGACAAGATCCACGCGCGCAGCATCGGGCCGTACTCGCTCGTGACCCAGCAGCCGCTGGGTGGCAAGGCGCAGTTCGGCGGCCAGCGCTTCGGCGAGATGGAGGTCTGGGCGCTCGAGGCCTACGGCGCCGCCTATACGCTGCAGGAAATGCTGACCGTGAAATCGGACGACGTCTCCGGCCGCACCAAGGTCTACGAGGCGATCGTGCGCGACCAGGACAGCTTCGAGGCGGGCATTCCGGAATCCTTCAACGTCCTCGTGAAGGAGCTGAAGTCCCTCGGCCTGAACGTGGACCTGGAAATGCGCCAGCCCTGACCAAAAATGGCGAAACTAGCCTGACAGAACGACCCCGCGGCGCAGCGCAGCGCCGCGGTTCCCCGCATTCGCCGCCCGACGGGGCGTGCCGGACGGAGTGCATGGCATGAATGAACTGATGAAGATCCTGGGCCAGACCGGCCAGGCGATGACCTTCGACCAGATCAAGATCTCGATCGCGAGCCCGGAGCAGATCCGTTCCTGGAGCTTTGGCGAGATCAAGAAGCCGGAGACCATCAACTACCGTACCTTCAAGCCGGAGCGTGACGGGCTGTTCTGCGCCCGCATCTTTGGGCCGATCAAGGATTACGAGTGCCTTTGCGGCAAGTACAAGCGGATGAAGTTCCGCGGCATCATCTGCGAGAAGTGCGGCGTCGAAGTCACCCTCGCGAAGGTGCGGCGCGAGCGCATGGGGCATATCGAGCTCGCCTCGCCGGTTGCCCACATCTGGTTCATGAAGTCGCTGCCGAGCCGCGTTGGACTCATGGTCGACATGAGCCTGAAGGAGCTGGAGAAGGTCCTGTACTTCGAGAGCTACGTGGTTCTCGAACCCGGCCTGACCGACCTCAAGCTGCACCAGCTGCTCAGCGAGGACCAGTTCCAGGCAAAGCTTGACGAGTTCGGCGAGGATGCTTTCTCCACCGGCATCGGTGCGGAAGCCGTCAAGCAGATGCTCACCGGCATCGAATGCCAGAAGGAAGCGGTGCGCCTGCGCGCCGACCTGAAGGAGACGACCTCCGAGGCCAAGCGCAAGAAGCTCGTCAAGCGCCTGAAGATGCTGGAGGCCTTTGCCGAAGGTGGCGCCAAGCCGGAATGGATGATCCTGGACGTCGTCCCGGTGATCCCGCCCGAGCTGCGTCCGCTCGTCCCGCTCGATGGCGGCCGCTTTGCGACGTCCGACCTGAACGACCTCTATCGCCGCGTCATCAACCGCAACAACCGCCTCAAGCGGCTGATCGAACTGCGCGCGCCTGACATCATCGTGCGCAACGAGAAGCGCATGCTGCAGGAATCGGTCGATGCGCTGTTCGACAACGGCCGTCGCGGCCGCGCCATCACGGGTGCCAACAAGCGCCCGCTGAAGTCGCTCTCCGACATGCTGAAGGGCAAGCAGGGCCGCTTCCGGCAGAACCTGCTCGGCAAGCGCGTCGACTATTCTGGCCGTTCGGTCATCGTGGTCGGGCCCGAGATGAAGCTGCACCAGTGCGGGCTGCCGAAGAAGATGGCGCTCGAGCTGTTCAAGCCGTTCATCTACTCGAAGCTCGAGAAGTACGGCCACGCGACGACCATCAAGGCCGCCAAGCGCATGGTGGAAAAGGAGCGTCCCGAGGTCTGGGACATCCTGGAGGAAGTGATCCGCGAGCACCCCGTGCTGCTGAACCGCGCCCCCACGCTCCACCGCCTGGGCATCCAGGCCTTCGAGCCGATCCTGGTCGAAGGCAAGGCGATCCAGCTGCACCCGCTGGTCTGCACCGCCTTCAACGC
>JAQGHV010000067.1 GCA_028288785.1 Rhodospirillales bacterium | reverse complement strand
CGGCATCGCGGCGCCCACCAGCACGCGCTGAGGCTGGACCACGCGGCGCCACGCGCTCACACTCGGCGCCATTCTCACGCACTGGAACCAACACCATGGCCACTCGCCAGGGCGCGCTCGACCGCGCCGCCGCCTCCTTCGATGATGGCAGTTTCAAGTCCCTGCTCACCGAGTTGGTGGCGATCCCCTCGACCAGCCAGGAAGCGGGCGCCGAGCAGGCGCTGCACAGCTACCTGACGCAGGCTATCACCCCCTGGGTCGAGCGCCTGGGCTTCACCGCCGCGATCCACCCGAACCCGCTCGACGGCTTCGGCCCCATCCTGACCGCGACCCGCATCGAGGACCCGGCCCTGCCGACCGTTCTCCTGTACGGCCACGGCGACACCGTGCGCGGCCTGCCGGAACAGTGGCGCGCCGGGCTAGGCCCCTGGGTGCTCACCGAGGAAGGCGACCGCTGGTACGGCCGCGGCACCGCCGACAACAAGGGCCAGCACGCGCTGAACCTCGCCGCGCTGGAGGCTGTCATCGCCGAACGCGGCGGCAAGCTCGGCTTCAACGTGAAGCTGGTGCTGGAGACGGCGGAGGAGCGTGGCTCCAAGGGCCTCAAGGATTTCGTTGCCGCCAATGCGGAACTCCTCTCCGCCGATGTGCTGATCGCCTCGGACGGCCCCCGCGTTGATCCCGGCACGCCCACCATCGCGGTCGGCACGCGCGGCACCTTCCATTTCGACCTGGTGGTGAAGCTGCGCGATGGCGGCGTCCATTCCGGCCATTGGGGCGGCCTCACGCGAGACCCCGCGATCATCCTCGCGCACGCGCTGGCCTCCCTCATGGACCGCAACGGCCGGGTGCTGGTACGCGGCATCCTGCCGCCGTCGATGCCCAATTCGGTGCGCGCGGTGCTGCATGGCTGCCCGCTCGGCGGCGGCGGCGACGCGGCCACGATCGATGAGGGCTGGGGCGAGCCGGGGCTGACGCCGGCCGAGAAGATCTACGGCTGGAACAGCCTCATCGTCCTGTCGATGATTTCGGGACGGCCGGAAAACCCGGTCAACGCCGTGGCGCCCGACGCCCGCGCGCATTGCCAGATCCGCTACACGGTCGACAGCGATCCCGCCCAGTTCAACGATGCCATTCGCGCCCATCTCGATACCGCCGGCTTTCCCGAAGTCGCGGTCGAGGCCTCCTTCATCCGCATGGCCGCGAGCCGCACGGATGTGGATCACCCCTGGGTGCGCTGGGCGCAGGCGAGCATCGCGGAAAGCCTCGGCAAGCGGGTGCAGATCATCCCGAACTCGTCCGGCGGCCTGCCCGGCGATGTCTTCGTGGACCATCTCGGCGTGCCGCTGGTCTGGGTTCCGCACAGCTACAATGGCTGCAAGCAGCACGGGCCCGACGAGCACCTGCTGATCGCGCCGGCGCGCGAGGGGCTGCTCGGTTTCGCCGGCATGTGGTGGGATCTGGGTGAAGGCGGGACGCCGAAGCGTGGCTGAGCGGCGGTGCTCGTTACCGTTCCTCACCCTTGCAGCAATGCCATTGTTACAGCCGGGGCGCATGGTCCTGCCATGCCAAGCAACAAGGGTATGACAATGCGCAAATCTGCAACCATCGGCCTGCTCGCGGGCGTCATCGGCCTCGGCCTGGCGGGGGCGGCCGTGGCCCAGCGCGGGCCTGGCCATCACGGCCCGCGCGGCGAGGGTGGCTTCGCCGCCGGCGAGGCCTTCGCCCGCGCCGACGCCAACAATGATGGCCGCGTGACGCTGGACGAGGGCCGCGGCTGGCTGCAGGCCCGCTTCGCCGAGGCCGATGCCGATCGCGACGGCGGCGTCACCATCGACGAGCTGGTCGCGTTCATGCAGGCCCGCCGCGCGGCCGGTCGCCCGGCGCCGAGCGAGGAGAGGCAGGTCCGCATGCGTGACGGCCTGTCGCGCGGGTTCCGCTTCGTCGATGCCAATGGCGACGGCAAGGTGAGCATGACCGAGCTGACGCCGGTGGCCGAGGCGATGTTCCGTGCCGCCGACCGCAACGCCGATGGCGCCCTGGCCCGCGATGAAATCCGCCCGCAGCGTGGCGGTCGTGGCCCGCGCCAAGGTGGCCCGGCGCCGGCCGAGGCCCCGCCGCCGGCGCGCTGAGCCTGGTTTGCGGCGGCACCGCCGTCGCCAGAATGATCCCCGCCGCGCCATCACGCGCGGCGGGAGATCGCCATGTTCTCACCTCGGGTAACTCCGCTCCTGGCCGCGCTGGTCCTGGCCCCGTTTGCCGGCTCGGCGCAATCGGCGGCCCAGCGGCCCACGGAGGCCGAGGATCGCTGGGTGCTCGCCTGCGTCGAGGGCGGCGGCACGCGTTGCCAATACTGCATCACGGCGCGCTGCTACGGGGATGGCTATCGTGACGCGGTGCCGGCGCCGGTGCCACGGGTGCGCGGACGCATCGCCGATCATCCGCGCAACTGCGCCCCGATCGAGACCGCCATCTAGGCCGCGCTCGGCGATCTGGCGCACCGTCTCGCCCTCAGCCGCCAGCACACGATCGCGCAGGTCCTGCCCATATGCCTGCCCACGACGCCAAGCCATCGCCACCTCCAGCGCAACCTGGAAACCTGCCAATCACACCCAACCGAACCGGATCAAATCACAACCTGATTCCCGCCAGAGCTACTCGGGTCTAGGCTCTGCCAAGCTGTGGCGAGGGAGGAAGCACCATCGCCTGTGGATGGGCGCTGGTACTAGGAGCAGGGGCTTGTGGGCAATTGGATTGAGACGCGAGGTTTGGTGCTGCGAGCCGACGGGCTGGACGTGACGGTTATGCGCAATGCCACCATTTTCATGACGCCCGTCGAGGCGGTGAGGATCGTGGATGACGGCGGCCAAGCCCTGTGGCTCGCGAGCTTCGGCTGGCGCCCGCTGAAGGGCCTGCCAAGGCTTCGCCGGCTGCGGGTGCTCAGAGAAGGCGTCGGGTTCTGGGAGTCTGCTCTAGCCGCTTTCCTCATGCGACGGTCGCAGCCCCGCGGGGCGGGCACCCAAGTGATGCGACATGGTCATGCGGTGACCTGACGATCAGTGGGCTGGGTATCATCAGGGTTTCCCACCGCTGCCGTTACCCCGGCGTTACCCGGGCATTTCTTCAAAGTGGTGGAAATCACATAAAGCATTGAAATGATTGGTGGGTGCGACAGGGATTGAACCTGTGACCCTTGCCGTGTGAAGGCAATGCTCTACCGCTGAGCTACGCACCCGAACCAAGTGGAACGCGGCCTAATCGCGCATTCGGCGGTCCGCGTCAATCCGCCGGCGGCCAGAGCGACGTGGGGCATCGCGCCCCGCTGTGTGTCAATCCAGAGCGGTCTAGAACGTTTATTCCGGATGATGACTGCGATGACCGAGCATCTCGTACAATCCGCTTGCCGCGTCTCCCCGACGAAGGCTGAGACGGCCCTCACGTCTGATGAGGCGCCGCTCGCCTGGTCACCGGCCCCGCTTGTGGGGCCGGTGCCACCTGCCGTCAGGCCTTAGAAGCGCCCAGCGACCCGAAGCATGCCGCGATGCGCGGCGTAGCGATCCTCCCGCCATTCATAATCGTAGGAGGCTTCAAGCGACCACACCCTCGCCGCACAGGTACAGGAGAGAAGGGTCACACTGGCGCCGACGTTGTAGGTGTTGGCGCCCGTGGCCGGCGCCTGGGTCGTGAAGCTCGGCGATGCGAATGCCGCGAAGCCGGAGGTATTGGACAGGCGCGGATTATTGAGCTCGCGCAGCCAGTTCGCGTGTACCTCCGGCACGATCCGCATGCCTTCATGGGTGAAGGGACGCGCAATTCTCAAGCCGAGCACTGCCTCCACGAAATCGTAGCTCTGCGAGTCGACGCGGAGGGAAACATCGCCGGCGCCGGTCTCCGTATAGGAGCCGATGTTGACGCGCGTGTACTGCAGCGCGGCGCGCGGCGTGACGATGAAGCCGTTCGTCGCATAGCGGTAGCCCGTGGTGACCGCCGCCGTATAATCCTGCCCTGAATAATCCGCTTCCGCCCGGCGCTGGATGCCGGTGAAGGAGATGTTGCGCTCACCGGTATAGGCGTTGAACCCGACCGCAGCATCGCCGTGCACATACCACGGCCCACGTTCATGCCCGATATAGGCGGTCGCGCGATAGCTGTTGAAGCTGGTGCGGGCGGTCCCGGCGCCGAAGGTGTCGCCTTCGATCACACTGCGCGCGAATCCCAGCCCGATCCCGGCCCGGGTGTCGGGGTCGATCGGTGCGTCATACCCGATCATCGTGCCGTAGATCCGCGTGTCGTAGCCGGCGATGCCGTCGCGCGTGCCTTGCTGACCGCTATAGCCGAAGCCGCGCACCCACCAGCCGGGGCGCTGCTCCTCCCGGCATAGGGTGACGTCAGCTTCCTCCGGCCGCGCCGGGCCGCAGAGAATATCCTCGAGGCGTGAAAGCAGCAGGCCGCGGAACTGTGCGCCGCCTTGGAAGGTCACGAGCCCGGCGGCAAGGCCAGGGCCCGATGGTCCAAGCTGCGCCACGGCGTTGACCACGTCACTCGCGGTGGTGAGAGCGTTCAGTGCCGGCAGGACGGTGAGGGTGAGGTCCGATGCTGCCGTGGGCGCGATCGCCAGAAGCACTGGCACGATCGTGGCCGCGGCGGGCAGGGCAGGCGGCAGCGGTACACCCGCCGGCGGCTGGAGGGGCACGAGCAGCGGCGTACCAGTGGTTGTGATAACGACCTCGCCGGCAATGGTGCCAGCAAGAGGAACCGCCTGGAACGTATAGAGCGGGTTGGTGGGGTTTTGGACGGATACCAAAACCACGCTGCCGTTCGTGCCGCTCTGGAGCGTGCCGGCGCGGGTCTGGATGATCGCGAACTGGGTGCCCACCGGAATGTAGCTCGTCGCCGGAACGTTCACGTTGACGAGCAGGCTCGGGCCGAGATTCGTGGCCCCGACCGGGCGAATGTTGCCGAAGACACTCGGGCTCGCCAGCGTCGTGTTGACCACGCCGCCAGCCCCACCATTTGCGATGGTCAACGCGCCACCGACATTCAGCGTGTTGGTCCCAAGTGAAAATGCGAAGGCATTCGCCGCACCCGTGATGGTCGCGGTGCTGCCCGCGGTGTCGGAGCCGCCCACGACATTGATCGAGCGCAGCCCGGAAGCCCCACCGACGGCGCCGTCGAGAACGCTGCCGTTCTGCAGCGAAAGCGTTCCGGTGTTGGCGCCGGCGGTCGAGGTCATCGCCCCGATCAGGGTCGTGTTGGGGCCGAGGCTGATGACGCCATCCCCAGCGAAGTTCGTCGCCGTGACATTGGTCGAGCCGCTGCTGAAATTGACAATACCCCCACCCACGACATCGAGAGTGGTGGCGAAAACAGGGCCCAGGAAATTCACCGTGGTGCCGGTATTCCCCGCGAAGAGACTGCGCAGGAACGGGCCACCAGGCTGAATAACGCCGATGGCGCCGAAGACGGTCGAGCTGCTGTTGAAGACGATGTTGCCTTCGCTGGACGCGGCGGTGGAGACCGCCGTGGCGCCTGAAATCAACGCAGTATTCGACGTGAAGATGTCGGTTTGGGGGCCGCCGATGACGCCGACGCTCAGGGTACCCGTGGTGGCGGAGGCCGACATGGCGACACCACCGAGGATGCCCGTAGCATCAAGCGGCGTGATGCCACCGCCAACTGCCAGCTGTTGCTGCGCAAGGCTCGGCGCACTCAGCATCAGGTTTGCCGCCACGACCGACAGCGGAAGAATCGTTTTTCGCATGTATTTCATACCCTAAATCATTGCCTGCTTGAAAACATCTGAACGAAATCGCACCGGGATGCAAAGCGAAAATCAAGCCAGAAGAAAACGACATAAAAATGCGCTGTGTTCTTTTTTCTGGCGCGCTCTAAAAGCGAGTTGACACGAGAAAAGTAAGAGAATTTGGAAATACGCAGAATTCGCGCGCGATGGCTCGTCATGCACGCCCGCGGAAGGGCCGCCGCGGACTCTCGGACACCGCGCGCTCCCCGTAGTGTCAAGGAAATCGGGCTGGCCAAACGGTGAACCCGGCCCACATGAACAACAATGCGGATCACCGTTCTTCTCCTGTTGCTCCTC
Organism: Rhodospirillales bacterium; assembly: GCA_028288785.1. Taxonomy (GTDB): domain Bacteria; phylum Pseudomonadota; class Alphaproteobacteria; order Acetobacterales; family Acetobacteraceae; genus Plastoroseomonas. Next base: position 30,774 of record JAQGHV010000067.1, on the reverse strand, counting down.
GCTGTCCCGGCGCGCGCCGCGCCCGTCGATGTCGCCTACACGCTCTCGGCGCTTGGCGTTACCGTGATGGAGATCACCGCGCGGCTCGACGTCTCGGATCGCGGCTATCGCGTCGAGGCGCGTTCCCAAACCACCGGTGCCGCCGCCATGTTTGTTCGCGGCGGCCAGACCACCATCAGCGAGGGTGGATGGCGGGGCACGGCCACAGTGCCGCAGCGCTACCGTGCCGATGGCGTCTGGCGTGGCGAACAGCGTCGCACCCACCTCGACTTCGAAACCGGCCGTCCGGTGCTGCGCAGCCTGCTGCCGGCGCTCGAACCGCAGCGCGAGGCCGTGCCGCCGGCCCGCCTCGCCGGCACGATCGACACCCTGTCGGCCCTGGTATGGATGGCGAGGCTCGCCGGCCTCGACGGCCGGTGCGACGGCCGCATCATGACCTTCGATGGCCGACGCCTGCAGGAGTGGACGGTCCGCACGGAGGGCCGGCAGGAGGTGGTCGCCATGGGGGGCGCCTTCCGCGGGCCAGCGCTGCGCTGCGCGATAACCACCCAGCTCATTGCCGGCTTCCGCGGCGATGAAACGCGCGAGACCGCGGGACGCCTGTTCCCCGGAACAGTCTGGCTTGGCCAGGTGAGCCCACATTTGCCGCCGATCCCGGTTCGGGCGGACCTGGAGTCGACCATGTTCGGGGCCGTGCGGGTGGATCTGGTGCGCGTCGTCGACTCACGCTGAGCTTTGTTCCTGAAGGCGCGTTCAAGCGTCCGTGATTTGCGTCGCAGACGAAACGTCCGGCATAGCTTGGGCGATATGTCAGAGCGACCTCATAATTTGACCGAAACCTTCGAGAAGCCGGAACCGCCGAAGCAGCCGGCTCAGGCGGGGCCGCAAGCCCTCAGCGTCTATCCGGATGCCGAGTTCGTGGCTCGGCTTCTGGCCGGCATGCCCGCGGATATCGCCGCGAGTTTTTCAGAGCGCCAGCTCTTCGCGATCCAGCAGGCCATTGGCCCCTATGACGGTCGGGAGCGCCGCGAAGGATGGCACGGCTCCATCAGGATGCCGTGGGCGACCTACTTGATCTCGCTTCGTCGGGAGCGTCGCTGACCTACCATCGGGCCGTTTCGAGCCGTGCCATTGACCTGAAAGCCTCAACGCATCGTCCGGGCGCAACGCCCGGCAACCGGATGTGACTGCGACGCCGCTTGCTCCGGCGCGGTTCCGGGCGCTACCTCCCGATGATGCGCGCCGCCATCATTCTCGCCGCCGGCCTCGGCACCCGCATGGTCTCGCGCCAACCCAAGGCGCTGCATGCGATTGCCGGTCGACCGATGCTCGGTCACCTGATCGACGCCTGCCACGGCTTGTTCGACCGGATCATCGTCGTGGTCGGCCCAGGCATGGAGCGCTTGGCTGCAATAGCCGCGCCGCATGCGGTGGTGGTTCAGGAGCAGCGCCTCGGCACCGGTCACGCGGCATTGCAGGCCGCCGCGCTGCTGGAGGGTTTTTCCGGTGACGCCGCAGTGCTCTACGCCGACAATCCGCTGATCACGCGCGGCACGATCGAGCGGCTTCTTGCCGCGCGCGCCGATGCCGACCTGGCCTTGCTGGCGATGCGCCCGGCCGATCCTGGTCGCTATGGCAGGGTCATCGCCGATGATGCAGGGCGGGTTCAGCGCATCGTGGAATACGCCGACGCCTCGGCGGCGGAGCGCGCGGTGCCGCTGTGCAATGCCGGGGTCATCTGTGCCGCCGCGCCCCCCTTGCTGCGCTGGCTCCGCGCCATCGGCAGTGCGAACGCCAGGGGCGAATACTACCTGACCGACGTCGTCGGCATCGCCGTCGCCGAAGGCATGACCGCCGTGGCCGTCGAGGCACCGGAGGCGGAACTGCGTGGCATCAACACCCGCGCCGAACTGGCGGAGGCCGAGGCCGCGATGCAGAACCGCCTGCGCGCGGCGGCCATGGCAGCCGGGGCCACCTTGCAGGCGCCGGAGACGGTGTTCTTGGCGGCCGATACGCGCCTGGCGGCGGATGTCACCATCGGCCCGAACGTGGTGTTCGGGCTTGGCGTGTCGGTCGACGAGGGCTCCGAAATCCGCGCTTTCTCCCATCTCGAAGGCGCGCGGGTCGGCCGCGACTGCATCATCGGCCCCTATGCCCGCCTGCGCCCCGGCACGGTGGTGGAGGCGCGCGCCCATGTCGGTAATTTCGTGGAGCTGAAGGCCACCACGCTCGGCGCCGGCGCCAAGGCGAACCATCTCGCCTACCTGGGCGATACCACGATCGGGGCGGGCGCCAACATCGGCGCCGGCACCATCACCTGCAATTATGATGGCGTGCACAAGCACCGCACCGAAATCGGCGAGCACGCATTCATCGGCAGCAACACGGCCCTTGTCGCCCCAATCAGCATCGGCCCGCGCGCCCTGGTGGCCGCCGGCAGTACCCTCACTGAAGACGTCCCCGCCGACTCCCTCGCAGTCGCCCGCTCCCGCCAATCAGTGAAACCCGGCCGCGGCACCAAGTCCCAAAAATAAAAGAAGCGGGTCCGGGAGAATTCCTTCTCCGGGCGTTCTTCGGAGGCTCATTCCATGTGCGGCATCGTCGGCGTCATCGGCCAGGAAAACGCAGCCCCGCGCCTGCTGGAGGCCCTGCGTCGCCTGGAATACCGCGGCTATGACAGCGCCGGCATCGCGACGCTGGTCCATGGCGGGATCGAGCGTCGCCGCGCCGAGGGCAAGCTGGCCAACCTCGCCGCCGTGCTGGATGCCGATCCGCTCGCGGGCATGACCGGCATCGGCCATACCCGCTGGGCGACACATGGTGCGCCAACCGAGCGTAACGCGCATCCGCACGGTACCGAGCGCGTCTCGGTGGTGCACAATGGCATCATCGAGAACCACGCGGAGCTGCGCGATAAGCTGGAGGCCAAGGGCCATATCTTCACCACCGACACGGACACCGAGACCTTCGCGCGCCTGCTGGACCAGTTGCTGTCCGAAGGTGACACGCCGGCGCAGGCGGTGGCCGCCGCGCTGAAGCAGGTGCATGGCGCCTTCGCGCTGGCGATGATCTTTGCCGGCCATCCGCGCCTTCTGATCGCCGCGCGGCAGGGCGCGCCGCTCGCGATCGGCTATGGTGAGGGCGAGATGTTCGTGGGGTCGGATGCGCTGGCCTTGGCCCCGCTCACCCGCCGGATCGCCTACCTCGAGGAGGGCGACTGGGCGATCGTCACCGATGAGGGCGCGCGCTTCTTCGATGCCGAGGATCGCCCCGTCGAGCGGGCCGAGAAGCTTACCGCCTTCTCCGGCGCGGCGACCGGCAAGGGCAACTACCGGCACTTCATGGAGAAGGAGCTGCACGAGCACCCCGTGGTGATCGGGGAGACGCTGCGGCAGTACATCGACGGCACCACCCGCCGTGTCGCCCTGCCGCCGCTGCCTTTCGACCCGCTCACGGTGCCGAAGTTGACCATCACCGCCTGCGGTTCCGCCTTCCTCGCGGGGCTGGTCGGCCGCTACTGGATCGAGAGCCTGGCGCGCATTCCGTCCGATGCCGACACCGCCTCCGAACTCCGCTACCGCGATCCGCCGCTGCCTGTGGGCGGCGCCGCGCTGCTGGTCAGTCAGAGCGGCGAGACGGCGGACACCATGGCGGCGCTGCGCCTGTTGAAGGGCGGCGGGCAGTCCATTCTCTCCGTGGTGAATGTCGACGAGAGCAGCATGGCGCGCGAGAGCGACACGACACTGCTGACGGTGGCCGGGCCGGAGATCGGGGTGGCCTCAACGAAAGCCTTCACCGCGCAGCTTTCGGTCCTCGCCTGCCTGACCATCGGCATGGCGCGGGCGCGGGGGACGATCGATGCGGCGCGTGAAGCCACTTTGATCGCGGCGCTGCTGGAGCTGCCCTCGAACGCCGCCGCGCTGCTCGACGACAACGCCACGATCCAGGCGCTTGCCGTGGAGGTCGCGGCGGCGCGGGACGTGCTGTTCCTGGGCCGCGGCAACCTCTATCCGATCGCGATGGAGGGCGCGCTGAAGCTGAAGGAAATCAGCTACATACATGCCGAGGGCTACGCCGCCGGCGAGATGAAGCACGGCCCTATCGCTCTGATCGACCCCGCGGTCCCGGTGATCGCGCTGTGCCCCTCCGGCCCACTGTTCGAGAAGACGGCGAGCAATCTGCAGGAGGCGGCAGCGCGCGGTGGCCGCATCATGGCCTTCACGGATGCCGAGGGCGCGCCGGCGCTGAGGCGTTTCGCCAAGCATGTGATCGTGCTGCCGACCGTGGACCCGTTCGTGGCGCCGATCCTGCACGCTATCCCGGTGCAGCTGCTCGCCTACCATGTCGCGGTGCTGCGCGGCACCGATGTGGACCAGCCGCGCAACCTGGCGAAGAGCGTCACGGTCGAATAGACAGGCCGGCATGTGCACGCTGGTCCTGCTGCGCCGCCCTGGCCATGCCTGGCCCTTGCTGCTCGCCGCCAACCGCGATGAGCGGCTGGACCGCGCCTGGGACGCGCCGGCCGAGTTCTGGCCGGGCATCATCGCGGGGCGCGACGCGAGCGGAGGCGGCACCTGGCTGGCCCTGTCGCGGCACGGGGTGCTCGCGGGTGTGCTGAACCGGCCGGGCAGCCTGGGGCCGGCGCCGGACAAGCGCTCGCGCGGGGAGTTGCCGGTGATGGCGGTCTTCGAGCCGAGCGCCGCGTTGGCCGCCGAGCGGATCGCGGCGCTGGATGCCGGACTCTACCGACCGTTCAACCTCGTCATCGCCGATGCCTCGACCGCCTGGTTCATCAAGGGGCTGGGCGAGGGGCGGCCACTGGCCGAACTGCTGCCATCCGGTGTCACCATGGTTACGGCGCACGACCCGAACGACCTCGACAGCCCGCGCACGCGGCGGCATTTGCCAAAGTTCCGTGCCGTACCAGTGCCCGACCCCGACCTGGGTGACTGGGACAGCTGGGAAGCTCTGCTGCGCGACGGCGCTGGTGATCGGGGCGAGCAGCTCTGCGTTCCCCCGCGTGATGGGTTCGGCACCGTCTGCTCGTCATTGATCGCGCTGTCGCCGGATGCCCCGCCGGTGTGGCGCTTCGCAGCCCAGGCCGGCGCGCGGTTCAATCCCATTCCTCTGTGGCAGTAACTTCGCTTGACGGCTGAGCGGGGCGGTCGCAGCGGTGCAGCCATGCCCGGGCAGACCGGTCAAGCCCCGTGGCGCCCTGCTCCCCCCGCTGCTATACCCCGGCAAATTGCTGCCTGGCACCTTTCGCTCGGCGGCCACGAAGGATTCCCACCCATGGCGCGCCGCCGGCAACTTTTTGAGGGCAAGGCCAAGATCCTGTTCGAGGGGCCCGAGCCGGGCACCCTCGTGCAGTATTTCAAGGACGACGCCTCCGCCTTCAACGCGCAGAAGAAGGGCACCATCACCGGCAAGGGCGTGCTCAACAACCGCATCAGCGAATACCTGATGATGCGGCTGGCCGAGATCGGTGTACCCACCCACTTCATCCGCCGCCTCAACATGCGCGAGCAGCTGATCCGCGAGGTGGAGATCATCCCGCTCGAGATCGTCGTGCGCAATGTCGCGGCCGGTTCGCTCGCGACCCGCCTTGGCATCCAGGAGGGGACGCGGCTGCCGCGCTCGATCGTCGAGTATTATTACAAGAACAGCGCGCTCAACAATCCGATGGTCTGCGAGGAGCACATCACCTGCTTCGGCTGGGCCGCCACGCAGGACCTCGATGACATTGTCGCACTCGCGCTGCGGGTGAACGATTTCCTGACCGGGCTTTTCCTCGGCGTCGGCATCACCCTGGTCGACTTCAAGATCGAATTCGGCCGCCTGTTTGAGAATGACGACATGCGCATCGTCCTGGCCGACGAGATCAGCCCCGACAATTGCCGCCTGTGGGACACCAAGACCGGCGAGAAGATGGACAAGGACCGCTTCCGCCGCGACCTCGGCAAGGTCGAGGAAGGCTATCAGGAAGTCGCGCGGCGCCTCGGCATCCTGCCCGAAGCCGGCATCCGCGACATGAAGGGGCCGGAGGGGCTGCAGTGACCCCTTTGCCCGCCACAATCCACGACCAGGCACCCGCACCATGAAGCTTCGCGTGACCATCCTGCCCAAGCCCGGCGTGCTCGACCCCCAGGGCAAGGCAATCGCGCAGGCCCTGGCCGCGCTCGGCTTCAGCGGCGTCAACGACGTCCGTGCCGGCAAGACCATCATGCTCGATCTGGCCGAGACCGACCCCGTGAAGGCCGAAGCCGCCGCGCGCGAGATGGCCCAGAAGCTCCTCGCGAACACGGTCATCGAGAGCTTCACGGTGGAGCCGGCCTGACGCCATGATGAAGCTCAGCCTCATCGTGATGATCGGGCTCACCGTGCTCATCGCCATCGGCCTGCGCTGGCGCGAGGAGCGCGTGGCGCATGTCGCCGCCGTAAAGCCGCGCCGCCTTGGTCTGGTCGCAGGCTTCAAGGCGAAGGCCAACCGCTACGTCACCGCCGCGGCACTCGCAGCCCTCACCACCATCATCATCTTCGGCGGCCTGCACTGGCTGCGTGTCCTCCAAGGAGGGTGAGATCCATGCACGCTGCGATCATCCTGTTCCCCGGCACCAACCGCGAGCGCGACATTGCGATCGCGCTCGAGCGCGCCTCCGGCCGCAAGCCGGCGATGGTGTTCCACCGGGAAACCGAGTTGCCCGCCGGCACCGACCTGGTGGTCCTGCCGGGCGGGTTTTCCTATGGCGACTACCTCCGCTCCGGCGCGATGGCGGCACACTCGCCGATCATGGCGGCCGTCCGCGCCCACGCCGCCCGCGGCGGCCTTGTGCTGGGCGTCTGCAACGGCTTCCAGATCCTCATCGAGGCGGGGCTGCTGCCAGGCGGGCTGCTGAAGAACGCGACGCTGCGCTTCCTGTCCATGGAGTGCACGCTCCGCGTCGAGCGCGCCAACACCGCCTTCACCAGCCACTGGCAGCAGGGCGCCACCTTCCGCGCGCCGATGGCCCATGGCGACGGCAACTACTTCGCCGATGACGCCACGCTCGACAGGTTGGAAGGCGAGAACCTGGTGGCGTTCCGCTACGTGGATGAACACGCCCAGGCGACTGAGGCCGCTAACCGCAACGGCAGCGCGCGCAACATCGCCGGCATCTTCTCGCCCGATCTGCGCATCTGTGGGCTGATGCCGCACCCGGAAGACCTGGTAGATCCGATGATGGGTGGGATCGATGGGCTGCCGATGTTCGAGAGCCTGGCGGCGGCGTGAGAAGGCAAGGCCGGGGAAAGGAATTTCCCCGGGCCCCATTCTTTTGTTTTTGCCAATCGGCGCTGGTGGCGCGGGAGTACCTCTGATGGATGAGGATTGCGTTGCGGCGATTGCCGAGCGGGTGATTCTTGAGGGCGCCCTGGGGCGAGGGGTGTATGAGCACTATGATATCGACCGCCTCGCCTCTCTCGCGGCAGGTATCACCTCGGCTGAATTCGTGGCGAAGCACCTCCCCCGTGCGCCGCGGTTCCCAAACGCCGACAGCTTCCTCGATGCCATGGTCGCGCAGGCGCCGGGAGACGGCCTCATTCTCGAATTCGGGGTGTATTCCGGGCACTCGATAAGCCGCATCGCCAACGCGCGGCCGACTAGCCAAGCCCACGGCTTCGACAGCTTCTCCGGCCTGCCCGAGTTCTGGCGGAAAGGCTTCGACGCCGGCACCTTCGCGCTCGATGTGCTGCCGCGCGTGCCTGAGAACGTGACCCTGCACCCCGGCTGGTTCGACCGCACGCTGCCCGGCTTCCTCGACGCGCATCCCGGGCCCATCGCGTTCCTGCACGTCGATTGTGACCTCTACAGCTCCACCCAGACCATCCTCGCGCAGCTCGGCGCGCGGCTTCGGCCCGGCACCATCATCGCCTTCGACGAGTACCTGAACTATCCGGGCTGGCAGCAGCATGAGCACAAGGCCTTCGCCGAATTCATCGCCTCCACGCACCGCGCCTATGAATGGATCGGGCTGGTGCCAAGCTACGAACAGGCCGCGGTCCGCATCCTGAGCTGAGGCGGCCTACTTGCGCCAAAGGGCTGCCGCCGCTAAACCCCGCGCTCCCGCGCCGTGGCCTCTCGGACATGCCCGGCCGGAACGGAGGCCTCCGCACCCCGCGGATCAGCCCCTGCACCCCGCACAGGAGGGCCAAATGTCCAAGATGAAGACCAAGAGCAGCGTGAAGAAGCGCTTCCGCCTCACCGCGACAGGCAAGGTCCTGGCCGGTTCGGGCAACAAGCGCCACCAGCTCACCGCCAAGACCAACAAGATGAAGCGCCAGAACCGCGGTAGCCAGGTCCTGCGCCATCAGGATGGCCTCACGGTCATGCAATGGATGCCCTACGGCAGCCCGCGGTAAGGAAGAAAAAGCATGGCTCGTGTCAAACGCGGCGTAACCAAGCACGCCCGCCACAAGAAGATCATCCGCCTCGCGAAGGGCTATGTGGGGCGTTCCAAGAACGCCTACCGTCCCGCGCTCGAACGCGTCGAGAAGGCGCTCCAGTACGCCTATCGCGACCGGCGCAACAAGAAGCGCGCGTTCCGTGCCCTCTGGATCCAGCGCATCAACGCTGCCGTCCGCGAGGAAGGCCTGACCTATTCGCGGTTCATCGCCGCCGTGAAGGCCGCGGGGATCGAGATGGATCGCAAGGTCATGGCGGCCATCGCCTATGACGATCCCGCCGGCTTCAAGGCGCTGATCGCCCAGGTCCGGGACGCTCGTCCCGCCGCCTGAACTTTCTACACGCCTCCTGGCCCCATGAGGGCCGGGAGGCCGTGACACTTACCGCGTGAGCGCGTGCAGCAAAGCCTTGGTGTTCACCGGCTTTTCGCACCGGGGGTGGCCCCGGTAAGCCACATCCACCGCATCCGCGCTATATCCGGTCGTGAAGACAAACGGCACGCCATGCAGGATCAGCGCATCGGCAACCGGGTAGGTCTTCAGCCCGTGCAGGTTCATGTCCAGCACGACGGCGTCAAATCGACCAGCGTTCTCGTCGATGAAGGCGACCGCCTGATCGACCTTGCCAATCGGCCCGAGCACTTCGGCACCGTGGCTTTGCAGCAGTTCCGACATGTCCATCGCGATGAAGAAATCATCCTCTACGAGGAGGATCCGGAGGCCAGCGAGTTCGGACCGGTCACTCATGCGGGTACCGCAGCGTCCGCCATGACGGTGTCCTCCTGTTCATTCGGAAGTTTAATCTCAATCGTGCAGTCGATGCTTGAGGCACCGAATTCTAGCTTGGCCTGGGTATCGAGGGTAAAACTGCTGGCACGCTCCACAAGTTCCATCCCAAACCCGCGATGTGTCGGCGGTTGCAGTCCAACTATGTCGGTCTCGCGCCAATGAAACGTCACCGACCGAGCGGCATGTTCGTCCCTGACCACCCACGAGATCGCCAGCCGGCCCGGGCCTGGGCGTAGCGCGCCATGCTTCACCGCGTTGGTGGCCAGCTCGTGCAGCACGAGGGCGAAGGTCTGCATCTGTTGGAAAGGCAGCGAAACCTGCGGCCCGGAGATCATCGTCTTCCCCTCATGCCCGGGTGCCACGGCGTGCAACGCCATATGGATCACCTTGCGCATGCCGATTTGGCTCTGGGCCTCGCCGCCCATCAGGTTCTGTACGCGCCCGAGCGCCTCCAGCCGCGCGCTGAAATCGACCAGCAGGCCACCCTTGCCGAGCGTCTGGCGCGCGATCGACTGCACGATCGCCAGCAGGTTGCGCGTGCGATGCTGCAGCTCCGCGATGAGCAGCTTCTGCCGCGCCTCGGCGCGGGTGAGCGTCGTGATGTCGATGAAGGTGATCACCACCCCCTCGATCTCCCTGTCATGGTCGTAATAGGGAGAGATGCGGACCAGGAAGCACAGCTTCTTGTCCTCCTGGTCCGCCCGTATTTCCGTTGCGCCGCGCCCGGCAAAGACTTGCTCGATGTCGGCGGTCAGATTGGCGAGGTTCAGGTTGATCGCGAGGTCGGTGATCGGCCGTCCGCGATCGGTCGGCAGGATGTTGAAGACCTTGCCCACCGCCGGCGTGAAGCTGCGGATAGCGAGGTTCCGGTCGAGGAACACGGTCGCCACGTCGGTGATGTCGAACAGGTTGGTCAAGTCGGCATTGGCGCGGTCGAGTGCATCGACCTTGTCGTGCAGCTCGGCATTCACCGTATGGAGTTCCTCATTGACCGATTGCAGCTCCTCCTGCGAGGCCTCCAGTTCCTCATTGCTGGACTGCATCTCCTCATTGACCGAGACCAGCTCCTCATTGGCTGATTTCAGTTCCTCGAGTGCGGTCTCGTATTCCTCGATGAGGGATTGCAGTCTGTCGCGCGTTTCGCGCAGTTCGCGTTCGAAATGCACGGCAGTGCCGTCATGCGCTGCGCTGGCCCGGCTCTGCGCCTCCTCCTGGCTCAGCGGCCGCCCGCGGTCATGGAAGAGCACCAGGTACAATGGCTCGGCGTTTTCGGAGGGCATCCGCGTCTGGTTCAACGGCTCGACGGTGACCGAGACAATTTGGACCTGGCCATCTTCGCTCTCCACGGCGATGCCATCGCGCATCACTGAACGGCCACTTTCCACCGCCTCGGTGAAGATGCTGCGAAGGTCGAGGCGCAGCGTCTTGCGTGCCATCGTGAACAGGTGCCGCGTGGGAACTCCGGGCGGCGCTTCCAGGTACTTGCCGGTGTGGCCCGAGAAGAACAGCACGTCGCCCTCGCGGTTGGCGACGACGTGGGGCGGCATGAAGCGTTCCAGCAGCTGCTCGTCCACGGCTTCCCGCAGCGCAAGCTTGGCCGCCAGCGGTCGGCGAGTGCCGGTATCGGCAAGTACGCCGTGACGCATCGGCGCTAACGTCATCGGCATGCGGACAGTCGCGGTGCGGTCGGATCGCCGGCGGAAGATACGATGGCGGCTGTCGATCGCGATGAACAGATCATCGTACTGGCTGACGTTCTCCGCCGAGCCGAGGAACAGCCGGCCGCCGGGGTGCAAAGCGTAGTGGAAGGTCGGGATCACCTGGTTCTGCACCTGGGGCCCGAAATAGATCAGCAGGTTGCGGCAGGAGATCAGGTCGATGCGCGAGAAGGGCGGGTCGGAGATGATGTTGTGCGGCGAGAAGATGCACATCTCGCGCACCTCCTTGGCGATAACGAAGCTGCCGCCATCGGGAACGAAGAAGCGATCGAGACGCTCCTGGGTAACGCCATCGAGCAGGGCGACCGGGTAGCGCGCGGCACGCGCGATCGTCAATGATTTCTCATCGATGTCGGTGGCGAAGATCTGCACGCGTGGAACCACGCTCAGCGTGTCCATATGCTCGCGCAGCAGGATGCCGATGGAGAACACCTCCTCGCCGGTCGCGCAGCCGGGCACCCAGATACGCACGCTGTCATCGGCGCCGCGATTCTCGAACAGCTTTGGGATGACCAGTTCGGCCAGGCTCCTGAACGCCTCGGCGTCGCGGAAGAAGCTCGTGACGTTGATGAGGAGGTCACGGAACAGTGCGGCGACTTCGACCGGCTGCTGCTCGAGGCGTTCGATATAGGCTTCGATCGAAGACAGGCCGGCCACATCCATGCGGCGCCTCACGCGACGCACGAAGGTCTTGGTCTTGTAGCCGCTGAAATCATGGCCGATCTGGTCACGCAGGATGGCGTAGATCGCCGGCATGGAATGTTCGACTGGCACGTCTGACGGACTGTTCGCAGTCCGGGCCACCGATGCCTCGATGCTGACCGTATCGGCTGCGAATTCGGCCAGCTTCTGCCCCATCTCCTCCGCCGTGATCGCGAAATCCACGAGGCCGGTGCCGATCGCGCTGTCCGGCATGCTCGGGTGCTGGGGACCGTAGCCGTCGGCAATCTGTGCCATGGTCAGGCCGCCACGTTCCTTGATGGCCTTGATCCCGAGCGTGCCGTCACCGTCGCCACCCGACAGGATCACCCCCGCCGAGAGTTCCCCAAGATTGAGCGCGAGCGCGCTCAGGAAGACGTCGATCGGCTTGTGGTTGCGGGCCTCGGCTTCGGGCCCAACGCACAAGCGGCGCTCCTTGATGCCGAGAATCATGTTCGGAACATTGACGTAGACGTGATCGCGCCGGACCTCCAGGCCCTCCTCTGCGCGGATCACGGGCATGGACGTGAAGCGGCGCAGGATCTCGGGAAGGACGCTTTCCCGCGTCGGGTTGAGGTGCGTCACGACAACGACCGCCAAGCCCGGAAGATCGGGCATACCCCGGAAAAAGCCCTCCAGCGCCTCGATGCCACCAGCCGAGGCGCCAACGCCAACAATGGGAAATGAACCCGGCGGCGTAACGTCAAAGGCGGAAGAGTCTGCTGGCACATTGCCTCCGAGCGGGAATTCTTGTGAGTGAAGGCTGAAAATAGTTCGTGTCGGCCTCAACTTAACACCGGATGATATCAAGGGTTGTCCAGGTAGGAGGCTCCGGCAGACGCCATTACCTAGTTGCCCTGAAGCTGGGTGTCCGCGGTGCGTACGACGCCAAGTCGGCCACATCTCCCAGCATAGATGGGCTTATTGCTCAATGAGTAAAGCACGCCGGCCGCAATGGTTTCGCCTCTATGCGCGAAGTGCAGGCACCGCGAGTGGCAGCACAACCACCAGTGCAAGCCCCGTCGCCAGCCACTGGCGGTCGATCCTGCCGCCGAGCTGATCGCGGATCGTGGCTTCGATCACGCGGGAGCCGAAGCCGCGTCGCTCAGGCGCGTGCTCAATCGCCGGGCCGCCGGTCTCGACCCAATGCAATTCCAGAAAGGACGCATCGGCATCGACCTGCCAGGCAACGCTGAGATGCCCGGAAGCAACGCTGAGCGCGCCATACTTCGTGGCGTTAGTCCCGAGCTCGTGCAGCGCCATGGACAGCGCCTGCGCCGCCGCCGGTGGCAACGTGACGTCGGGTCCATGAGCGAGAATGCGCGGGAGCGAAGCCGGGTTGTCGGGCTCCTCGCCGCCGGGGTCGAGCGCCTCGACCTCCGACTGGATGATCTGGTGCAGGCAGGCGCCGGCCCATTTGCGTTCAGCGAGGATCATGTGCGCCCGCGCCAACGCCGAAACGCGCCCCTCGATGGCGCTGGCGTAGGTCGCCGGATCGTCCCTCGGCGTCAGGCGAATCGCGGCCTGCACCACCGCAAGAACATTCTTGGCGCGATGGTCCACCTCATACATCAACAGCTGCTGCCGTTCCTCCGACTCCTTGCGCTCGCTGATGTCCACATGGACCCCGAAGATGCGGTCCTTGCCGTCGGTGCCCAGCACGCGGCGGCCGCGGCCAGTGACCCAGCGCAGGCGCCGTTGGCCATCGGGCTGTCTCTGCCAGATCCGGAAGTCCGCTTCGAACTCACCGGAGGAGATGGCCGCTTCCACTGCCGCCATGAGACCTTCGCGATCATCCCTATGCACCAGCTCATCGAGGAAGCGCCGATAGGTCATGGTGCCATCGCGTGCAGGGCTCATTCCGAACAGCGCATATTGCTCGTCGGACCAGATGACCTCGCCGCTGTCCGGATCGAGTACCCAGGTGCCGATGCGCGCCGCGAGCTGCGCGACCCGCAGCTGCGCCTCGCCGAGGCGCAGGGCCGCGGTGCGTTCTTCGACCCTGTACTCCAGCTGGGCGTTGGCGGCCGCAAGGGCGCGCTGCCTCCGGCGCAGCATCCAGGCCAGGGCGATGAAGGCGAGCCAGGCGGGAAACCCGATGACGAGTTGCGGTGCGAGGACCTCGCGCCAGCGGGACAGGACCAGTGACTTTGGCCGCGCGACCGTCGCGTAGATCGGCAGCTCGCCGACCCGCCGAAAGGCAGTCAGCCGATCTTCGCTCGAGGCCTCCTCCGGCGAAAGGGGGGTATTGCGACCCAGGTAGGTGCCGCGCTCCACGCGGTCCCGGGCTGCCGCTCGCAAGGGGCTGTCCTGCGGTATCGGCGGGATCGGACCGGACAGGCCACTGCTGCGCGCCAGGACCTCCCCATCATCGCGGACCAGCGACGCGACGCTGTTACGCCCTCCGCTGATGTTGGCGAGACCGGCGGAGAGCCGGAACGGATCGACCGAGACGGTGATGGCGCCGTCGAATGCGCCATCGGGGAGCCCGTTCCCGGTTCCGGTGCGGCGCAGGCTGACCGCGAAGAAAAGGTTGCGGTCCACGCGCCCGGTCACAAGTGAGCTGATGTGCAGGGGCGGCGCGTCACGCGAGCGCAAGGCCTGCATCCATTCGCGGTCCGGCACGCGGGTGTGTGACGGAACCGGGAACACATTCGCCAGAAACAGGATTTCCGCGTCACGGTCGAGCACGGCGATCGTGCGCGCGCCGGCGAGCGAGGGCAGCAGCGCGTTGAACTCGCGGTGCAGCTCTGCCTCGCGCGCGCGGATCGCATCGTCCGACAGGCCGCGGAGAAGGTGGTTGGTGAATTCACCGGTCAGCCGATGGCTTTCGATGACCCGTGACGCGTATTCAGCCACGGCATCGGCATCACTCGCCAACTCGCGTTCGCTGGAGTTCCAGACGTCTTGCCAGGAAACCCATGCCGATGCGCCAAGGATGATCAAGGGCACGATGATTGTTGCGGCGAGTAAGGCCCCCGGGCGGGGACGCCAAACAGATGCCGGCGCTGGCGCTTCCGTGACCACTGGGATCATCCCCCAGGCGGTCCGGCCACGGAGGCCGAAAGGCATAGTTCAATCTCCAATTCGAAAGCCGCACCGTCGGGTCGAATGGCAAGGACAAGCCCAGCCTTTTGAAAACCCCAACATAGTTGGGTAAGCAAAACTAAACGTGCTCAGGGAGCTGGACGGACGCAAGCGCTACAGGCAGCCAATAGTTTCCGGCCCAGGTAGGAAGGTGGCGCCACTCTGCAAGCCTCGCGCGTGCCTGTCGCGAAGCGGCCGAAGCGGCCGATGCGACGGTTCAGTGGCTCAAGGGCGGCGATGGCAGCACGCCGCTCGCTCATCTTGCTGGTGATGCCGCTTGTGGCGAGACGAGCGATTCCTGGTGGGGATCAGCATGAATGTAGCTCTAATGAAGAACCACACCCAAACGCGATTTCACCGGCGGAGACGTCTTCATCCCGCGCTGGAACAGCACCGAACCGGCGGTCGAGATGCCATCGGATCGGGGATGGTCGATATCCGGTGACGCAATCGTGTCCGCGAACGCTTAGCTTCGGACGCGTGGGATCGTGCCCGACGCGTGCCGCAACAACGCGATGCCGACGACGAGGGCCGGCGCGCCGCACAGCATGAAGCCGATAGCGTAGCTGCCCGTCACCGCCAGGACGCCGGCATAGGCGAGCGGCAACAGCAGCGCGCCGACCTGGCCGAAGGACAGCACGCCACCCGTCGCCGCCCCGCGCATCCCCTCGGGTGCGAGGCGAGCGGCCTCGGCCAACAGCACCCCGTGCCAGCTGAGTGCGGTAAGGCTCAGCCCGGCTCCCGCCAAGCCGAGCAGCCACAGCGGCCAGTGCGGGCCGGAGAAGCCCACGAAAACCGTGCTCGCGGCCATGCCGAGCGCGAGCCAGGCCATGACCTGCCCGGGTTCCGCCGGCCCGCTGCCGATCCAGCCCCACAGGATGCGCCCGGGGACCGCCACCAGCGTCGCCATCGAAAACACGAACCCCGCCGCCGCGAGGTCATGGCCCAGCGCCACGAGGTAGGTCACGAAATAAGCCGTGAAGATCATCTGCAGCCCGTTGAAGGCGAAGCAGGCGAAGGCGAGGCGGCGCAGCGCGGGCAGCCGAAGCACAACCGCCAGCGTCGTCGCGAAATCGGAAAACCGGAAGGTCCGGGTGGGGTCACGGTCGGTGTCGAACTGCGCCCGCAGCGGCTGCAGCATCACCGCGAAGACCACGCAGGCGGCGCCGCCCGCCAGCATCGCGCCGCGCCAGCCCCACCACAGAGTCATCAGCGGCCCAAGCAGCCCCGCGATCAGCAGCCCCGCGGGGACCGCCGTCTGCTTGATCGAGAAGACCAGCGGCGCCTGGCGCGGCGGCGAGTGGCGCCCGAGCAGATGTGAACTCGCCGGCGTCGAGATCGCGGAGCCGCCGCCGCCGATGATCGCGGAGATCGCGAAGAGGGCCAGCGGTCCGGCCGCGGCTGCCGCCAACCCAACGCCGAGCATCACCAGCGCCGCCTGGCTCGTGCGCAGCGCGCCGTAGCGGATGATGAAGCTGCCGCAGCCGAGTTGGAACACCAGTGCCGCCGCCGCACCCAACCCGACATAGACGCCGAGCCAGGCGGGATCGAGCTGCAGATCCGCCAAGATGGCCGGCGCGATGATCGAGGGCATGTTCCGCCCAACTGCGGCGAAGGTCTGTTGCAGGAACATCGCGCCCAGCGCGACCAGTAGCACTTGCAGCTTGGCGTCGACGCGCATCCGGCCCCTTCCTGGCGCGCCCCCTCGGCACGCCGGCCGGGTCTCGCCCGGCGGCAGCAGGATAGACCCGGTCCGCGCGCGTCGCGAAGCCGTCCGCCGACGCCTAATCACCCCAACAGCCGTGCGCCCGGTTGCATCAGGGGAAAAACCATTGTCTTACCCGTGTCCGCCCCGCCTCGAGGTCTTCCCCCATGTCCGCCAGTGAACCCTCCGCCGATGATGCCGTCCGCGCCGAGACCCTCGCCGCCATCGCCGGCGCGGCCGATCTCCGCGCACTCGACGCCGTGCGGGTCGCCTCGCTCGGCAAGTCAGGCAGCGTCACCGCGCTGCTGAAGACGCTGGGCAGCGTCGAGCCGGCCTTGCGCAAGGAGCGAGGCGCCGCGATCAACGCCCTGAAGACCGCGATCGAGGGCGCGCTCGACGCCCGCCGCGCGACGCTGGAGGCCGCCGCGCTCGACGCCCGCCTCGCCGCCGAGCGGATCGACATCACCCTGCCGCCGCGCCCCCACCCACCCGCAGGTGCCGGGGACGGGGGCATCCATCCGATCAACCGCACCATCGAGGAGCTGACCGCCATCTTCGGTGCGATGGGTTTCTCGGTCGTCGACGGACCCGACATCGAGTCCGACTGGCACAACTTCTCCGCCCTCAACATCCCGGAGCACCATCCGGCGCGCCAGGACCAGGACACGTTCTACCTGCCCGGCCGCGACGCGGAGGGGCACCAGATCGTCCTCCGCACCCAGACCAGCCCCCTGCAGATCCGCACCATGCTGAAGGGCGAGCCACCGATCCGCATCATCGCCCCCGGCCGCACCTGGCGCGCCGACCATGACGCGACCCATTCGCCGATGTTCCACCAGGTGGAGGGGCTGGTGATCGACCGCGGTATCACGCTGGCGCATCTCAAGGGCTGCCTGGTCGATTTCCTGCGCGCCTTCTTCGCCGTGGCCGACCTGCCGGTGCGATTCCGCGCCAGCTACTTCCCCTTCACCGAGCCCTCGATGGAGGTCGATATCGGCTGGAACCGGAAGACCGGCGAGATCGGCAAGGGCAGCGACTGGCTGGAGATCCTGGGCAGCGGCATGGTCCATGCGCGCGTCCTCGCCAATTGCGGGCTCGATCCGCGGGAGTGGCAGGGCTTCGCCTTCGGCATGGGGATCGAGCGCATCACCATGCTCAAGCACGGCATGGCCGATCTGCGGCCGTTCTATGAGGCGGATATCCGCTGGCTCCGGCACTACGCGGGCGACGCGCTGGCGCCGGCTTCGCTGGCGGAAGGGATCTAAGCGATGAAGTTCACGCTGTCCTGGCTGCGCGCCCATCTCGAGACCGAGGCGACGCTTGAGCAAATCACCACCACGCTCTCGACCATCGGGCTCGAGGTCGAGGGGGTCGAGGATCGCTCTGCCGCGCTGGCCGGCTTCCGCATCGCGGAGGTCATCGAGGCGGAGCAGCATCCCAATGCCGACCGCCTGCGCGCGCTGAAGGTGAGCACCGGCGAGGGGCCGCTGCTCTCCGTCGTCTGCGGCGCGCCGAATGCGCGGGCCGGGCTGCGCGGCGTGCTGGCACTGCCCGGCGCCTTCATTCCCGGCACCGGCATCACGCTCAAGAAGGGCGAAATCCGTGGCGTCGCGTCGGAGGCGATGATGCTGTCGGCGCGCGAGATGGGCCTTGGCGACGACCATAGCGGGATCATCGACCTGCCGGCCGATGCGCCGATCGGCATGGCCTATGTCGAATACGCGAAGCTCTATGATCCCGTGATCGAGATCGCGGTGACGCCCAATCGTGGCGATGCGCTGAGCGTGCACGGCGTCGCGCGCGACCTCGCCGCTGCCGGCCTCGGGCGCTTGAAGCCGCTGCCGGAGCCGGTGATCACGCCCGCCTATCCGTCGCCGCTGAACTGGATCATCGCGGACCCGCGCGCCTGCACCCATGTGCTTGGCCGGGGGATCCGTGGCCTGCGCAACGGGCCTTCGCCGCAATGGCTGCAGGACTGGCTGACGGCGATCGGGCAGCGCCCGATCACTGCGCTGGTCGATGTGACCAACCTCTACGGTATTGGTCTCGGCCGCCCGCTGCACGTCTTCGATGTGGGGAAGGTGCAGGGCAACACCCTCACCATGCGCATGGCGCAGCCGGGCGAGACGCTGGAGGCCCTGAACGGCAAGACCTACGCGCTCACCCCCGAGGACGGCGTCATCGCCGATGCCGCCGGCCCCGAGGCGCTCGGCGGCATCATCGGCGGCGCGCCGACCGGGTGCGACGAGGGCACCACCGAGTGCTTCATCGAATGCGCGATCTTCGACCCCGTGCGCATCGCCCTGTCCGGCCGCCGCCACGCCGTCACCACCGATGCACGTTCGCGCTTCGAGCGCGGCGTGGACCAGGCGCTGCCCCGCCTCGCGCTGGAGATGGCGACGGCCACCATGATCGAGCTGTGCGGTGGCGAGGCCAGCGAGATCAGCGAAGCCGGCGCGGAGCCGGATTGGGAGCGCAACGCGACGCTCCGCTTCGCGCGCCTAGCCGAACTCGGCGGCGCAGATGTCGCGCCGGATGAAGCGGTTGATATCCTGACGCGGCTCGGCTTCGCGACCACGCATCGCGACGCGGCCTCGGTCACCGTCGCGGTGCCCTCCTGGCGCAATGATGTCGCGCAGGCCGGGGCTGGCTCCGCGAGCGCGAGCCTCGATCCGCGCGGCGGCATCCTCACGCAGCCTACCGACCTGGCCCCGGCGCGCGCCGCGGCGGGTGCTGCCGGCTGCGCGGTGATCGAGCCCGAAGCCGACCTCATCGAGGAGGTGCTGCGCATCGGCGGCCTCGACGCGATCGCGCCCTTGTCGCTGCCTGTCGCCGCCACGGTGCAGGCGCCGGCCCTCACGCCCCGCCAGGCTCGCCAGGGCCTCGCGCGGAGGGTCATGGCGGCGCGCGGCATGATGGATTGCGTGACCTACGGCTTCCTCGGCCACACGACGGCGGCGCTGTTCGGCGACACGCCGGCAAGCCTGCGCTTGGAAAACCCGATCGCCGCCGACCTAGACCAGATGCGCCCGACCCCGGTGGCGTCGCTGCTGCAGGCCGCCGCGCGGAATGCGTCGCGCGGCCACCCGGCGGTGGCGCTGTGCGAGATCGGCGGCGCCTATCGCAGCGCGAGCCTGGACGGACAGCTGACGCTCGCTTGCGGCGTCCGCACCGGCGAGACGCCGCGCCATTGGGCCTCACCTGCCCGCGCGCTCGACGCCTTCGACGCCAAGGGCGATGCGCTCGCCGTCCTGGCGGCGCTGGGCGTGCCGATGGCGGCGATCTCCACCGCCGCGGATGCGCCTGGCTTCTACCACCCGGGGCGATCCGGGGTGCTGCGCCAGGGGCCCAAGACGGTCCTCGCGACGTTCGGCGAGGTGCATCCGCGCGTCGCCGCCGCGCTGGACCTCACGGGCCCTGCCGTGGCCTTCGAGGTGTTCCTCGACGCCATCCCGGACCCGAAGCGGCGCAAGAAGGCCGCGCCGGAGCTGGCGCCCTTCCAGCCGGTGCGGCGGGATTTCGCCTTCCTCGTGGATGCTTCGGTCGCCGCCGATGCGCTGCTCCGTGCCGCACGCGGCGCTGACCGCGCGCTGATCGCCGATGTCGCGCTGTTCGACCGCTACGCCGGCGACCGGTTGCCCGAGGGCAAGATCAGCCTGGCGATCGACGTGACTCTGCAGCCGCGCGAGGCGACGCTGACCGATGCCGAGATCGAGGCCGTCGCGCAGAAGATCATCGCCGCCGTCGTGAAGGCCACCGGAGCCACACTACGCGGCTGAACCGGCGCGCGGATTTGCAGCTTGTGCGGTGCTGCCGGCCGCGCTGAAATACCAGCAAGTAATGGGGCGATGGCAGCGGCGGAGGCATCGGCCACTAGGCGGGGCGCGGGCAGCCCACGGTGAACCTCGCGGTCGATGGCGTGCAGGGCGCCTTTCCCAACCCGGACTACGGGCAGTTCTAGACGCCGGGCATCGCGCTGTTCGCGGCGAGACGACCGCTGAGCGACACGCGTTCCCCCTGCGCGCCAAAGACGGTCATCGCCTGTAGTTCGACCGCGCAGGGCGCGCCGCGCTCGATCGGCTGCTCGGCATAGCCTTCCAGGCGATGCTCGGAGACGGCGACGAGGATCTTCCACCGTCCGCGATCGGCTTGCCGCGACCATTCCACGATGCCTGGAGTAAGCCCCTCGCGCGGCGGCACGACACGCACCTCATCCGGGCGGACGAAGACATCCGTGCGACCGTCCGGCAACCCGTCCGCATCGAATGCGCCGAGGCCTTCGATACCCAAGCGCCCGCCATTCACCGACCCCGTGAGGCGGTTCGCATCGCCGACAAAACTCGCGACGAAGGCGGAGGCCGGCGCGTCCAGCAGGCTGTGCGGCGCGTCGAACTGCACGATGCGGCCTTCCTCCATAACCGCGACGCGGTCGGCCATTTCCATCGCCTCCTCCTGGTCGTGCGTCACCAGGATGGAGGTGATGCCGAGGCGGTCGTGCAGGCCGCGGACCCAGCGGCGAACCTCCTTGCGGACCAAGGCGTCCAGCGCGCCGAAAGGTTCATCGAGCAACAGCAGCTGCGGCTCGATCGCCAGCGCGCGGGCGAGTGCGACACGCTGCCGCTGCCCGCCGGAGATCTGTTCCGGGTAGCGCGACTCGAGTTCCGGGATCTGCACGAGGGCCAGCAGCTCCTGCACGCGGCGGGCGATCTCGGCGTTGTCCGGCCGCTTGGCGCGCGGGCGCACCCGCAGGCCGAAGGCAACGTTCTCGAACACCGTCAGGTGCCGGAACAGGGCGTAGTTCTGAAACACCACGCCAACATTGCGGGCGCGCGCCGGTACCTGCGCCACGTCCCGCCCGCCGATCAGGACCCGGCCGGCATCGGGAAAGTCCAGGCCCGCAAGGATGCGCAGCAACGTCGTCTTGCCCGACCCGGAGGGACCCAGCAGCGCCACGAATTCCCCCTGCCGCAGCGTCATCGACACCCCGCGCAGCGCCGGCGTGGCGGCAGTGCCGAAATCCCGCGTGACCGCTTCGATCTCGACCGTCATGCCTCGACGCCCATCGGCCGCGCCGTCCAGTATTCGAGCAACGCCTTGGCGCCGAGCGTCACCAGGCCAAGCAATGCGAGCAGAGAGGCGACCGCAAAGGCGCCCACGAACATGTATTCATTGTACAAGATTTCCACATGCAACGGCATGGTGTTGGTCGCACCCCGGATGTGACCCGAAACCACGGCGACGGCGCCGAATTCGCCCATTGCGCGCGCATTGCAGAGCAAGATGCCGCCAAGCAGCGCCCATTTCACGTTCGGCAATGTCACGCGGAAAAACGTCTGCAGCCCGCCGGCGCCGAGCGTCGCGGCCGCTTCTTCCTCCTCGCGCCCCTGCTCCTGCATCAGCGGCAGCAGCGTGCGTGCGACGAAGGGGAAGGTGACGAAGGTGGTCGCCAGCACCAGGCCCGGAAGCGCGAAGATGATCTGGATGTCGTGCTCCCGCAGCCAGCCGCCGAACCATCCCTGCGCGCCGAAGATCAGCACGTAGACCAAGCCCGATATCACCGGCGAAACCGCAAAGGGCAGCTCGATCAACGTCACCAGCAGACGCTTTCCGGCGAAATCGAACTTGGCGATCGCCCAGGACGCGGCAACCCCGCCGATGGCGTTCACCGGCACCGCGATCGCGGCGACGAGCAAGGTCAGCCGCATCGCGGCGAGGGCGTCGGGCTCCGCGATGGCTTCGAGTGCGGGCGCCAAGCCACGGCGCAATGCCTCGGTGAAGATGGCCGCGAGTGGGGCCAGGAAAATCGCGATACCCAGCAGTATGGCGAGCGTTACCAGCAGCCGGCGTGCCCAGGGCGGGTCTTCGGTCGCGACACTCATGCGCGGCCCCGGCGCAGCCGGCGTTGCAGGACGTTGAGCGCGAGCAGGATCACGAAGGCCAGCACGAGCATCGCGAGCCCGACCGCGGCGGCACCTGCGTCGTCGTATTGCTCCAGCTTCACCACGATCAGCAGCGGCGCGATCTCCGTCGACATCGGCATGTTGCCGGCTATGAAGATGACGCTGCCATACTCGCCGACCGCGCGCCCAAAACCGAGGCCGAAGCCGGTGATCAGCGCCGGTGCCAAGGCCGGCAGCACCACGCGGCGCAGCGTCTGCGCGCGCGTCGCGCCGAGGGTCGCGGCCGCTTCCTCGCCTTCCAGCGTCAGGTCGCGCAACACTGGCTCCACGCTGCGGATCATGAAGGGCAGTGCCACGAAAATGAGGGCAATCAGCACGCCGACCGGGCGATAGGCGATCTGCCAGCCGAACGCCTCGGCGAGTGGCCCGCCGAGCCAGCCATTATTCGCGAACAGCGCCGTCAGCGCGAGCCCGGCAACCGCGGTCGGCAAGGCGAAGGGCAGGTCCACGAGCGCATCGAGCAATCGCCGTCCCGGGAAGCGGTAGCGCGTGATCACCCAGGCGAACAACAGCCCGAGTGGCAGGCTGATGATCGCGGCGAGCAGCGCGGCCCCGAAGGACAGCCGGAAGGCCGCCTGCACCCGGTCGTCCATCAGCACGGCCGTGACGCCGGCCAACCCGAGCGACCACGGCTTGATGACCAGCGCGGCCAGGGGAATGAGGACGATCAGGCCGAGCCAGCTGAGGGTGACGCCCAGCGACAGGCCCAGCCCCGGCAAGGCGCGCCTCGCCGAACCGGATCGGAGTGCCGTGGTCGCCGACATCATCGTCCCGGCCGATAGATGCGATCGAACACGCCGCCATCGCTGAAATGCGTCCGCTGCGCCTCGGCCCAGCCGCCGAACGCGTCCTGGATCGTGACCAGCTCCATCGCCGGAAAGCGGGCGCCCGCCTCGGCGAGGACGGCGCGGTCGCGCGGCCGGTAGTGATGCCGCGCGGCGAGCTGCTGTCCTTCCGGGGAATAGAGGTGCTGCAGGTAGGCCTCCGCCAAGGCCTTGGTACCGCGACGTTCCACGTTGCGGTCCACCACGGCGACCGGCGGCTCCGCCAGGATCGACAGGCTCGGGTAGATGATCTCCAGCCCGGCCTGGGGGAATTCCTGCAAGGCGAGGTGGGCTTCGTTCTCCCAGGAGAGAAAGACGTCGCCCTGGTTGCGCTGCGCGAAGGTGGTAAGCGACCCGCGCGCGCCGGCATCGAGCACGGGCACCTGGCGGAACAGCTGGGTCACTGCCTGTTCAGCGGTCGCGGACGTGCCGCCGGGCTCGTGCAGTGCCCAGGCCCAGAAGGCCAGGTAGTTCCACCGCGCCCCGCCGGAGGTTTTCGGGTTCGGTGTGATGATGGACACGCCGGGCTTCAGCAGGTCACCCCAGTCGCGGACGGCCTTGGGGTTCCCGCGTCGCACCAGCAGCACGATCGTGCTCGTGTACGGGCAGCTGTTCTCCGGCAGGCGGCGCTGCCAATCCGGCGCGATATAGCCGCGCTCGGCGATGGCATCGACGTCATAGGCGAGGGCCAGGGTCACCACATCGGCGGCGAGCCCGTCGATCACCGAGCGCGCCTGCCGGCCGGAGCCGCCATGCGAGGTGGAGATCGTGGGGCGAGGCTGCCCGCCCCCGGTCCAATGCGCTGTGAATGCCGTGTTGAAGGCACGGTAGAATTCACGCGTGGGGTCGTAGCTGACATTGAGCAGCGTCGGCGCCGATTGGCCGAAGGCCGGAGCGGCGGCGAGGGTGGAGGCGGCGGCGAGAAAGCCGCGCCGCGCGAGCGGGTGACGTGTCATGCGTCAGGTCTCCTGGGTCGAGGGTGCAGGGGAACGCGCGAGGCCCGCAAGTGCGAAGCCACCGCGCTGCCGGCGCGCACCGGTCAAGATGAGCGTCCGGTGCATGCACCCACTTAATCACGCAAATCGACAGTGATATAAGACAATCTAGCCAAAATAAACCGTTGATTGACTCAGGCGAGCTAGGTTACCGCTCGACGAACCGCTCCAGCCAATGGATCGTGTAGTCGCCGGCCTGGAACTCCGGGTCCTCGACGATGCGCTGGTGCAGCGGCAGCGTGGTCTTGATGCCGGCCACCACCATCTCGCTCAAGGCGCGCCGCAGCCGGCCGATGGCCTCGGCCCGGTTGGGCGCATGGACGATGAGCTTGGCGACCAGGCTGTCGTAATGCGGCGGCACCGTGTAGCCGGCGTAGAGGGCGCTATCGACCCGCACGCCGAGCCCGCCAGGCGCGTGATACTGCGTCACCTTTCCGGGCGAGGGGGTGAAGGTTTCCGGGTCCTCGGCGGTGATGCGGCACTCGATCGCATGGCCGTTGAAGCGGATATCCTCCTGCCCGTAGCCGAGCGGCAGGCCGGCGGCGACGCGGATCTGTTCCTTCACCAGGTCGATGCCGCAAATCATCTCGGTGACCGGATGTTCGACCTGCAGGCGGGTGTTCATCTCGATGAAGGCGAACTGGTCGTCCTGGTAAAGGAACTCCAGCGTACCGGCACCGCGATAGCCGAGCTTGCGCAGACCGGTCGTGACTGTGGCGCCGAGCGCATCGCGTGCCGCGGCGTCGAGCGCGGGGCTGCCGGCTTCCTCGAGCAGTTTCTGATGGCGGCGCTGCAGCGAGCAATCGCGCTCGCCGAAATGCACGACATTGCCGAATGTGTCGGCCATCACCTGCAATTCGATATGGCGGGGACGGTCGAGATACTTCTCCAGGTAGACGGCGTCATCGCCGAAGGCGGCCTTGGATTCCGTGCGCGCGACGCGCCAGGCCTCCTCGATCTCGTCCTCGTTCAGCGCGACCTTCATGCCGCGCCCGCCGCCGCCCGCGGCCGCCTTGATGATCACCGGGTACTTGATGAGCTCCGCGATCGCGCGCGCTTCCTCGAGCGTGTTGAGCGCGCCCTCGGAGCCGGCGACCAGGGGGACGCCGAGCGAGCGCATCGCCGTCTTGGCCGCGATCTTGTCGCCCATCATGCGGATATGCGCGGCGGTCGGCCCGATGAAGGCCAGGCCGTGCGCCTCGACCATCTCGGCGAAGCGGGCGTTCTCGGACAGGAAGCCGTAACCGGGATGGATCGCCTCGGCCCCGGTGATGGTGGCGGCCGAGAGGATCGCCGCGACGTTGAGGTAGCTGTCGCGGGCGGCGGGCGGACCGATGCAGACGCTCTCATCGGCCAGGCGCACATGCATCGCGGTGGCGTCGGCGGTGGAGTGCACCGCCACCGTCTTGATGCCCATCTCCTGGCAGGCGCGATGGATGCGGAGCGCGATCTCGCCGCGGTTGGCGATGAGTATCTTGTTGAACATACGCGCTATTCGAGGACCAGCAGGGCTTCGCCGAATTCGACGGGTGTGCCGGTCTCGATGAGGATGCGGGTGATGGTGCCGGCGCGCGGCGCGCGGATCTGGTTGAAGGTCTTCATCGCCTCGATCAGCAGCAGGGTCTGGCCCTGGGCCACCTTGGCACCGAGCTGGATGAAGGGTGCCGAACCGGGCTCAGGTGCGAGGTAGGCGACGCCGACCATCGGGCTCGTGACGGTGCCGGGGTGGTCGGCCTCGGGCTCGGCGGCGCTGCTGGCAGCCGCGGCGGGTGCGACAGCGGTTGGCGCGGGGGCGGCCTGGACCATCAGCTGCGCGGGCGGGGCCACGTGGCGCACAACGCGGACGCGGCTGTCCTTCTCCACGATCTCGATTTCGGAAAGGTCGGTTTCGCGCAGGATGTTGGCGAGCGCGCGGATCGCCGCCGGGTCGAACTGGATACCGGATGCCATGTTACGCGCGGCCTTCTGCGATGATGCCGGCCAGCGCGCGCATCGCGAGCGCATAGCCTTCTATGCCCAGCCCCGCGATCACGCCGGTGGCGGCCCTGGAGACGTAGCTGTGCTGGCGGAATTCCTCCCGCCGATGGATGTTCGTGATGTGCACCTCGATCACCGGCAGCTCGGCCGCGAGCAGGGCGTCAAGCAGCGCGATCGAGGTGGTGGTGTAGCCGGCCGGGTTGATGATGATGCCGGCGGCGCGGCCGCGGCATTCCTGCACCCAGGTAACCAGTTCGCCCTCGCTGTTGGTCTGGCGGAAATCGATGGCGAGGCCAAATTCCTCGGCGCTATCGACGCACAGCGCTTCGACATCGTCGAGCGTGGCGCTGCCATAGATGTGCGGCTGTCGCGTTCCGAGCAGGTTGAGATTCGGACCGTTCAGGATGACGACGAGCGGGGGCTGCAATGGCGGGGTCCCGAAATTTCTAGGATGCGTAGGGGCTAGCACGGCGGCTTCGCCAGGAGCAAGCCGCAGGCCGGCGGCGGATGGCGCAGGACCCGTCACGATGCCAGATGCAAGCACTCGGACCACGTGGTGGGTCGCAAGCCCGAATGGGCGCCGCCGGCAGTCCTAGGAACCAAGCACGCGGAGGGTGCGCCCGACGCCTGAGGGCACGCAAAGCGGCCAAATGGCCGCCGCCGCCATCCCGCCTTCGGTGACATCGACGCATTCCCAATTGCCGAGCCAGAGGCGGTTCAGCACTTCGGGGTGCTTCAGGCCGTTGGTGTAGGAGGGCCGTCGTAGACCGTGCCGACGACTTCACCGCAGATTTTCTAGACTTCGGACTCCGACTTCACCGCGAAATCGACCGACGCCTCGGCGAGCGTGGCACCTAGATCGCTGCCCACCACGGGCACGGTCTGCAGGCTGGCGCCGGCCGCCATGCCGGAGAACATCAGCCCCTTCTTCATCTTGAAGTTCAGCATCAGGATGCAGGCGATGCCGCAGGAATTTTCCTGTTCCTTCTTGTGCACGATGTGCTCGGTCGCAAAGCGGGTTAAGCGGACGAACCAATTGCTCATTTGGTATCCCCTTTGCCGACTGAATGCGGATCGCGTTTCAGGCGAAGCGGCATGAATTCGCAACGAAAATCGCAAGGCAGATTCTGCCAAGTCCGCACGGCGGCGAGCCAAATACTTCACCGGTTTGTGCGGACAGCCGCCAAGAGCAGGAATGATGCACGCGCGGATTGCGCCATCGTGGTCTTTGCGTGCAGGCCGCGAAAACTCAGCTCAGCGTCGTCAAATCCTGGAACCAATGCTGCGCCTGGGTGTGGCCGCGCACGTTGCGGCCCAGCGCGTGCGGGTTGGCATCGTGCACGACGAAGACGAGCAGCGGCTCGTCGACAGCCTTCTGGTGCACCTGCGCCATCGCGAGGCCGAACGCGCCAGCGGCCAGCAGGGCGCGGCGTGACAGGTCATTATGCGGCATCTGGCGAGGCTTCCGGTGGAGTGGATGGCGCCCCGGGTAGAGCAAGCCCATGCCGAACATCGGCGCTTCCGAATTCGGGGCCACCTTAAAGGCCAGCCCAAGGCACCCCGCGCCGTGTCAATCGTGCGGAGGTCTGACGCTTCAGGCCAGCTGCGTGACCCGGCGCCCGACCGCGACCGAACCCGCCGGCATCGCCGCGAAGACGTCCTTTTCGGCCTCCGCGATAGCCACCCCCGCGTAACGCGCCGGCCACAGCGCGTGGCCCGCGCTCTCCAAAAACGGCGCCGTGCGCAGCAGCCAGCCCATGCGCATCGGCGGCGCGAACAGCGCGCAATCCCGCCGCTCGACCCGGAACACCTGCCGCACCAGCAGCCGCTGCAGCTGGCCCGCCGAATAGGGCTGACCATGGCCGAACGGCGTGGCTTCCTGATAGGCCCAAAGCCCGCGCCGGTTCGGCACCACCACCAGCAGCCGCCCGTCATCCTTCAGGATGCGCCAGACCTCGCGCAGCAGGCGCCGCGCATTGCCCGCCGCCTCCAACCCATGGACCAGAAGCACCCGGTCCACCGAAAGGTCGGGCAGCGGCAGGCAATCCTCCTCGGCCACCACGGTCGAGAAAGGGCCGCCCTGCGGCCATGCGAGGGGCGCAGGCGAACTGTCGGAAACCAGCGAGATGCAGCGCGCAGCCTGGCCGCGCCACAGGCCCAAATAGGGGTTGGCATACCCGATCCCGAGCACGGTCTGACCGGTCAGGTCCGGCCACAGCGCCGAGATGCGTGCGCGCAGCAACCGCCCCGCCATCCGCCCAAGCGGCTCGCCGTAAAACGCCTCCAGGCCGTGGACCTCAGCATTCATCTCGCCGATATAGGCTAGAACCACCGCGCGCCCCAAGAAGGAGCATCACCGATGAGCGTCACCGCAACCGCCATCCCCAACCTGAGCGACAACTACGCCTGGCTGCTGCGGGACAGCGACGGCACCGTGGGCCTCTGCGACCCCGGCGAGGCCGCGCCCTGCATCGCCGCCATCGAGGCCGCCGGCGGCCGGCTCGACTGGATCATCCTCACCCACCACCACGGCGACCATATCGATGGCGTCGAGGAAGTCCGCGCCCGCTTCGGGTGCCAGGTCGCCGGTGCCCTCGCCGACCGCAACCGCCTGCCGGAACTCGACCTCGCGCTCCGCCCCGGCGACACCTTCATGCTGGGCTCGAGCGGCGCCGAGGTGATCGACGCGCCCGGCCATACCCATGGCCATGTCGTGTTCAACTTTACCGATGCGCACATCCTGCTCGCCGGCGACGTGCTGTTCTCGCTCGGCTGCGGCCGCCCGATCGAGGGCAGCGCGGAGGAGCTGTTCCACTCCATCCAGCCACTGAAGATCCTGCCCGACGACACGCTGATCTGCTGCGGGCACGAGTACACCGCGGACAATGCCCGCTTCTGCCTCTCCATCGAGCCGGAAAACCCGGACCTCATCGCCCGGGCGGCCGAGGTCAGGGCTCAGCGCGAGGCCGGGCGGCCCACCGTGCCGACGACGCTTGGCGAGGAGATGAAGACCAACGTCTTCCTTCGCGCCCGCGATGCGGTGACCTTTGCCGAGTACCGCAAGGCCAAGAACAACTTCCGCTGAACCCCAGCCAAAAATAAGGAACCGCCCATGAAGCTGCACCATTCACCCGCCAGCCCCTTCGTCCGCAAGGTCATGGCCTGCGCCATCGCGCGCGGCATCGATGGGCAGATCGAGCTGGTCCGCACCAACCCGCATGAGAGCCCGGCGCACCTCCTCGCCGACAACCCGCTGTCCAAGATTCCGGCCCTTGTCACCGATGACGGCGTCGCCATTCCCGACAGCCCCGTGATCTGCGAATACCTCGACGGCATCGGCGACGCGCCGAAGCTGATCCCAGCCGCCGGGCCCCAGCGCCTCGCCGCGCTGGTGCAGGAGGCGCTGGCTGATGGGCTGATGGATGCCGCCGTCGGCCGCCGCGGCCAGATGAGCCACCCGCAGGACGAGGCCCGCGCCGCCTGGTCCGCCCGCCAGAAGGCGATCGTCGAGCGCACCCTCGCGGCCTTCGAGGCCAAGCCGCCCACGGGGCTCACCGACATCGGCGCCATCAGCGTCGCCTGTGCGCTGGGCTACCTCGATTTCCGCTACGCGGCCGAGCCCTGGCGCCACAGCGCGCCCAAGCTCGCGGCCTGGTTCGAGAGCGTCTCGGCATTGCCGCCGCTGGCGCTCACCAAGCCCGTCGGCTGAGGATGGACCTTCGGGACCCGGGGCTCACTGCCAGCGCCGTGATCGCGGCGCTTGCGCTCCAGCCACACCCCGAAGGCGGCCACTACCGCGAAATCTGGCGCGACGCCCGCCCCGGCGGCGGACGTGGCGCAGGCACCGCGATCTACTTCCTGCTCGCGGCCGGGGAGCAGTCGCACTGGCACCGGGTCGATGCCGCGGAGTGCTGGCACTGGTACGCGGGCGCGCCGCTGGAACTGGGCGTCGGTGCGGCCATTCACATGCTCGGGCCCAACCTCGGCGCTGGGGAGCAGCCCTTCGGGGTGGTCCCGGCGGGGGAGTGGCAGGCGGCGCGCAGCCTTGGTGGCTGGACGCTGGTTGGGTGCACGGTCAGCCCGGCGTTCGAGTTCGCCGGGTTTGAGATGGCGCGGCCGGAATGGGCGCCGCCGCGGGAAGACAGCGCGGGGAAATGAATCTCCCCGTGCCTGCTGTCTGACGGAACGAGAATCCCGCTACTTTTCCTCACCAAGCACGTTGGTCTTGAACTCCGCCGGCGAGGTGATCTCCACCAACTCCAGATCCTCCGAGTGCTCGATCTCCCGGTGCCGCACGTGCGGCGCCTGGTACACGCAATCGCCCGGCCGCAACTCGACCTCGCCGATATCCTCATACTCGAAGCGCACCCAGCCCTTCAGGATGAACACCATCTGGAAGTCGAGCTCGTGATTGTGCCAGGTCGGCTTGGCGCCTTCGCCGGGCACCGCCTTGATGACGTGGGCGCCAAAGCTGCCCTTCGTCGCCTCGCGAATGCCGAGGTCGCGATAGGCGAAGAAGGCGCGCAATCCGCTGTCGAATTCGGCGCCCTCGCCGCGGCGGATCGTGGTGCGGGCCGGTGT
>JAQGHV010000044.1 GCA_028288785.1 Rhodospirillales bacterium | reverse complement strand
GCGGCGACGACGCTCGCGACCATGCGCCGCGTCTCGGCATCCTCGTCCAGGCCCTCGAACAGCCGCCCCATCCAGGCCGGCACGCTCGTGCCGCACATGGCCGAGAACTTCACCACCTGGGCGAAATTCGTCACCGGCAGGATGCCGGGGACCACCGGCACCGTGATCCCGGCCGCGCCACAACGGTCGAGAAACCGCAGATACGTGTCGGTATCGAAGAAATACTGGGTGATCGCGCGCGTCGCCCCGGCATCGATCTTGCGCTTCAGGTTGTCTAGGTCGTGCTGCGGCGAGGTCGCGGTCGGGTGGCTCTCCGGGTAGGCCGCCACCGAAATCTCGAAATCCGCGATGCGCTTGAGGCCGCGCACCAAGTCGGCGGCATAGGCGAAGCCGTCCGGATGCGGCTCATAGACCGTCTGCCCGGCCGGGGCATCGCCGCGAAGGGCCACGATGTGGCGCACGCCGTCGGCCCAGTAGCGCATCGCCACCTCCTCGACCTCGGCCTTGCTGGCGCCGACGCAAGTAAGGTGGGCGGCCGGCGTCAGGCTGGTCTCCTTCACGATCCGCGCAACCGTCGCATGGGTGCGCTCCTGCGTGGTGCCGCCGGCGCCGTAAGTGACGGAGACGAATTCCGGCGCCAGTGGCTCTAACCGGCGAATGCAGGACCAGAGCTGCTCCTCCAGCTTGTCCGTCTTAGGCGGGAAGAACTCGAAGGACAGCCGCGGTGCCGGCAGCTCCGCCGGGTTCGGCAAGGCGGCAATCCGTGGCCTGGTGAGCCAACGCTGCAGGGTGCCGGAAGATTTATCGCTGTTCGGCAGGTCCATGGGAATGTCCGGCGGGTAAGGGAATAAGGGTCCGGTAACTGACGCTTGATCGAGCCGGTGGCAAGCCCGGAGCGATGAAACGCGACGATACATTCTTTTTTCGGCGAAAACTGCTAACGCTTGCGCCATGCGATTTCGACATGCCCTCGCCGTAACGGCCCTCCTGACGCTTGGCGCTTGTGCCACCCGCCCCGATGCCTCGGACCCCGATGCCGTCGCCGAGTTCGAGCAGAACAACGATCCGCTCGAGCCTGCCAACCGCGTCTCCTACGCGGTGCACGACGCCATCGACCAGGCGGTGTTCGAGCCCGCCGCGCGCGGCTACCGATATGTGGTGCCCGAGCCGGTGCGCCTCAGCATCCGCAACGTGCTGGCGAACCTGCGCACGCCGGTGATCCTGCTGAATGACGTGCTGCAAGGCGAGAGCGAGCGTGCCCGCGTGACGTTGGGCCGCTTCATGGTGAACTCGACCCTCGGCATCGCGGGCATCCTCGACGTCAGCGAAAATTGGGGCATGCCTGGCCATTACGAGGATTTTGGCCAGACGCTCGCCGTCTGGGGCCTTGGCGAGGGGCCATTCCTGTTCATCCCCATCCTCGGGCCGTCAAATCCGCGGGACCTCGTGGGCACGGCGGTGGATTTCGCGTCAGACCCGCTTACCTACTTCGGCCAGGGCGCCGTGGTGGACGCTCTGGCGCTGACCCGTACCGGCCTCACCGTGCTCGATATCCGTGAAGGGCTGATCGCCACCATCACTCCGGTGAGGGAAGGCTCGCTCGACCCTTACGCCACATTCCGTTCCGGCTACCGGCAGCGCCGCAATGCCGCCATCCGAAACCAGGAACCGCAGCGGGGTGTGGGTCAGAATACCGGCTCCGGCGCAGGCCGTGGCCTCGGCTTCACTGTTCCGCTTCGCTAGGATATGCCCCCCATGACGACCCTTCGCCGCAGCTTCCTCCTTGGTGCCGCAAGCCTCGGCCTGTGCACCGTGACCGGCACCGCCTTTGCGCAGGTGGATCCCGCCCAGGCCACCGCCTTCATCGAGGCAGCCGGCCGCGACCTGGTGGCACAGCTCAACTCCACCTCCGGCACCGCCGCCCAGCGGCGGGAGCGGGTGGCCGCCGTGCTGCGCCGCGCCATCGACATAGAGGGCACCGGACGCTTCATCCTCGGCCGCTACTGGCGCCAGGCGAGCGAGGCCGAGCAGCGGCAATACCTGCAATTGTTCGACGAGATCATCATCCGCAACCTCTCCGCCCGCTTCGGCGAGTACCAAGGCGTGCGCTTCGTGGTCGGCCGCACCCAGCAGCGCTCCGAGGAGGATGTGCTGGTCACCACCCAGGTGGACCGGCCGAACAGCGCCTCCTTCGCGCTCGACTGGCGCGTCGCTGAAGTCGGCGGCCAGCCTAAAGTGGTCGACGTTATAGCCGAGGGGACCTCGATGCGGCTGACAACGCGGAGCGAGTACTCCTCGGTGATCCAGCGCAATGGCGGGCAGGTTGGCGCGCTGCTGGTGGCGATGCGCCAGCAGATTGCGCAGCTGGCGGCGCGCGAGGGGCGGTAGAAGCAGGTTGGGGGAAGGAATTCCCCCAAACCCGCAATCTTTTACATTTATCGATTGGTGCTTGGTAAGCAGGCGGTGCTGCGTTAAGGCGGTTGGTACGGCTTGCGAGCCAGCACTGTAAATAATTTGCGGTACCGGCTGGGCAGCCAGCGCGCGTCAACACATTCAGTGGGACCTACAAACCCAGGCCAATCGATAAAAACAAAAGAACGGGGGCCTGGAGGAAATTCTTTTCCCCCGGCCTGTCGTCAGGCACAGCTCTCAAACACCAGCATCCGCTCGCCGAGATGCTCGAACTCCCCAGCCGCCACCATGCCGATATCCTGCGCCACCTCGATCGAATCCCGGTTCGTCTCCCGCGCCACCGCGATGATCCGCGCCAGCCCCGCCCGGTGCCCGAAGGCGAGTGCCGCGCGCGCCGCCTCCCGCGCGTAGCCCTGGCCACGGCTTTCCGGCCAGAAGGCGTAGCGCAGTGCCACGCCCCGCCCGTCCGGCCGCTCCATGAAGCCGCACAGCCCGAGGAAGTCTCCGGCCTCGCGCAGGAAGACGCACCAGGTGCCGTAGCCGCGCACCTGCCAGAAGGTGATGTCGTCTTCCAGTTCCTCCCGCGTGCGTTCGGGGGTGCGGACGCCGTGGAGCATGTGCCCGAAGACGCGCGCATCCGCCTTCAGTCGCGTGAGGTCGGCCAGCATTTCCTCTCCGGGCGGCAGCAGCATCAGCCGCGGCGTGTGCAGGATGCGGCCTGGCCCGGTGGCGCCGGGCAGGCCGTCATAGGGCTGGTGGCCCTCCGCGGGCAGCGGGCCTTCCGCCGTCACCGCGACAGGGGACGGTATTTCAGCCGGTGCGGCTGGTCGGCGGCGGTCCCCAGGCGGCGGCGCTTGTCGGCTTCGTAGGCCTGGAAGTTGCCCTCGAACCATTCGACGTGGCTGTCGCCCTCGAAGGCCAGGATATGCGTCGCCAAGCGATCGAGGAACCAGCGATCATGGCTGATGATCACCGCGCAGCCGGCGAAATCCTGAAGGGCTTCTTCCAGCGCGCGCAGCGTATCGACGTCGAGGTCGTTGGTCGGCTCGTCGAGCAGCAAAACGTTGTGCGGGCGCTTCAGCATCTTCGCCAGGTGCACGCGGTTGCGCTCGCCGCCGGAGAGGACGCCGACCGGCTTCTGCTGGTCGCCGCCTTTGAAGTTGAAGGCGGCGCAATAGGCGCGGGAGGGCACCTGGCGCTTGCCCATCGGGATCATGTCCAGGCCGTCGGAGATCTCCTGCCACACCGACTTGGTCGCATCGAGGCTGTCGCGGCTCTGATCCACGTAGCCGAGCTCGACGCTCTCACCGATGGTGAGCGTCCCGCTATCGGGGGTCTCCATCTCGGTGATCATCTTGAACAGGGTGGATTTGCCGGCGCCGTTGGGCCCGATCACGCCGACGATGCCACCTGGCGGCAGCTTGAACGAGAGGTCATCGATCAGCAGGCGGTTCCCGAACCCCTTGCGCAGGTCTTCGGCGACGATGACGATGTTGCCCAGGCGCGGGGCCGGCGGGATCTGGATCTCGGTCGGGTCAGGGGCGCGATCCTGGCTCTTCTGCAGCAGATCCTCATAGGCGCTGATGCGCGCCTTGCTCTTGGACATGCGCGCGGCCGGCGAACGCCCGATCCACTCCTGCTCCTCGGCGAGCTGGCGTTGGCGGGTGCTCTCCTCGCGCTCCTCCTGCTGCAGGCGCTTGCGCTTGGCGTTGAGGTAGGCGGAGTAGTTGCCCTCATAGGGAATGCCGCGGCCGCGATCGACCTCGAGGATCCAGTTGGTCACGTTGTCGAGGAAGTAGCGGTCATGAGTGACGATCAGCACGGCGCCGCGGTAATTGCGCAACGTGCGCTCCAGCCAGGCCACGCTCTCGGCGTCGAGGTGGTTGGTCGGCTCGTCGAGAAGCAGCATTTCCGGCTTTTCGAGCAGCAGCTTACACAGCGCCACGCGCCGGCGCTCGCCGCCTGAAAGTGTCGCCACCGGGCTGTCGAAGGGCGGGCAGCGCAGCGCGTCGAGCGCGATGTCCACCGTGCGCTCCAGCTCCCAGCCATTCGCGGCGTCGATCTTCTCCTGCAGGGCGGACTGCTCGGTGAGGAGGGTGTTCATCTTCTCCTCGGTCATCTCATGGGCGAACTCTTCGGAGATGGCGTTGAAGCGCGTGAGCCACCCCATGAGGTCGGCGAAGGCGTCCATGACGTTTTCGCCCACGGTCTTGGTCGGGTCGAGGTGCGGCTCCTGCGGCAGGTAGCCGACGCGCACGCCCTCCGCCGCCCAGGCCTCGCCGCCGAACTCGGTGTCCTGGCCGGCCATGATGCGCATGAGCGTGGACTTGCCGGCGCCGTTGGGACCGAGCACGCCGATCTTCACGTCGGGGAGGAACGAGAGGGTGATGCCCTTGAAGACCTCGCGTCCGCCCGGGTAGGACTTGGTCAAGTTCTTCATGACGTAGGCATATTGATAGGCGGCCATGGCGGGGACCTGTGCATCGGGAGTTGAGCGGGGCTTTTAGATTGCGGCAAGCCTGCGGACAAGAAAGGGCGGGGGAAAGGAATTTCCCCCGGACCCCTAATCTTTTATTTTTATCCGTTGGTACCGCCCCGGAAGGGGCACCCAGGCGGTATAGACAGACGCGATGGCGCTTTCTCCGAATTTCCTTGATGAGCTGCGGGTCAGGACGCCGATCGCCTCGCTGGTCGGGCGACGGACGCGGCTTACGAAATCCGGGCGCAACTGGAAGGGGTGCTGCCCCTTTCACAACGAGAAGTCGCCCTCCTTCTACGTCTATGACGATCACTATCACTGCTTCGGCTGCGGCGCGCATGGCGATGCTGTGTCCTTCGTCATGCAATCCGAAGGTGCGGGCTTCATGGAAGCCGTCGAGCGCCTGGCCGGCGAGGCGGGGCTCGAAGTCCCCAAACCGACGCCACAAGCCGCCGCGCGGGATCGCACCGCGCGCGACCTGCACGCCGTCATGGCGAGTGCCGAGGCCTCCTTCATCCGCCGCCTGCATTTGCCCGAAGGACGGCCTGCGCTCGACTACCTCCTGCGGCGCGGCCTGACGCCGGAGACGATCCGCGAATTCGGCATAGGCTGGGCCTCCGGCACCCGCGGTGCCATCGCCGGCGACCTCACGCCCGAGGGCGTCAGCGCCTCGCAGCTCCTCGAAGCCGGGCTGGTGCGCGAGGGGGACCGAGGCGAGGCCCCGCGCGACTTCTTCTTCAACCGGGTGATGTTCCCGATCCGCGACCGGCGTGGGCGCACCATCGCCTTCGGTGGCCGCATCCTCGGCGACGGCCAGCCCAAATACGTGAACAGCCCGGAGACCCCGCTGTTTTCCAAGCGGCGCGCGCTCTACAACCTCGACCGCGCCAAGGAAGCCGCCTTCCGCGGCGCCCGCGTGCTGGCCGCCGAGGGCTACATGGACGTGATCGCGCTGCACCAGGCGGGGTTCGGGGGCGCGGTGGCGCCGCTCGGCACCGCACTCACCGAGGAGCAGCTGCAGGAGCTCTGGCACCTGCACCCCGAACCGGTGCTTTGCTTCGATGGCGATGCGGCCGGCGGCCGGGCGGCGGCGCGCGTGGCGATGCTGGCCCTCGCCCAGCTTGCACCCGAGCGCACCCTGCGCCTCGCCACCCTGCCAGGCGGCGAGGACCCGGACACGCTGATCGCCAAATCCGGCGCGCGCGGCTTCCAGGCGGTGCTCGACGCTGCCCAGCCACTGTCCGAGGCGCTGTACACGCTGATCGCCGGCAACACCCAGCCGACGACGCCGGAGGCACGCGCGGCGCTGCGCCACAAGCTGGAGGAAGCGGCGCGCACGATCCCGGACAAGACACTCGCCGGCGAATACCGCCGCACACTGCTGGAACGCTTCTTCGCCGCACGGCCCCGCCCCGGGAGCAAGCCGCCGCCGCCCCGCATCACCCGCCGCGCGCCCGATCCATTGGCCGCGCGGGAGGATGCGGCGCGCTGCGCGCTCACCATCCTGATCGCCAATCCCTGGCTCATCCCGCAGGTGGAGGAGGCGCTGGGCAGCCTCGAACTTCCTGGCGGCCCGGCCACGCGGCTGCAAAATGCCTTCGCATCGTGGCTTTCTGGCCCCCATGCGCTTGACTCTGCCTCGCTCATCGCCCACCTCGCCCAGACTGGGGAAAATGATGCGCTGGCCTGGGCGATGCGGCCCGAGGGCCTCCCGCAGGCAGCGCAGCCGAATACCCAGCCTGGCGACGCCGAAAACGGGTGGTGGCACTTCTTCATCCGCCTCCGTGGTGAGGCAGCCTTGATAGACGACCAGCGCGCCGCCGAGCGCGACTGGGTTGAGACCAACGACCCCGGGGCGGCACTGCGCTTGCAACGCCTCACCGAGGCTCTGGCGGCGCAGCGCCGTGGCGAAGCGGACACGGCGGAGGGCGACGGCTCTTTCGCCTAGTAGACACATTTTCGCTGAGCCTGCGGGCCCGGCGCATAGAGATTGGAGCGGTCAGGGCATGGCGGCAAGCAAGGTTGCGGGCGATACGGCGGAAGCACGCGAGGAAGTGGTCGAGGGAGTCCTGCTCGACATCCAGTCCGCCGCCGTCAAGAAGCTGGTCGCCCGCGGCAAGGAGCGTGGCTACGTCACGGTCGATGAGCTCAACGCCGCGCTGCCCTCCGAACAGGTTTCCTCCGAGCTGATCGAGGACACCATGGCCATGCTCAGCGAAGTGGGCGTGAACGTCGTGGAGTCCGAGGAGACCGAGGAAGGCGACGCGCCCGTCGCCAAGCCGGAAAAGAAGGACGACGAGGAAGAGGAATCCGGCGGCAACGTCGATGAGGAAACCCTCGGCCGCACCGACGACCCGGTGCGCATGTACCTGCGCGAGATGGGCAGCGTCGAGCTGCTCTCGCGCGAGGGCGAGATCGCGATCGCCAAGCGCATCGAGGCCGGCCGCGACATGATGATCGGCGGGCTCTGCGAGAGCCCGCTGACCTTCCAGGCCATCCTGCGCTGGCATGAGGCCGTCAAGGACGGCAAGATGCTGCTCCGCGACGTCATCGACCTCGAAGCCACCCAATCCGCGAACAGCCCCGACGGGACGGCCACCGCCGCCGCCGCCGAAGAGGAGTTCGAGGATGGCGAGGAAGGCGAGGGCATGGGCCTTTCGCTCTCGGGCCTTGAGGAGAAGCTGAAGCCGGAAGCGTTGGCCGCCTTCGAGGCGATCGAGGCGAACTACACCAAGCTCCATAAGATGACCGCCAAGCGGATGGAGGCCTATACCGCCGGCGAGGAGTATGCGACGCGCGGCGAGAAGACCTACGAGAAGCAGCGCCGCGAGCTGGTGGCGCTCGTCGAGAAGGTCCACCTGCACAACAACCGCATCGAGGAGCTGGTGGACCAGCTCAAGGGCCTCAACCGCAAGCTCGTGGCCCTCGAAGGCCAGGTGATGCGGCTGGCCGATGGCTCGAAGGTGAAGCGCGACGAGTTCCTCGCCCATTGGAAGGGCGCCGAGCTGGACCCGTCTTTGTTCGAGCGCCTCGGCAAGCTGCCGGCCAAGGGCTGGAAGACCTTCATCGCCAAGCACCAGGATGATGTCGAGGTGATCCGCGGCAAGATCACCATCGTGGCGCAGGAGACCGGCCTGCCGGTGAGCGAGTTCAAGCGCGTCTATGCGACGGTCGGCCGCGGCGAGCGCGACATGACCCAGGCGAAGAAGGAGATGATCGAGGCCAACCTGCGCCTCGTGATCTCCATCGCCAAGAAATACACCAATCGCGGCCTGCAGTTCCTCGACCTGATCCAGGAGGGGAACATCGGGCTGATGAAGGCGGTCGATAAGTTCGAGTACCGCCGTGGCTATAAGTTCTCGACCTACGCGACCTGGTGGATCCGCCAGGCGATCACGCGCTCCATCGCCGACCAGGCGCGCACCATCCGCATCCCCGTCCACATGATCGAGACGATCAACAAGCTGGTCCGCACCTCGCGCCAGATGCTGCACGAGATCGGCCGCGAGCCCCAACCCGAAGAACTGGCCGAAAAGCTGGGGATGCCGTTGGAGAAGGTCCGCAAGGTGCTGAAGATCGCCAAGGAGCCGATCAGCCTCGAGACGCCGATCGGCGACGAGGAGGACAGCCACCTCGGCGACTTCATCGAGGACAAGAACGCGATCATCCCGCTCGATGCCGCGATCCA
The DNA here is from genome assembly GCA_028288785.1 of Rhodospirillales bacterium. Taxonomy (GTDB): domain Bacteria; phylum Pseudomonadota; class Alphaproteobacteria; order Acetobacterales; family Acetobacteraceae; genus Plastoroseomonas. Next base: position 18,550 of record JAQGHV010000044.1, on the reverse strand, counting down.
GTCCAACCTGCGCGAGGCGACCACGCGCGTGCTGGCGAGCCTCACGCCACGTGAGGAGCGGGTGCTGCGGATGCGCTTCGGCATCGGCATGAACACCGACCACACGCTTGAGGAAGTCGGCCAGCAGTTCAACGTGACGCGCGAGCGTATCCGTCAGATCGAGGCCAAGGCGCTTCGCAAGCTGAAGCACCCGAGCCGGTCGCGGAAGCTGCGCTCGTTCCTGGACAACTGATGTCCACGCTGATGGCCGAGCCGGTGGTGGAGGTGGCGGTGGACGTCACCTTCCTCCGCATGGAGGCACCGCCCGCCGCACCCGCGCTGGCGGTGCCCGAGGGTCTGCAGGTGGTGCGCATCAGGCACTGCTCGGCGGGTTTCTACCGCTACCTCTATGACGCGGTGGGTGGGCCGTGGCTGTGGTGGATGCGACGCACGCTGAGCCAGCCGGAGCTGGAGCGCACGATCGCGCCGCCGCGCGTGTCGATCCATGGCCTCTATGCGGACGGCGAGCCGATCGGGTTCTATGAGCTGGAGCGGCGGCTACCGGATGCCGTGAACCTCGCTTATTTTGGGCTGATGCCTCATGTCATCGGCAAGGGTGTGGGCAAGCCGTTTTTGCGCCAGGCGATCGACACCGCCTGGGCGGAAAAGCCGCGCTACGTGACCGTGAACACCTGCACGGCGGACCATCCGCGTGCCCTGCCCAACTACGTCGAGGCGGGGTTCGAGCGGCTGCGCACCATGCGCGAGATCTGGCCCGTGCCGCTGCGTCTGGGCATGACCACTCCCCCAGCGACCTGACGCGGCAGCACCAGCATTGCCGCCAGCGGCAGCAGCCAGATGATGCGGGCGCCGTAGCGGTCATGCGGGGCAGACAGCGCCCCTGTAGCAAAGGAATTGGCTGCGACCGCGCATAGGGCGACCAGCACCAGCCCGCGCTGCTCCGGGCTGCCGCGCACCAGCCCCACCAGTGCGACCACCAGCACCAGCACCAGCACCGGAAGGTGCGGCCATAGGAAGGGCGCGGCGGCGGCCGGCAGTAGGCCGCGCATCTGCAACCCGGCATCGAAGGCGGCGAGTTCGCGCGGCGCAAAGCCGTCCCGGATCATGCGGCGTGCGCTGAGCTCGAGATGTTCGTTTCCGAGCGTGTCGCCGACACGGAACTGGGCCAGTTGCAGCACTGTATTGCCCAGCATCGCGCGCAGCACGGCGAGCGGTCGCTCGATGAAGGTCGCGCGCAGGATCGCTCCGGCCTCGGGGGCGAGTGCCACGCTGCCCATGAAGCGCGCCGCGCCGGAGGCATCGCGTGAGACGGGGCTGTCGGGCGACCAGAGGAAGGCGTCGCTATCCATCGGCAGGCGATCGATGAAGCCGCAAAGGTACCAGCCCGCCGCCGGGCAGCGCGCGCGGAGCGTCTCGACCGCCGGCCCATCCGCCTGCAACCGCGCAAGCAGGAAGATGGCGCCGTTCTGCGACAGCGTGGCGCGGCCTGAATCGGCGAGGTTCACGCCGAGCAGCACCAGGATTGCCAGGGCCGGCACCGACACGGCCCGCAGCACGGGTGCCAAGCGCCGGCGCAGCAGGACCACCAGCGCCACGACCGCCAGCGCGATGACCAGGTGCGAAAGGTGCGCTGCCACGGCGAAGACACCCACGAAGGTCACGGCCACCCGCTCGATGCGCGTCAGGCGATGGGCACCGAAGCCCAGCAGGAAGATGGCCAGCGCGGCGACGCCGGCGAGCACATCCGGCATCAGTGTCGCCGCAAACCATGGCAGCGCCGTCAGCGCCGCCAGCACCATGCAGAGTACCAGATGGACCAAGGCGCGTGCGGTGCCGAGCGCGGCGCGTTGGGTCAGCCACAGCATCCAGGAGACCAGCGCCAACTGCGCGGCCAGCGCTAACCACAGAGTCGCACGCCAATGGAACGCATGCAGAAATGGGCCGTAGGCGGGCGCCTTGTCCCAGGGCAGTGCCCATAGGATCGTGTGTTCCAGGTAGGAGACGGTGTCGATGAACACCAGCGGATAGCCATTGAGGAAGGCGGGCCACCCGAGCAGCGCCGCCCCCAGCAGGATCGACAGGGCGTTCATGAGGGGCGGGGTGCAAGACCTCGCCGTCATCATCGCTGTGCCTGCCGGCGACAGCTTTGGCACGCACATCGACCCCAAACAGACACCCTCAAGCGCGCCTGCGGGTGCCGGCGAGCACGAGCGCCCCCGCGAACGGCACCAGCCACAGAATGCGCGCCTCGTAGCGTTGGTGCGGCTTCGACAGGCCGCCGGTGGCGAGCGCGTTGGCCGCCGCACCCACCAGCACCAGCAGCACCAACGCACGCGTTTCGGCCCGCGGATTCCGCCACAGCGCGGCCAGGCACAGCACCGCGCCCAGGATGAGCACCGGCACATGCACCCACAGCGCGGAGGCCACGGCGGCGGGCAGGACTCCCCGCATTTGCAGCGAGCCGGCGAAGCGGGCGGCCTCCGCGGCCGAGAAATATTCGTCGATGCGAACCCCCACCGCCGCCGGCAGGTGGTCATTCGCGAGCGTGTCCCCGGCGCCTGCCATCAGCAGCTGCGCCGCCGCGTTGCGCGCCATCGCCATTGCCACTGCGAAGGGTTCCCGCCGCAAGGTTTCGGCCACGATGGCGCCCGCCTCATCCGAAAGCAGCGCGCCGCCGAGGAAGCGCGGCTGTCCCGCCGCATCGCGGTTCACGGGGCTGTCGGGCGCCCAGAGGAAGGTGTCGCTGTCCATTGGCAGGCGATCCACGAAGCCGCACAAATACCAGCCGCGCGCCGGGCATTCCGCCTGCAGCGTGCGCGTGGCGGGGCCGTCCTCCTGCAGCCGCGCCAGCAGGAAGGTGGCGCCATGCGGGGAGAGCGAGATGCGGCCATGACCCACCGCATTGGTCACCAGCAGGAGCAGCACTGCACCGGCCAGCGGCGCCGCCATGCGCAGCACCGGCCTCCAGCGTCGTGCCAACAGCCCGCCCACCACGAGCAACGCCCAGGCCAACGGCAGATGCGACAGGTGCACTGCAATCCCCAGCGTGGCGAGAAGCATCAGCCACAGCGTCTCGCCGCGCGACAGCGACGCGCGCCCAAACCCCAGCAGGACCATCGCGAGGACCACCACCGGCGCGAAGACATCCGGCATCAGCAGCGCGATGGTGAAGGGTGCGGTGGTCAGCGCCGCCACGCCGGCACAGACTGCCAGGTGCCAAGCCAGTCCCGCCTGTCCGCGCACCACGCGCAGCACCAACCAGAGCAGATGCGACACCATCAGGGTCTGCGCCGCCAGTGGTAGCCAGAGCGACATCCGCCAATGGAAAACGTGCAGCAAAGGCCCGTAGATCCACGGCTTGTCCCAGATCATCAACGGCACGAGCGTCTGCGCCAGGAAAGCACCGGTGTCGCTGAACAGCAGTGGGTAGCCATTGAGGAAGGCTGGCCAGGCGAGCAACACCGCGCCGGCGGCAATCGTCAGCAGCGCGGCCCCGGCGCTTCGCACTTGCGTCCGCCCGTGCGTCGTGCCGTTCACCGCGGTGAGGGCCCTGCGACGCTCATGAATTGCGTACTCGAAAGCGTACGCGCGCGTCCCGGTCGCGTGGATCGTTCATGCGACTGCGGTGTGTCGCCGCGCGCCTGCACCAGATGCGTACCGGCATGCGGCAGCGTTCACCCGCCGCTACCCGTCCCGCAGAAAATCTCGATCACATTGCCCTCGGCATCGGCGCAATGCAGGGCGCGCCGGCCATCGGCAAGATCATGCGGTGCCGCCAGGATTGCGGCGCGCTTCATCATCAACCGGCGATGCCAACGGTCCAGCTCCTCCGGGGGCACCGCGAAGGCGAGCATGGCGCCCGGCCCGCCCGCTTCCGGAAACAGCGCGTCGCCGCGCGCGCGGAGCACCAGCGCCACCCCGCCAAGGTCGAAGGCCAGCCCACCAGGGCCGAGAAGCTTCAGCGTCATCACCCCCGCATAGAATTCGCGCTGGCGCTGGACATCGCGGCAGGGCAACTCAATGCGCGAAAAGCCTTCCGGCGTCATGCCTTCTCCCATCGGGCGGCGGCGGCGTCATCCTGGCTCTTCGCCTCCACCCAGCGGCTGCTTCCGTCGGCGAACACCTCCCGTTTCCAGAACGGCGCGCGGGTTTTCAGCCAGTCGATCAGGAAGGCGCAGGCCTCGAGCGCTGCGACACGATGCGACGATGCGGTGAGCACCAGCACAATCGGCGCGCCCGGCGGGATGCTGCCCACCCGGTGGATGACCGTGCAGCCGGAGAGCGGCCAACGCTCGCTCGCTTCGGCGGCGATCCGCTCGATCGCGCGCTCGGTCATGCCAGGATAGTGCTCGAGCTCCAGCGCGGTCAGCCCATCATCGGCGCGGCAAAACCCGCAGAAGCTCGCGACGGCACCAACATCGGTGCGCTCGCCGGTGAGCTCGGCCATCTCGGCGGCCAGGTCGAAGCTCGCCGCTTGCACGCGCACACGCAAAACCATGTCAGCCACCGGTCACCGGCGGGAAGAACGCGACCTCGTCTCCCGCGCCGACCGGGTCGCCGGGCGCCGCGAAATCCTGGTTCACCGCGGCGCGAACCCGGCTGGTGCCGGCGAACGCCGCCTCATGCGCCGGGCTTTGCGTGCGCAGCCAGGCAATCAGCCCAGCCACATCGCGCACATCCTGCGGCGGCAACACGTCCTCCTCGGCCACGCCGATCCGCTGACGCAGCCCGGCGAAGTAGAGGATGCGCATCAGCGCGGCACGACGCGGATGCTGCCATCGCTGCCGAGCAGCGTGACAGCGCCGGCGCCATTGTCCACCGCCACGCCACCTGGCTGGCCGGCGCGCGTATAGGGTGTCTGGCCGCCGCTGCCCACACCGAGCACTGCCGGGGGACCGCCAGGCACCGCGATGATCTGGCCGGGGCGGTTCGGGTCCGGGGTTCCGGTTACCGCGGCGGGCGGCGCGAAAGCATCGACCCTGGCGGGCCCAGGAATGCGCGATTCCCGGATCGTGGAGGGCGGCGGCGGCGTGGCGCTCCCGCGCGGCCGCACATCGCTTTCCAGGTTCGGGCGCGGTACCGGCCGGTATTCAGGAATGTTGCGCACCGCCTCATCGGGGTTGCCGAGCGTACTCCGCGGTGCTTCCGGCCCGACCCAGCCGAGTGCTGCGTCGTTGTCCACTCGCTCGATGGAGGCAGTGTCGCCCATTACCCGACGGATGGTGAGGCTGTCGCCCGGCGCGTCCGGCCGGCTCGACATGTTGAAGGATGGCCCCCAGGAGCTTTCGCAGCCGGGTAGGACCAGCAGCAGGGCGAGGGAGGCGGCCGGCAGGCCGAAGGCCGTGGGTACGTGGCGCATGATCGGCACTCCATTCATGTTCGTCCGGAAGATGCGTCCGGAACGGCGCCGTCTCAAGGCCGCAGCACGGTGTTGTTTTCAGCCGCCGTCGCCGCGCGCGCAGCATCTGCCGCGCCGGCATGGCGCAGGCCGACATGGAGGTATTCCCAACCGGTCACCAGGGTCAGAACGGCGGCCACCCAGAGCATGACCTCGCCGATCAACGAAACCGGCAGGAAGCCCAGGCCGATGACGCGGGCGCCGGTGTCGCCGGCCAGCAGCGTGCCGAGCGCCCCCATCTGAAAGCCGGTCTTCCATTTGGCCAGCCGCGTCACCGGCAAGCCCGCTCGCAGGCCCGCCAGGTATTCGCGCAGGCCGGAGACCAGGATCTCCCGCAGCAGGATGATGATCGCGGGCAGCAGGCCGATCCCCGACAGGCGCCCCATGCCAGCCAGCAGCATGAGCGCGGCGCCGACCAGGAGCTTGTCCGCAATGGGGTCCAGCATGCGGCCGAAATCCGAGGTCATCTGCCGGTCACGGGCGATCTTGCCGTCGAAGTAGTCGGTGATGCCGGCCACGGCGAACACCACGCAGGCAGCCATGTCCGACCACGGATCGCCGATTGCGGCGGCCAGCATGAGGAGCGGGATCGCGGCGATGCGCGACATCGTCAGCAGGTTCGGCAGGTCGGTCAGCATGCTCAGTTCTCAGCCCTGCGCCACTCTACCGGTCGCCGCTCCAGGGTGGAAATGCTCGTGGATGCGCCGCGCCATCCCCGGGCCGATGCCGGGGCAGTTGGCAAGATCGTCGGCACCCGCCTGCCGCACGCCGCGCGCCGAGCCGAAGTGATTGAGCAGCCGCCGCTTGATCGCGGTGCCGATGCCGGGGATCTCGTCCAGCTCGGATTTCGTGATCGCTTTGGAGCGGCCGGCGCGGTGCGTCGTGATGGCGAAGCGGTGTGCTTCGTCGCGCAGCCGCTGCAGATAATACAGGACCGGGTCGCGCGGCGGCAGCTGGAAGGGCGGCTTGCCCGCGCTGTGGAACCACTCCCGACCGGCGTCACGGTCGGGCCCCTTGGCCGCGGCAATGAGCGGGATGTCGTGGACGCCGAGTTCGGCCATCACCGATCGCGCGGCCGAAAGCTGTCCGGCGCCGCCATCGATGATCACCAGGTCGGGCCAGGTGCCGGAGGTGCGCGAAGGGTCCTCGCGCATGGCGCGGCCAAAACGGCGCTCGAAGACCTCGCGCATCATCGCGAAATCGTCGCCCGGGGCCATGTCGCCCTTGATCGCGAACTTCCGGTACGCCTGCTTGAGGAAGCCAGGCGGCCCGGCCGCGATCATCACTCCATAGGCATGCGTGCCCTGGATGTGGCTGTTGTCGTAGACCTCGATGCGTTGCGGTGCCTCCGGCAGGTCGAACAGCGTGGCCACGCCGGCGAGCAGCGCTTCCTGCGCGGTACCCTCAGCGAATTTGCGCTCCAGCGCCTCGCGCGCGTTGGTCGCGGCATGCTCGACGATCGCGCGCTTCTCGCCGCGCTGAGGCCGGTGCAGTTCGACACGGCGGCCGGCCTTGAGTGCGAGCGCCTCGGCGATCAGCGGGCATTCCGTGGGTTCATGGCTGAGCAGCAGCAGCGGCGGCGGCGGCAGGTCGTCGTAGAGCTGGCCGAGGAAGCTGGCCATCACATCCTCGGGGCTCTGGTCGTCCTTGGCGTGGCTCAGGAAGTAGGGGCGGTTGCCGTTGTTGCGGCCGCCTCGGAAGAAAAACACCTGCACGCAGGACTGCCCGGCGATGCGGTGCAGCGCGATCACATCAGCATCCTGCACGCCGTCGATATTGATGCGGTCACGGCCCTGGATATGCGTGAGCCCGCGGATGCGGTCGCGGATCGAGGCGGCGCGCTCGAACTCCAGCGCCTCGGCGGCAACTTCCATCTCGGCGGCGAGGCGCTTCTGGATCGTCGGCACCTCGCCCGAGAGGAACTGCTTCGCCTCGTTCACGAGTTCCCCGTAATCCTCGCGCGAGATGCGTTCGACGCAGGGTGCCGAGCAGCGGCGGATCTGATGCAGCAGGCAGGGGCGCTGGCGGGTGTCGAAAACCGTGTCGCGGCAGGAGCGCAGCAGGAACACGCGCTGCAGGGCAGTCAGCGTCTGATTCACCGCCCAGGCGCTGGCGAAGGGGCCCCAGTAGCTGGCCCCCTTGCGCCGCTCGCCCCGGTGCTTGGCGATCTGCGGGTAGGGATGGTCTTCGGTCAGCACAAGCCACGGGTATGACTTGTCGTCGCGGAGCACGATGTTGTAGCGCGGCCGCAGCTTCTTGATGAGGTTGGCTTCGAGCAGCAGCGCTTCCGCCTCGCTGGCGGTGGTGATCACCTCCAACTGCCGCGTCTCGAAGACCATGCGCCGCAACCGTTCGGGCAGGCGGGCGACCTGGGTGTAGTTGTGGACGCGCTTCTTGAGCGATCGCGCCTTGCCTACATAAAGGGCATCGCCCTTGGCATCAAGCATGCGATACACACCAGGCGAGAGCGGGAGTGTCGTCAGGGCGGTTTCGATGATGGCCAGGCCCGAAGGTCCGGCCGCGCTCTCGGGGGTATCAGGCATGGGGCGGCCTTATACCACGCGTGGGCGTCATGCACGCCAGGTGAAGCGACGCTCGCGTCGTGCCGCACGGCATCCATCGCTACCTTTCCGCCTGTGGATAAATCTGTGGAGCAGGCTGGGTATCTCGGCCGCAAAGGCAGCTTGCAGGCCGGCTCGCACAAAATTGCTTAAGAATTATGCCAATCACGTTTTGAAACTTAAGTTATTGATTTTGTTCCTAATTCGTCCCCCCGCGCGTCGGGCGCCGGCGTCAAGTCCTAGTTTTCTCCTATCGTGTTACGAATCTGTGGCCTGGCCGTCACCGCGGTGGACAAGTTTTGGTGCGCCCGCCTTCGATTCTGTCAAAAATCTCATCGAGCGGTTCGGTTTCGTTCGACAACCACGCCGACTGAAGCCACATCGGGGAAGGCATCCGGCTTTTCAACCTGCACGCGCGCCCAGACAACGCGCGTATCCATCAGGGCTGCCAAAGCAATTCGTTCGGCGAGCGTCTCTACGAGAAGGACATGTTCGCCCCCCGCGATGCGTCGGGCGGCCTTCACAACCTGTTCATAGTCAACGACGCGGCTGAGGTGGTCGGGGCCAATACCGTCGATCACATCTGCGTCTTCTACCGCCAATTCGATCCCGATGATCACCCGTTGCGGCGCCGACTTCTCGTGCGCGTGAACGCCGAGGCGGGCATATACCTCCAGCCCGCGCAAGAAGACTTTGCGCAACCCCAGAGCGGCATCGGGCGCGAATCCGGTCATTCCGAGGGTGCCTCTCCGGCCGAGGCGCCCCATTGCAGATGCTGCCCGCCATCGAGCGCGATCATCTGCCCCGTCATCGCCGGCAGCCCCAGGATCGCGAGCAGGGCGACGACGATCTCCTCCGGCGAGGTGCCGCGCCCCAGCGGGGTGGATGCCCCCTGGCGGTCGAACTGCGCCTGGCTCTGGCGCGGGCTCGGCAGCGCCGGCCCGGGCCCGATCGCGTTCACGCGGATGCGTGGCGCCAGCGCCAGCGCCATGGTCTGCGTCATCGCCCAGAGTCCGGCCTTTGACAGCGTGTAGGACATGAAGTGTGGCGTCAGCGACCAGACGCGCTGATCGATCATGTTCACCACCACGCCCTTGGCCGGCGTCGGCAAGGCGGCCGCGAAGCGCTGGGTGAGCAGGAAGGGGGCGCGCAGGTTCGGCTCCATATGGCGATCCCAGCTCTCGCGCGTCGCGTCGTGCCACTCATCGCGCTCGAAGGTCGAGGCGTTGTTCACAAGCACACCAAGGGGTCCGAGCGCCGCCGTCGCCGCTGCGACAAGGCCCTCGACCTCGGTTTCCACCGAGAGGTCGGCGCGCAGCACGGTGGCTTGGCGGCCGAGAGCGCGGATGGCGGCCGCCGTTTCCTCCGCCGCCTCGGCGCTGCCGGCGTAGTGCACCGCTATGTCGAACCCCTGCCCGGCGAGCGCCATCGCCATCGCGTGGCCGAGCCGTTTCGCCGCGCCGGTCACCAGCGCCGCGCGCGGAATGGAGGTGGCAATCGTCATGGCGCGGGTGATACGCGAGCGCGGCAGAACAGGAAACTCACAATGCGCCCCATCATGGCCCTCGCCGTTGGCCTGCTGCTCGCCGCCGGCCCGGCTTTTGCCCAGTTCAGCGTCCCGAGCCTTCCCAGTCTCGGTGGCCAGGCGCCGAGCACCGGCGCGTTGACGACGCAGACGCCGGAGCAGCGTCGCGCCTTTTGCCAACGCGTCGGCAGCGCGGCCTCGACCTGCGGCCTTGGCATCGGCGCGCAGGCGCTGACCGCCTGCGTGATCCGCGCCCTGCCGACGCAAGATTCGCTCCGCGTTGCGCGCGTCGCCAACGACGCGCGTGGGGACGCGAGTTCGGTACTCCGCGAATGTGGCGTCGGCGCGAGATAGAGCTTTTTCGCCCTCAAACGGTGGGCGCACGCCTCGCGCGCTTGCCTTCACCGGACTGCCGGCGGCGCCCCGTCAGTCGGGCGACCCGCAGTTTGATGTGCTTTCCAGGGTTGAGGGCAGAAGCGGGCTAACCCCGCACCTGCCCCGTTCCGATAACGTGGTAGCGATAGGTGCAGAGCTGCTCCAGCCCGACCGGGCCGCGCGCGTGCACTCGTCCCGTCGCGATGCCGATCTCGGCGCCGAAGCCGAACTCGCCGCCATCGCAGAACTGCGTCGACGCGTTCCACATGCCGACCGCGGAGGACAGTCCAGCCAGGAACCGTGTCGCCGCCGCCGCATCCTCGGTGATGATTGCCTCGGTGTGCTCCGTGCCGTAGCGGCGGATATGCGCCAGCGAGCCGTCCACCCCATCGACCACCGCGACGTTCAGCACGCGGTCGAGCCATTCCGTGTGGAAGTCCTCCTCGGTCGCGGGCGGCAGCTCCGGGCAGATCGCCCGCGCCTGTGCATCGGCGTGGAAGCGGCAGCCGCGGACGGCGAGGTCGGCGATCAAAACCGGCAGCAGGACCGGCGCGATCGCGGCATCGATCAGCAGCGTTTCGGTCGCCCCGCAGACGCCGATGCGGCGCAGCTTGGCGTCCGCCAGCACGCTGCGGGCCATTTCATGATCGGCCGCCTCATGGACGTAGGTGTGGCAAAGGCCCTCGGCATGGGCGAGCACCGGCACCCGGCTTTCCTGCTGCACACGCTCGACCAGCGACTTGCCCCCGCGTGGGATGATGAGGTCGATCAGCCCAGCCGCCTTGAGCATGGCCGCGACGAAGCTGCGGTCGGCATTCGGCGCGACTTGGATGGCGGTGGCCGGCAATCCCGCGGCGGCCAGGCCATCGAGCAACGCCGCATGGATGGCCGCGACCGAGCGCAGGCTTTCCCGCCCACCACGCAGGATGACGGCGTTGCCGGACTTGAGGCAGAGCGCCCCAGCATCGGCGAGCACGTTCGGGCGGCTCTCGAAGATCATGCCGATGACGCCGATCGGCTGCGCCACGCGGCGGATCACCAGCCCGTTGGGGCGCGTCCATTCCGTAATCACGCGTCCCGTAGGATCCTCGAGCGCTGCGATTTCCTCCAGCCCGCACGCCATCGCCTCGACCCGCGCCGGCGTCAGCGCTAGGCGATCATGGAAGGCCGCGGTGAGCCCCTCGGCCTCGGCCAGGTCCTCGGCATTGGCGGCCAGGATTGACAGTGCGCGGACACGTATGGCGGCCGCGGCGGCCAGCAGCGCTGCGTCCTTGCGCTGCCGTGGCGCGGCGGCCAGGGCCACGGCGGCCGTGCGCGCGGCGACGGCTGCCTCGTTGAGGGAAGCCACGGCCAGTTCGGCGGAGGCAAGATCGGTCGCGGCGTTCATCCCGGCACTATAGCCGCGCATGCAGAGGCTGCCACCGGCTTCGATGCACGGCACCTGCGCGCCGGGGCGAGATTGTAGCCGTGCTTGCCCGGACCAGACGCAAAAGCGCCACGCCCGCAAGACCGCTGACTACGCCGCAGTGACATCGCCCAACGGTGCGCGCGTCGCGCCGGCTCGCATCAGGTCACACAGCGCGGCAGCTGGTTGTGGGTGGCCGAGCAAAAAGCCCTGCGCCCGGCCAAAGCCAAGCGCGGACAACCGCGCGAGCTCCGCCTCCGTCTCCACGCCACTCGCACAGGCCTCGATCCCCAGGCGCCGGCTGAGCGCGCAGACCGCCTCGGTCACCGCGAGGGCCCGTTCATCGGTCGCGAGCGTGGCGGTGAAGCCGCGGTCCAGCTTCAGCCGGTCGAGGGGAAAGCGCATCAAATGCGCGAGCGAGGCCGCGCCGGCGCCAAAATCGTCCAGCACCACCTTCACCCCGAGCGCCCTCAGCCCCTCGATCTGGCTGAGCACGATGCCCGTGTTCCGCGCCAGCAGGCCCTCGGTGACCTCGAGCTCCAGCCTCTCCGGCGCGAGGCCACTCGAGGCCAGCGCGTCCCGCACCGCGGCCACCACGTCGTCATGGCCGAACTGAGTGGGGGCGATATTGACCGCGACCGAGAGCGGCGTCGGCCAGTTCGCGGCCTCGCGGCAGGCGACGTGCAGCGTCCAGCGGCACAGCGGCACGATCAGCCCCGTCGCCTCGGCGATCGTCATGAACTCGGCGGCCGGCAACAGGCCGCGCGTCGGGTGCTGCCACCGCAGCAGCGCCTCGCAGCCCAGGAGGCAACGCCCAGGCAGGGAAAACACGGGCTGCCAGTGCAGGGTCATCGCCTTGAGCGCGGCGGACTCGCGCAGCTCGACCTCCAGCTGGCGCTTGCCTTGCAGGGCCCCATCCATCACCGGATCGAGAAACGCGATGCCCTTGCCCTCGGCGCGGGCGCGGGCCAGCGCCAGTTCGGCGCTGCGCATGAGCGAATCGGCCGTCGCTTCCATCGGGTCGCCGACGACGACTCCGATGGCCGTGGCGCAGGGCACCGGCTGGCCTCTCAGCGTGTAAGGCGCCGCCAACAGTGAGGCCAGGCGCCGCGCCATCCGCGCCGCCGCCTCGGGCTGGTCGCCGCCATCCTGCAGCACGGCGAAACCGCCGCTGGCGATGCGCGCCACCTGGTCCTCCAGCCGCAGGCCGAGGCCGAGGCGCTCCGCCACCATGCGCAGAAGCTGGTCGCCCGCGGCGCTGCCAAGCTCCTGGTTGATGGCACGCAGATCCTCCAGCTCGACCACCAGGACCGCCACCTGGCTACCGCCGCGCCGGGCGCGCGACAGGGTCATGCGCAGGTGCTCCTCGAACGCCGCACGACCGGGGAGCCCGGTCAGCGCGTCCGTCCTGGCGCGGGCGATCAGCTCGCGGCTTTGCGCGACCAGCGCGCGCATCCGGGATCGTTGGCGCCACAGCAGCGGCACCAATCCAGCCGCGCCGATGACCACGCCCGCGAGGATGGCGAGGAAGGCGTCGGGGGTGAGCGACATGCATCGGCTCCAGGAAACAGAACGCTTACGTCTGTCTCATGGTATGGACGCGAAACGTCTCCAAACGATCAACGGCTCGAAAAATGGTGCGCGTCTCGTGTAGTGTGACGAAGTGATGGCCGCTAGCAGTCAGAGCGAGGCGCCACACGAGGGCAGCGCTTGAGGGAAAAGGAGCTGTCTCCCCTATGGCCGCTGCTCTCCACTCACCACCAGGTCGTCGCGATGCACCATCTCGTCGCGCCCACGCCACCCCAAAATCTGCTCCAGCGTCTCCGAACGATGCCCCGCAATCCGCGCCGCATCCGCCGCGTCGTAGGCCACCAGCCCGCGCGCAATCTCCGTCCCGCTCGCGTCGCGGATACTCACCGGATCGCCGCGATGAAAACTCCCCGCCACCGCCGTAACTCCGGCCGGCAATAGCGAGGACCCGCGCCCCAGCGCCCGCGCCGCGCCGGCATCGATCGTCAGGACGCCGAGCGCGCCCATGCTCCCGCCGATCCAGCGCTTGCGCGCCGAACGGCCCTCCTCCGCACTCGAAAACCAGGTGCAGCGCCCGCCATCCGCAAGCGCCCGCAGCGGCCGCTCCACCGTCCCGAGCGCGATCGCCATCGCACAACCCGCCCGCGTCGCGACCTCGGCCGCGATCAGCTTGGTCCGCATGCCGCCCGAGGAATAACCAGGCGGTGGATCGCCCCCCATCGCCATGATCTCCGGCGTAAGCCGCTCCACCACCGCCAGATGCTGCGCCGAAGGATCACGCTTCGGGTCGGCGGTGTACAAGCCATCGATGTCCGACAGCAGCACCAGCACATCGGCGGAAATCATTGCCGCCACCCGCGCGGCCAGCCGGTCATTGTCGCCGAACCGGATCTCCGCCGTCGCGACCGTGTCGTTCTCGTTGATCACCGGCACGCAGCCGAGGCCCAGCAGAGTCCCGATCGTCGCCCGCGCATTGAGGTAGCGACGGCGATCCTCGCTATCCTCGAGCGTCAGCAAAATCTGCGCGGCATTGATGCCATGCGCCCCAAGCGCCGCCGACCAGGCCGAAGCGAGCCTGATTTGGCCGACCGCGGCGGCGGCCTGCTTCTCCTCCAGCCGCAGCTTCGGCTGGGTGAGGTTCAGGACGCGCCGCGCAAGGGCAATGGCGCCGGAGGACACCAGCACCACCTCCGCGCCACGCGCACGCAGGTCGGCGATATCAGCGGCGACGCCGGCCAGCCACGCCGCACGCGGGGCGGCGGTCACTTCGTCCACCAGGAGGGCGGAGCCGATCTTCACGACGATGCGGCGGGCGGTGGTGATGTTCATGGGCGGGGGGATAGCGAACAAGAAGGCCGCGGGAAAGAATTCCCCCGGACCCCTTCTTTTATTTTTGGCTACCAGGGGTCGAGAATGGGGGATTGGCCTGCGGCCCCGGGGCGTCCTAGCGGCACTCCAGCACGCGGATGTCGTAGACTGGGTGCTCCAGCATGTTCACGCCGGGGGAGTTGGCGAACATCCAGCCGCGAAATACCGGCGTGGCGTCACGCCGGCTGTCACGGATTTCGAGGAACGCGGCAGCGTCCGGCACCTCGTCGGCGGACCGTGCATGGCAGGCCACCACGCGGATCGTGAGTGTCTGAAAACGGGCATCCTGGCCGACGGTGGCTTCCACCACCGTGACCCGCGCGGTTACCTTGTCCAGCGCCTGCAACTGCGCGCGCCGCGCAGGGACCCAGTCGGCGGCCGCCGGCAAGGAAAGCAGCAGCAGCACCAAAACCCAGCGCCTCAACGCCCCACCTTCGGGGTCTTCAGCGCCTGCACGACACCCATGAAAACCCCGCGCATGGCCTGCTCATCGACGCCCATCAGCACCGCATCCTCGAAGGCATCCTGCAGCACCTGCACCAGCTCGGCGTGGTTCTCGGCGAGGGTCTTCAGCTTTTCCCGGCACGACACCGGCTCACCATCCGCGCCCGGCCAGAGCGCCGGAGGGTCGAGGCTCACCTTGGCGTCGCCGGTGCAGGTGCTGGTGTCTCACCTGGTGTCGGGGTCGCGGGACGGTTCATCTCGGTCACCGAGAAGATGAAGCGGCCCAGCAGGCTTTCGAGGCTGATCGCCGATTGGGTGATCTCGATGCGCTGGCCGTCGCGCAGGACGCGGTCCGCCCCGCCCGGCACGATCGAGACGTACTTGCCGCCCAGCAGACCCTCCGAGGTAACCTCGGCGGAGCTGTCGCTCGGGATGCGCAAGGCGGCGTCGATGTTCAGCGTAAGCTCGGCGAGGAAGGTCGCCGGGTCAATCCGCTGCGCCGCCACGCGGCCCACGCGAACGCCAGCGATGCGAACATCGGCACCCGGGGCGAGGCCATCGATACGGTCGAAACGCGCGGTCAGCGACAAGCCGCCCGCCGCACTCGCACGCCCGCTATTGGTGACCGCATAGGCCAGGAACCCACCGGCCACGAGCAGGATCAACGCACCCGCGAGAAGCTCAAACCCACTCCGACGATCCGCCATGCTCAGGAGCCCGGCGTCCAGGCCTGGTAGGCGCCGGCGGGGCTCACCGGCACACCGAGGCGCAAATCCGAACCCTGCGGCCGATAGGCGCCCGGGCCGCCCGTCTGGTTCTGCACATGCGGCTTTTGCCACGCGTACGCCATCGCCTCGGGCAGCGGCAGCGCCGTCGTGTGATGCAGCCAGCCCCACCAGGGCGGCGGTACGACCGACGCCTCGGCGATGCCGGCGTAGATCACGAAGCGCCGAGGGCGCCCGTCGCGCAGCGCGCGCTTGGACTCCCAATAGGTATTGCCGATGGTATCCTCTCCGACGCGGCGCGACGAAAGGCGGATGAAGAAGCGATCGAGGAAGGCCATGGCGGGAGCTTCGCACAATCAGGCGTCGCGGGCAAAAACACTCGCTTGATCACAAGATAAAGCGCTGAAATGACTCTTAGAACACAACATACGGCTTCCCTCACCCATCCCGAGTGCCATAACATCACCCGATGGCACACCTCACTGGCACGCTTTGGGATGGTCTCGCCTTGCGGCGTTTGCGCGCCTCGGCGGACCCCGACAGCACCTTGCGCCCCGTCGCGCTGCCCGCCGCCTGGGCGAACGCCGAGGAGTCGGCCGCCGCGCTCGCCTCCATCGCGCCCGGCAGCGGCCCCGTCGCCCTGCCGAGGCTGGCCGAACGCTGGATCCGGCGCCTGGAGAAGACCGGGCGATCCATGGGCCTCGTCACCGACCACGGTTTCGCCGAGGCCCTACGCGCGCTGCTGCTGACCCGCCGTGGGGCCCCCGGGCTCGCCACCTGGCGTGGCGAAACCAGTGCGGAACCGCCGCGCTTCATCCTCAACCTCACGGCCTTCCTCGACGCCGCGGGTGATTTCGACGCCACCGCCTATGCCGAGGCGGTCGCGACCGCGACGCTCGCTGCGGAGATCGCCGGCGAAGGCCGCGCGGCGAACCTCGCCATCGGCTTCGCCGACCTCGCCGGTTTCCTCGCCGCGCACGGCCTGCGCTACGCCGGCGCGGAGGGGCGGGAGGCCGCCGCCGCGCTGGCCGCACTCACGCTCGGCGCGGCCGAGGCTGAGTCCGGCCGCATCGCCGACATTCTCGGCGCACGTGAACCCTTGCGCCTGGTTTGGCCGAAGCTGCCGACGGCCACCGCCATTCCCGGGCTAGCCGAGGCAGCGCGCCGCGCGATCGATTCCGCCGTCGCCAGCCGCGGCCTGCGCCATGCCACCATCCTGGCGCTGACGCCGCCCGACTCGATCGACGCGCTACTTGGCGTCGAGACTGGCGGCATGGCCCCGCCGGCTGGGCATATCCGCCCGGCGCTCGGCGCCAACGGCCTGTTGCGCGACCAGCCCACGCGCGCGTCGCGTCTCGCCGGACCGAATGCCGAGGCACTGCTCGCCCCGGTGGCCCCGCACGCGCGGCACGCGATGTTGCTCGCGGTCGGGCCCTTCCTCCATGCGGCGCCTCCGGTGGCCATCGCGTCCCCGGCGCCACCCGCGCCCCGTCCCGCTCAGATGGCGCCGCCTTTGCCCGAGCTGCCGATGCTGCTCATCCCGCGCAATGCCGTGCGCGAGGCGGTGGCGCGCGTCACCATCGCGGGCCAACGCATCACGCTGCGTATGCAGGAGGACAATGACGGCGCGTTGCGCGGCATCGCCTTCAGCCTGACGCGCGACAGTGGCCTGCGGGCGCTGCTGGACACCACCGCGCTGTCCGTCTCGATCGGCCTCGCGCGCGGCGTGCCGCTGGCCGACTACGTCGATGCCCTCGCCTATGCGCAATTCGCGCCCTCCGGCGATGTCGAGGGCGATCCCGACATCGCCTACGCGAACAGCGCGCTCGATTGGGCAATTCGGCATGTGGCGCGCGCCTATCTCGGGCGCGGCGAACTCGCGGACCCGCGCCCGCCGCAGAGCCTCGCCGCCTTCCCACCGCCGCCGCCATTGCTGCCGCTCGACCTTCCGGCCACTGACGCGCGCCGCACGCGACGGTTACGCAGGGTCGCCTGAGCGGCCAACCCGCGCTACAAACCGGCCAACTCCATCCCTTCAAAGGATTTCCACAATGGCCGGTACCATCGACGCGCGCCTCGCCGAACTCGGCATCGTCCTGCCGAACCCCGCGTCGCCCATGGCGAACTACATCCCCTACAACACGACAGGAAACCTCGTGGTCGTGTCGGGCCAGGTGCCGCTCGATGACGGCCGCATCGCAATCACAGGCAAGGTCGGCGCTACCGTGTCCGTCGACGAAGGCCGCCGCGCGGCGCGCCTGTGCTTCATCAACGTGGTGGCGCAACTCCGCGCAGCTTGCGGCGGCGACCTCGACCGCGTGGTGAAAGTGGTGCGCCTCGGCGGCTTCATCGCGTCGCCGGCCGAATTCACCCAGCACGCGGCGGTGATGAACGGCGCCTCCGACCTCGCGGTCGAAATCTTCGGCGACGCTGGGCGCCATGCACGCACGACGATCGGTGTGCCGGCACTGCCGGGCGATGCAGCTGCTGAAGTCGAGGGGATGTTCGAGATCGCCTGAGCGATTGCGGACGACGAATTGGGGGAAATGAATTCCCCCCAGTCCCCATTCTTTCTTTTTTGATTGTTGGGGCGCGTGGGTAGGCGGCGCTTCGGCGGCTTACCAGCGCTGGGTTTGCGACCAGAGCCATAGAATCGATTCTTGGTGCGAGCAGTCAGGCGGCACGTCATCAGCCGACGAGCGCCGCGCCCCCAACCAGCACCAGAAACCCAAAAGTAAAAGAACGGGGTCTGGGGAAATTCCTTTCCCCAGCCTTCCCTCGCATCACTTCTCCCCAAGCTAATCACCGGCGTCCACTCCGCCCCCCGGTGGCTCCGCGCGCAGCCGTGCGATGCGTTTCCCGAAGCTCACCGCCACCGCGTCCGTATCCGGTCGTGCGGCGCGGCGCAGTGCGGCGGCGCCAAAGCGGCGTGCGCGGAAGCACAGCAGCATTTCGCGCCAGTCGGGCAAGCCTGCCACGATGGCGGGCACTGGCAGGAGCGGCACGTCGTAAGGGTTGTGCGCGGCGGCGAGGCCGCGGAGTTCGAAGACTTCGATGGCGTCGGTTGCACCCTTTGGCACGACAAGGCCTATCGGGCGGAAGACGAAGGACTGGCCGGCGCCGCGGTAGGTCGCTTCGGAGACCAGGATTTGGGTGTGGTAAAATTTGTTCAGCCCCTCGAGCCTGGATGCGAGGTTCACGACGGAGCTGATGGCGGTG
>JAQGHV010000024.1 GCA_028288785.1 Rhodospirillales bacterium | reverse complement strand
GTTGCCAAGCCCCTCACCCTTGGACGCCCCGCGCACTAGGCCCGCGATATCAACGAATTCGAGGGTGGTCGGCACCGTCTTCTGGCTCTTGCCAATCTTCGTCAGCATATCGAGCCGCGGATCCGGCACCGAGACGCGGCCGATATTCGGCTCGATCGTGCAGAACGGATAGTTCGCCGCCTGCGCGGCCGCCGTCTCCGTCAGCGCATTGAACAGCGTGGACTTCCCGACATTCGGCAGCCCCACGATCCCGCAATTGAACCCCATCTCACGCAACCCCTTCGAGGGCTGCCGCAATCGCGGTCGCCATGCCCTCGGCCGCGACGCGCGCCGAGGCGTCGTCGCTGACGAAGCTCAGCGCGGCGACGCGCAGCATTGGCGCGACCGTCGTGGCGCCCAGGCCCATGCGCTTGGCCGCCTCGCGGATGGCCTTCACGCGTGACGCATCATCGGGCTGCCCCATGGCTTCCGCAGCTTCAAGCGCGAGCGTGGCGCGCGCCGCGGCATCCGACACCGCGCTCATCGCACCGCGCACTCGGCGAACATCGCCTGCCTCGGCACCTGGCAGTGGCACAACCGCATTGCGCAGCGCCGCCGCCGCGCCGGCCAGCGCACCGGCCTCACGAACCAGGCCAGCCGCGAGCGCCGCGGCACCGAGTGCCAAGCTTTCCGGGCCCGGCCCGCCGAATTCCATCTCGTCTTCCATCACTTGCTCTCCTGCGTCAGCAGCGCGACGCGCGTCATGAAGTCTTCGGCGCGGCCCTCGACCAGCATCGGCGCCGCATCCGCCACGGCATCCATCAGCGGCACGACCCAATCGTCCACCTTGGCGAAATTCCCTAGGACATGCCCGTGAACCTTCTCGCGCATGCCGGGATGCCCGATCCCCAGCCGCACCCGCCAGAATTCGGGCGTGCCAAGCGCGCGCTGCATGTCGCGCAGGCCGTTATGCCCCGCCGCCCCACCGCCGCGCTTCACCCGCACCTTGCCGGGAATAAGGTCGAGTTCGTCATGGAACGCCCAGATGTCGCCGGCTTCGATCTTGTGGAACGCTGCCGCGGGCTGCACCGCCTCGCCCGAGCCGTTCATGTAGGTGAGCGGCTTCAGCGCCAACACCTTCACGCCGCCAATGCTGCCCTCGGCGATCTCACCCTTGAAGCGCTTGCGCCAGGGCGAGAAATTGTGCTGGCGCACGATGGCATCGATCGCCATGAAGCCGATATTGTGGCGTTGCTTCGCATGCTCCGCGCCGGGATTACCGAGGCCTACCCAAAGCAGCACGGGCGTGTCCTTCACAAGAAAGACCGGGGGAAAAGAATTTCCCCCAGACCCCTAATCTTGCTTTTTTATCGATTGGTACCCGGCCTGCGAAGGTCAGTGCCAAAGGCCAAAAACAAAAGAAAGGGGCTTGGGGGAATTCCTTCCCCCAACCTTCCTTACTTCTTCTTCGTCGGCGGCTTGGCAGCCGCCGCAGCCGGAGCAGCGGCGGCCTTGCCTGCAGCTGCGGGCTTGCCGCCCTTGCCCTTCACGGGGACCTCAGGAGCCGCGACGACCACGGGCGCGACTTCCTCATCGACCGTCGGCGGTGCGATCGTGCACACGACGAAGTTGCGATCCACGATCACTGGCCTGGTGCCGAAATTGTTGACCACCGAGGACCAGCGCAGGCTGTCGCCGATAGCGGCTTCTGCCAGGTCGATTTCGAAGCGCTCGGGCACCGCGTCGGGGTCGGCCAGCACTTCGAGTTCGCGGCGGACCACGTTCAGCACGCCGCCTTCCTTCAGACCGGGCGAGGTTTCCTCGTTGAGGAAGCCCACGGCCACCTTCACGCGGATGCGGGCACCCGGCGCGATGCGCTGGAAGTCCACATGGATGGGCCGGTCGGTGAGGGGGTGGAACTGCACGTCGCGCATCAGGGTGCGCTCGGTGCCGCCGCCTTTGACGGCGACTTCGTAAAGGTGCGACTGCCAGCCGCCCTTCTGCAATTCCTTCATCACGTCGCGCGGGTCGAGCGCGACGAGAGTCGCCTCCAGCTTCGCGCCGTAGATGACGGCGGGGACTAGCCCCTGACGCCGGGTTGCGCGTGCTGCCCCCTTACCTGCCTGCTCGCGCGCCTCAGCCTCGATCCGGATCGTCTGGACCATGCCAAAACTCCTTCGGGTAAATTTGTTGACCGTTGCGAGTGGCCGCAAACGGCAAGCGCCGGCCTCCAGGGGTGCCGACGCAGAGCGGGTCCATAGGCGAAGCGGGCGGGCTGTGCAACTCCGCCGTCGCTTTCACGCGCGTTCAGACGGTCGGGTCAGCGCCGATTAAACCGGGGGCGCCGCGCCGTTTCAGGGTTCCGGATGCCCTCCGGTATCACGGGCGACACCAGAGATACGGGGCGCCGCACCTTCGCCCAGTCAGGTCATCCCGGCACGGGCGCCGGGTCGCGATCATCCCACGCCACTGGCGCCGAACCGGGCGACGCAAGCGGGTATGCCACTTCGGGAACATAGACCGCCTGTTCCTTGCCGAGCTTTGATGAGTACAGGCAGAACTCCTCCACCCGCATCACTGGCGACCGGAACAGGTTATGCGCCTGGACGAAGCCGATGAGCTTGTCGGGCGCCGCGCGCTCGGTCCGCGCGAGGGTGATGTGGGGGGCGAAGCGCCGCCGCTCCGGCTCCAGCCCGACCCGCTGCAGGGCAGTTTCGATCTTGGCCTGCAGGCGGTGAAGGGCGTCGCAGCGTTCGACACCGACCCATAGCGCATTGATGCGCCCCGCCTTCTCGAACAGGCCGAGACCATGCAGGGTCAGGTCGAAGGGGCGGGCGCGGATGCCGGCAAGGGCCTCATCCACCTCCTCTGCGCGCCATGGTTCGACCTCGCCGATGAAGCGCAGGGTGAGGTGGTGATTCTCGGGTGGCACCCAGCGGGCGCCGGGAATGCCGCCAATCAATCCGGCCAGTTGCGCCGAAACCGTGGTCGGCAAACCCAAGGCAACGAACAGGCGCATCGCATGGCCTCCGCAAAACCGCTCAGCCAGAAGTTGGTGGCCGCGCGCGATCGAGCAACGAATCGACGAAAGGAATCATGCGACGAACCATCTCAGCCACGCCACGTTCATTTGGGTGAATACGATCAGCCTGGTTGAGCCCCGGCTCACCAGCCACCCCTTCGAGCAAGAAAGGGTAGAAGACGACGTCCGGCCGCGCGGTAGCGGCGGAATGGAAGGCGGCAGCGAACTCGCGTCCGTACTCGGCGCCGAAGTTGGGTGGCGCCAGCATTCCCGCCAGCAGCACCGGCAGGCGCCGCGCGGCGAGCGCGTCGAGGATCGCGGCCACGTTGGCCGCCGTCGTACGCGGGTCGAGACCCCGTAATCCGTCATTGCCGCCGAGTGCGACGATCACCGCGTCAGGCCGCTCGGCGAGCGCCCAGGCAAGGCGTGACCGTCCCCCGGCCGTGGTGTCTCCGGAGACGCCAGCATCGATCACCCGCACGTCGCGCCCGTGCGCCCGCAGTGCGGCTTCGAGGCGGGCGGGCAGGGCCACGCCGTTAGGCAGGCCGTACCCCGCGGTGATCGAATCCCCCAGCATCAGAAGCCGCAATGGCTCCGCCTTTGCTGGGCCCATCAGCGCAAGCAACACTCCGAAACCGGCGGCAAGGTGGCGCCACCCCCCACCCGCCCCATATCTGAACGGATTTTCAGGATTGAGCCGCCGCATGGACACCGCCCTCCCGGACGCCCGAAGCCCGACGCGCACCAAAACCGCATTGATCACCGCGAGCGACCTCGCCTTCAGTGTGCCCGCCGCGGCAGGCCGGTTGCCGATCCTGCGCGGGGTTTCGCTCACCATCGCGAAGGGGGAGGCGGTGGGCATCGTGGGGCCTTCGGGGTCCGGCAAGACGTCGCTCCTCATGCTGCTCGCGGGGCTGGAACGCGCCACCGGCGGCACGCTCTCCGTGGCTGGGAAGGACCTCGCCGCGATGGACGAGGATGCCCTGGCCCGCTTCCGAAGGGATCATGTGGGGATCGTCTTCCAGGCCTTCCACCTCATCCCGACCATGACCGCGCTGGAAAACGTGGCGGTGCCGCTGGAATTCGCCGGCCGCGCCAACGCCTTCGACCGCGCCGCCGAGAGCCTGCGCCATGTCGGCCTCGGCCACCGTCTCGATCATTATCCCGGCCAGCTTTCGGGGGGCGAGCAGCAGCGCGTCGCACTCGCTCGCGCCATGGCCGCCTCCCCGAGTCTGATCCTGGCCGACGAGCCCACCGGCAACCTCGACCGCGCGACGGGCGCCATCGTGATGGACCTGCTCTTCGCGCTGCGCGACCGCGGCACCACACTGCTGCTCATCACCCATGACCCGATGCTGGCCGAACGCTGCGACCGCCAGATCCGCATCGAAGACGGGCTGATCGTCCCATGATGGCGCTGCGTCTGGCCCGCCGCGAGCTCCGCGGCGGCATCAAGGGCCTGCGCATCGTACTGGCCTGCCTGGCACTTGGTGTCGCTGCCATCGCGGCGGTCGGCACGCTCCGTGCGGCGACGGATGCCGCGATGTTCGCCGATGGTGCCCGCATCCTCGGCGGCGATGCCGAGATCCACATCACGCAGCGCGCCTTGCCCGAGGACGCCCGCGCCTGGCTCACCGCGCGCGGGGCCGTGCTTTCCGATGTGGTGCAGATGCGCGCCATGGCCGTGGCGCCGTCGGGCGAGCGCAGCCTGGTCGAACTCAAGGCCATTGATGGCAGCTACCCGTTATATGGTGAGCTGGTGCTGAACCCGCCGGGGCCGCTGGCTGCCGGCAGCATCGCGCTGGACCGGGTGATTGCAGAGCGTCTGGCCGTCGTACCCGGCGACACCATCCGCATCGGCGAGGCGCAGTTGCGCTATGCGGGCATCGTCGCCACCGAACCGGACAAGGTCGCATCGCCGGCGGTGCTCGGGCCGCGCGCCATGATCAACGCGGCCGATCTGGATGCCACGCGGCTGGTCCAGCCTGGCTCGCTGCTCGCCTACGACACGCGCATCCGCCTGCCGGAGGCCATCGATCGCGGCCGCTTCCTTAGCGACCTGCGCGCCGCCTTCCCCGACCAGGGCTGGCGCATCCGCGCTGCGGGGGACGCGGCGCCGGGGGTCAACCGCTTTCTCGATCGCGCGGCCTTCTTCCTGACGCTGGCCGCGCTCACCGCGCTGCTGGTGGGGGGCATCGGCGTGGCAACGGGGGTGCGCGCCTGGCTGGACCAGAGGGCGCGGACCATCGCGACCCTGCGCTGCCTCGGCGCGCCAGCCGGCACCATCTTCGCCACCTACCTGATCCAGGTGGTGGCGCTTTCCATTGCCGGTATCGCGCTGGGGCTCGTGATCGGCTTCGGGCTCACCTGGGTGGGCGCGTCGCTGCTGGGCGATGCGCTGCCGATCCCGCCGCGGCCGGGGCTCTACCTCGCGCCGCTCGGGATGGCGGCGCTGTACGGCATCCTGACCGCGCTGGCCTTCGCCCTGTGGCCGTTGGGTCGGGCGCGCGAAATCCCCGGCGCCGCCCTGTTCCGTGACGTGGTGCAACCGAGCGCCGCACGACCGCGCGCGGCGTTAATTGCTGCGGTAGTGGCGGCCGGTGCCGCATTGGCCATCCTTATCATCGCGACGGCGGAGAACCGGCTGTTCGCGCTGGGTTTCGTCGGCGCTGCGCTGGCAACCCTGGTGCTGTTCCGCCTGGGTGCGACCGCGCTGATGGCGGTGGCCGCCCGCATGCGGCCGCGCGGCCGCCCCGCCTGGCGCCTCGGCCTCGCCAACCTGCACCGGCCAGGGGCCACCACGCCGCTGATGCTGGTCTCGCTCGGCATTGGGCTGACGACGCTGTCGGCCATCGCACTGATCGAGGGCAACCTCCGCCGCCAGATCGGCGAGCAGATGCCGGCCGCCGCGCCCAGCTTCTATTTCATCGACATCCAGGCCGACCAGGCCGCCGCCTTCGACGCGCTGACCGCCACTCTCCCCGGTGCCACCGACCTACGCCGGGTGCCGTCGCTCCGGGCGCGGGTTTCGGCGGTAAAGGGCGTGCCGGTGGACCAGGTGCGCACCTCCGAGGAAACCGCCTGGGCACTGCGCGGCGATCGTGGCCTCACGTATGCGGCGTCGCCGCCGGAGGGCACGCGCCTAGCCGAAGGCACCTGGTGGCCGGCCGACTACGCCGGGGATCCGCTGATCTCCTTCGACGTCAACCTCGCGCGCGGCTGGGGGATCGGGGTTGGCGATACCGTGACGCTGAACGTGCTTGGCCGCGACATCGCCTTCCGCATTGCGAACCTCCGCGACATCCAGTGGCGCGCACTGGGGATCAACTTCGTCTTCGTGGCCTCGCCGGGGCTGCTGGAATCCGCGCCGCACACGCATATCGCGACCCTGCGCAGCCCTGAGGCGCAGGAAACCTCTATCCTGCGCGCCCTGACCGACGCCTTCCCCAACATCTCCGGCATCCGCGTGCGGGATGCGCTCGAGGCGGTGGTAGCACTGCTCGGGAAGCTCGGCGCGGCGCTGTCGGGGACCGCCGGCGTGACACTCGCGGCTGGGGCCCTCGTGCTCGCGGGCGCTGTCGCGGCGGGGCAACGCCGGCGCATCCGGGACGCGGTGATCCTCAAGACGATCGGGGCCAGCCGCGCCCAGATCCGCAACGCCTTCCTGGTCGAGTTCGGCCTGCTAGGTGCTACGGCCGGGCTGGTCGCGGCGGCGGCGGGCACCGCGGCGGCCTGGGGCGTGGTGCGCTTCGTCATGGGCGGCGACTGGGCGTTCCTGCCGGGGACGC
>JAQGHV010000015.1 GCA_028288785.1 Rhodospirillales bacterium | reverse complement strand
GAGTTGACCCGACTTCAGCGGGAGCGGAGACATCATGCTCGACAAGTACGGCATCATCGAGGAACGCATAAAGGAACGGGCCCAGCAGCTCTGGCAGGAAGCCGGGTCGCCCGAGGGTGGCAAGGATAGCTTCCTCAAGCAGGCGCAGCAGGACATCAACGCACAGGAGGCCAAGCTGGACAAGGAGATCGCGCAAACCTTCCCGGCAAGCGACCCGCCTTCATCGACTGTCGTAACCGGCACCACCGGCGACAATTCGGCCGTCGAGACGAAGCCCGGCGGGGATGCGTAAACCGGGAGGAGAACTGAGCAGCGGGCGCGCCCCTGGATAATCAATCGCTTACATGCGCATGGCAGGGTAAGGAACCTTGTCTCCTTGCCCGTACCGGACGCCGCCATGCGCATCAGCCGCATCTTCCGCTTCATCGCACCCCGCGGCCTGCTCGGTCGCGCGCTGCTCATCATCCTGCTGCCGCTGGTCATCCTGCAGGTCATCGCGTTGCAGCTATTCTACGGCAACCATCTGGACGTCATTTCCCGGCGCCTTGCGGCCGGAGTCGCCGGGGACGTCGGCATGATCGGCGAGTTGATTACCCGCGACCCCAGCGCAGAATCGCAGGCGCGCGTATTCCGCGACGCCGCCTGGCGTCTGGAGATGGCGCTCGCCTTCGAACCGGGCGCTCGCCTGGGCGCTCCCCAATCGCGCCCCGCCTCGATGCCGCTGCTGCCGCTCGAGGATGACCTCGCCACTGCGATGCGCGAGCGTGTTGCCCTGCCCTTCGACACGGACTGGCAGACCGACCCGCGCAGCGTGATCATCCGGGTCCAGCTGCCCGGTGGCGTCTTGCATGTCGAGGCGCCGCGCAAGCGCCTGTTCAGCGGTACCCTGTACCTGTTCCTGATCTGGCTGGTGGGCTCGGCGTTGCTGCTGTTCGGTGTCGCCGCCGTGTTCATGAAGAACCAGGTCCGCGCCATCCGCCGCCTGGCCGGCGCCGCCGAGGCCTTCGGCATGGGCCGCGACCTCGGCCCCATCAAGCCCGAGGGGGCGACCGAGGTGCGGCAGGCGGCCGTCGCGTTCAATCGTATGCAGGAGCGTATCCGGCGCTTCGTGGCGCAGCGGACCGACATGCTGGCCGGCATCAGCCATGATTTGCGCACCCCCCTGACCCGGATGCGCCTGGCACTCGCCCTGCTTCCCGCCCCGGCGCAGGAGGATGCGGCGGCCCTCACCCAGGATGTCGAGGAGATGGAGCGCATGGTCGCCGCCTACCTCGCTTTCGCCCGTGGCGAGGGGCAGGAGCAACCGGTGCCGGCCGACCTTGTGGCGCTGGTGGAGGATGTCGCGTCGCGTGCCCGGCGCGACGGCGCGAAGATCTCCGTAGAGGCACCGGATATCCTGATGATGCCGCTGCGGGCAGACAGTCTGCGTCGGTGCTTCGGCAACCTGCTCGACAATGCACGCAAGCATGCAAGGCGCATCGCCGTCGTCGTGGAGCAGGCGGCGCGGCCGGAGGGCGGTGGCTGGGCCACGGTCGTGGTCGATGATGATGGGCCCGGGATTTCGGCGGAGCAGCGCGAGGAAGCCTTCCGGCCCTTCGCGACACTCTCGGCGGGCGGAACCGGGCTCGGCCTTGCCATCGCCCGCGATATCGCCCGCGCGCATGGCGGCGATATCCTTCTGGAAGACAGCCCGCTTGGCGGGCTCAGGGCGCGGGTGCGGCTGCCGGTGTGACCGGCAGCCTTCGGCCTACTTGGTCGGGGGCACCAGCGACTTCGCTTCTTCCATCGCCGCGGCGAAGCGCTTGTTGAGCAGGCCCAGGGCCTCACCGCTAGACTTCTGGATCAGGTCCGCGAGCTCCTGCATGTTCGCGACGGCGCGCTCATAGGCGGTGCGCATCATCTCGGTCTGGCGCTGGCCCTGCGCCTGCGGTGACTCGCCCTCACCTATCTTGCGCATGGCGTCAGTCATGTCGCCGATCGACTGCTGCACCATCTCCATGTGCCGCTTCGCGACGGCCTGCGCGCCTTCGAGCGCCATGCGGTTGGCCTCCGCGAGTGCCTCCATGTTGCGGCGCTGTGCTGCGGCAAGCGCTTCCATGCCCGGCATGCGGAACATTCGGGAAAGGTCGTTGTTGTTGTTGGCCATGTTCATTCCCCGTGTCTGGACGCTTGTTTCAAGGCGACGGCGCGGCTGCGTCCTCAGGCTCGGCGTCGGCGATCGGCAAATGGAGGCTTCGCGCAATACCCTCGGCGCGATCAAGTGCTCGATCGAGTGCGGCCATCGTAGCACCAAGATCAGGGCTGTCATCGCCATGCCAGGCGCGCAGGGTCGCGAGCCAGACCACGGCCAGGCCAGGAGCGCGCCAGCTGCCCGATGGAAAGCTGCTGTCGAGTTCGGCCGCCTCGAGCATCCAACCCATCGAGCCAAGCATTCGCTGCCCGAGGAACAGCGCGAGGAACGGATCCCGCTTCGCATCGTCCAGCAGGCGTTCGATCCCGGCGCGGTGCGGCTGCATCGTGTCGAGGCGGCGCATCAACACATCGAAGATGCGGTCCCGCGCGGAACCGCCCTGCCCCGCGATCGTGCCGGCGAGCACGGCCTTGTCGGCGATGCGCCCATCCAGGCGAAGCAGGTCCAGCGGACTGGCAAAGCGCTCGCGCAGCGCCGCGAGCGTAGTCCCGGCCTCCGCGGCGACGCGCGCCATGGTGACCCCATGCCAGCCGCGCAGGGCCACGACCTGCCAGAAACCGGCGATGAGCTTGCTTTCGGCGACGTCGGGGCTCGTGTCCATTTCCTGATTATGGGGAGCGCACCGCCAGATGCCAGCCATGATTTGGGGACATTCAGGGCACCTGCCGAAAGGGTGACGCGCGCGGGGTCCGAGGGGGGCGAAGCTCAGCCGGCCAGTTCGCGCGACCGCGCCGTGGCCGCGGCGATCGCCTTGCGCATCAGCTCCGGCAGCCCGCCCTCCGCCATGAGGACGGCAAGTGCGCGTTCCGTCGTCCCCTTGGGGCTCGTGACGTTGATCCGCAACTGGGCCGCATCCTCCGTGCTCGCCGCCAGCAGCGCGCCGGAGCCGGCGACCGTCGCCCGTGCCATGCGGCGCGCGAGGTCGGGGGGCACGCCCTCCGCCAGTGCCGCCTGCTCCAGCACTTCGGCGAGCAGGAAGACGTAGGCGGGGCCGCCGCCTGAGACCGCGGTGACCGGGTTGAGCTGGTCCTCGTCATCCACCCAGGCGACCTCGCCGATGGCGCCGAGCAGCCGGTCGGCCAGCGCGCGCTGCGCCTCGGTGACGCCCGGACCGGCGAAGGCCGCGGAGAAGCCCTGGCGTATGGCGGCGGGCGTGTTGGGCATGGCGCGGATGATGGCGGCATCCCCACCGAGTGCCGCGCCCATTGCCCCGATCGAGCGCCCGGCCATGATGGACAGGAACGGTGCCTTCCCAGCGTAGCGGGCATACGCCGGAAGCGCGCCCGCGGCTTCCTGCGGCTTGATCGCCAGGATCACCGCGCCGGGCCTGAAGCCGGCGGGGATCGCCTCCGCGCTCGCCACGACCTGCACGCCAGGAAGTGCCGCCAGCGATGCCGCCGGGTGCGGCTCGACCACCACCGCCTCGGCCAGCCCCTGCTCGCGCCAGCCGGCGAGCATGGCGCCGCCCATCTTGCCGCAGCCGATGAGCAGGAGCGGGGGGAGGCCAGTGCTCATGGACGTCATCCTCAGGGCCGATGGGGGCGGTTGGTTCCGCCAGGTTTTTGAGCATGGTTCCGCCCGAGGCAGCAAGGATGCACGCGAACCTCTGGCACCCGTGGCGCCGGCGGGGTAAGACCCGCGCCATGCTCGAATCGCTCCCCGTCGCCAGCGCCTTCTATCAGGTCGATGCCGCCAACCCACAGCGCCGCCAGCGCGCGATCGCCGATGTGGTGACCGGCCTGCGACGCTGGCGGCTCGCCGCGGCGCTCGCCTGGCTCGACATCCGCAACCGTTATCGTGGCTCGGTGCTCGGGCCGTTCTGGCTGACGCTCTCGACCGGGACGATGCTGCTCGGCATTGGCATCACCTATTCGGCGCTGTTCCGCCTGACGCTGGTGGAATACCTCCCGCACCTCGCGGTCAGCCTGATCGTGTGGAACTTCATCTCCCAGATGGTGACGGAAGCGACGACCAGCTTCGTGCAGTCCGAGGCGATCATCCGGCAGATGCCCCTGCCGTACACCATTCACGCGCTGCGCTGCATGATGCGCAACGCACTGATCGGCGCCCACAACCTCCCGCTGATCCTGCTGATCTTCGCGCTCTGCGGCGTCTTCCCCGGTTGGGAAGTGCTGCTCGCCATTCCCGGCCTGATGCTGATTGCGGTGAATGGCTTCGCGCTGGCGCTGCTTCTCGGCATGGTGTGCGCGCGATTCCGCGACATTGGCCCGATCGTCGGCAGCGTCATGCAATTGTTCTTCTTCCTGACCCCGATCATCTGGAAGCCGCAGCTGCTGGGCGAGCGGGCGGTGCTGCTGCCGCTAAACCCCTTCTACGCCATCCTCGAGACGGTGCGCGGTCCACTCATCGATGGCGGCGGCACGCTCATCGCGTGGGTCGCGGCGCTTAGCTACACATTCATCAACCTCGCCCTCGCGGCGACCTTCCTGGTGCGGTTCCGCAGCCGGGTCGCGTTCTGGGTCTGATTGAAGCACCCATGGCCCTGATCGAAGCCCGCGGGCTCTGCCTCGACTTCCCGTATTACCACATTGGCGCGCGGTCGCTGAAGAAGCGGCTGCTCGGCAATGCGCGCCTGCACACGGACCCGTCCAACCGGGTCGTCGTGACGGCGCTGCGCGACCTCAGCTTCACCATCCGCGATGGCGAGCGCGTGGCGCTGGTCGGACACAATGGAGCGGGCAAGACGACGCTGCTGCGGATGTTGGCCGGCGTCTATGAACCCGTCGCCGGCCGGCTGACGGTGGCGGGCACGATCGGCGCAATGATCGACGTGAGCGCCGGGCTGGATCCAGAATCGACCGGCCGGCAGAATGTGCGGCTGCGCTGCCTGTACCGCGGCATGGCCGATGCCGATACGGCCGCCCTCACCGCCGAGGTCGAGGAGTTCGCCGGCCTCGGCGAGTTCTTCGACGTGCCGATCCGCACCTATTCCGCCGGCATGGGCGTGCGCCTGGCCTTTGCGATGGCGACGGCCATGCAGCCGGAAGTGCTGCTGATGGATGAGTGGTTCCTGGCTGGCGATGCCGGCTTCCTGGCCAAGGCGGAGGAGCGGCTCGCGCGGTTGGTGACCGGCGCCGACATCATGGTGGTCGCGACCCATGACTACGGGGTGGTGCGCCGCTGGTGCACCCGAGCGATCCGGCTGGAAGGCGGCATCATCACCGCCGATGGCACGGTGGATGAGGTGCTGGGCCCCGTGCCCGAGGCCGACCAGCCGGTTCGCACCACCGTCTGAGGACGGCTAGGCTTCTGCCTGCCCCACGGCGCCGCAGAAATCCGCCGTCGTCGAGACCCAGCCGAAGAAGGTCTCGATGTTGTACAACGCGGCCTTCGGCGTGAATTCAGGCCCCGCCGCGTGGGTCGCGTCTTCCAGCACCACGCAGAAATATTCCAGGTGAAACGCATCGCGCAGCGACGACTCCACGCACACGTTGGTCGCGATGCCGGTGAGGACGATGTTCCGGATGCCGCGCGCCCGCAGCAGGCTGTCGATGTTGGAGTTGAAGAAGCCGAAATAGCGTGTCTTCGGCACCACCAGGGCGCCCGGCTCGGGCTTCAGCGCATCGACCGGCGCATAGTCCCAGCCGCCCTTGGCCAGCAGCGTGCCCTGCAACTCCGGCCGCTTGCGCATGGTCTTCAGCGCGTTCGACTTGTGGAAGTCGGGCGCCCCCGGGCCACCCGCCTCGGCGTAGCCGGGATCCCAGCCGTTCTGGAAGAAGATCACCGGCATCCCCGCCGCGCGCGCCGCCGCAGCCACCTGCGCGATGCGCGGGATGACCGGCGGCGCGCTCGTCACGTCGAAGCCGGCTATGTCGATATAGCCACCCAGTCAGGCGTAGGCGTTCTGCATGTCGACGATGATGAGCGCCGTCTCCGCCGCGGCCAGCCGCAAGGCTTCCGGTCGCGCCGGCAGGATTAAGGGTGCCCGGCCCGGCACCTCGGGAGCGTAGCCGGCCGGGCCGTCCATCAATGCCCCGCGCGCACCAGCTTGCCGGGGCGGGCACCGGTCTCCACGCCATGCTCGAACACTGGCACACCGGAGACCATCGTCATGTCATAGCCCTCGACGCGCTGGACCAGGCGCCGCCCACCGGCCGGAAGATCGTAGATCATCTCCGGGTGGTGCATGCGCAGCGCCTCGTAGTCGATGACGTTGATGTCGGCCTTCAACCCCGGCGCGAGCCGCCCGCGATCCTTGAAGCCGAAGAAATCGGCCGTCTCGCTGGTCTGGCGCTTGATCACGAATTCGAGCGGCAGGCGCTCGCCGCGGGTGCGGTCGCGCACCCAGTGGGTGATCATGAAGGTGTTCAACGAGGCGTCGCAGATAACGCCGCAATGCGCGCCGCCATCCGACAGGCCAAGCACCGTGTGCGGGTCGGT
The DNA here is from genome assembly GCA_028288785.1 of Rhodospirillales bacterium. Classification (GTDB taxonomy): domain Bacteria; phylum Pseudomonadota; class Alphaproteobacteria; order Acetobacterales; family Acetobacteraceae; genus Plastoroseomonas. The sequence goes on along the minus strand of JAQGHV010000015.1, from coordinate 12,613 downwards.
GATCATCTCGTGCACCACGTCGAGGTCGCCATGAACGTAGTTGGTGATCGGGAAATAAAGCATGCGGCCACCATCGCCGCCGGTCAGGTAGTCGTAGCAGAACTCCTGCGGCGTCTGGCCGGCCTTCTCCGCCATGGAAGCAATGCTGCGATCGGGAGCGGGCTCGTAATCCGGCGGATCACCGAGCAGGTACATCCGGTCCCAGCGCGTCGCGATCTGGCGCGACAGCGGCGGCAGCAACCCAAGCAGGCGGGGCGAGGCTTCCTCCGCCAGGATGGAGCGCTTCAGCGCCGGATCACGCAGGCGTTCCAGCTGCGCCGCCGGGCTGAGCCTCGCGAGGTCCGCGAAGCTCTCGCGCAGCGCGAAGGGGTTGAGCGAGGTGGTGAGGCCCAGGATCAGCCCGACCGGCCGCCCCGCGACCTGGGCCGACATCGGCAAGCCGCGCGCACGCGACTCACGAACGCCGTCCATGAGCCGGCGCCAGCGATCCGGGTCGTAGCTGCGATCCGTCAGAAGGAACCACATCGGCAGGCCGTTCTTCTCGGCGATGCGGTTGAGCCAGGTGAACTCGGCCGCCTCATCCTCGAAATCCGACAGCATGCCGAAGGTGCCGTGCCCGGCCCGCCCGAGCGCGTCACCGATGGCGATCAGCTCCTCATGCTCGGCGTAGCGGCCGGGGACGAGGTCGCCGGCGAGCGTCTTGTGCTGGTCCGTGCGGGAGGTGGTGAAGCCGAAGGCGCCGGCGAGCATCGCTTCCTCCGCGAGGCGGGCCATCTCGGCGACATCTTCGGCGGTCGCCATCTCGCGGTTGATGGCGCGCTCGCCCATGACGAAGACGCGGAGCGGATGGTGCGCAAGCTGGGCCGCGATGTCGATCGTGCGGGGCAGCCGGTCCAGCGCGTCGAGGTACTCCGGGAAGGAGGTCCAGTCCCACTTCAGGCCCTCGGAGAGGGTGATGCCGGGGATGTCCTCGACGCCCTCCATGAGGTCGATCAGCGCCTGGCGGTGCGGTGCCTGCACCGGCGCGAAGCCGACGCCGCAATTGCCGAACAGGATCGTCGTAGCACCGTGCCAGGATGAGGGCGCGAGCACCGGATCCCAGGTCGCCTGGCCGTCGTAATGGGTGTGCACGTCGACCCAACCCGGGGTAACCAGCTTGCCCACCGCATTGACGTCGCGCTTCGCGGGGCCAGCCATTCCACCGACCTGCGTGATGAGGCCGTTGTCGATGGCGACGTCTCCGACGAAGGCTGGGGCGCCGGTGCCGTCGACGATGGTGCCGCCTCGGATCACTGTATCGTGCATGAACAATCCTCCTGGTCAGGAAAGCCGAATGATTCGGCTGCGGATGACTTCGCCCCAGCGGGCGGTGTCGGCATCCTTGTGCGCGGTGAAGGCGGCGGCATCGCCCACGATGGGCAAGAACCCGGCGTTCGACACCGTGGCGCGGGTTTCCTCACGCCGGCCGTAGCGAAGCACGATATCCGCCACATGGTCCAGCACCGGCTGCGGCGTGCCGGCCGGCGCCATCATCGCCCGGTAGGTGGCACTCTCGAAGCCCTCGATGCCGGCCACCCGCAGGGTCGGGATGTCCGGGAACAGTGGCGAGCGTACCGGCGTGGTGGTCACCACCGCCAGAATATGGCCGGTGCCGATCAGCAAGCGGACGAAGGCGACCTCCATGAAGTTCAGGTTGACCTCGCGGGCGAGCACCGCCTGGGTCGCCGGTGCGCCGCCACGATAGGGCACGTGCAGCATCGAGATGCCGGTCGTGGCCGTGAACAGCTCGGTCGCCAGGTGGCTGGTGAAGCCGATGCCGGCGGCGGCGTAGGTAATGCCGTTGGCCGCGCGCGGGCCAGCGCCACCAGTTCGGCCACGCTGGTTCCGGGCACCGAGCGATGGACGGTGCAGAAGCTGGGGGCCACGGCCAGCAGCGCGATGGGCGCGAAGGCGTGGTCGTTGTCGTGGGGCATCTGATAGAGGTGCGGCGCGATCGCGTAGGTGCTGTTGCTCGCGATGATGAGGGTGTGGCCATCCGGGCGCTTCCGGGCGGCGAAGTCCATCCCGATGGTGCCGCCGGCGCCGGGGCGATCGTCGATCGACACGGGGTGTCCCAGCTTGGCGCTGAACGCCGCGGCCAGGGGGCGGCCGAGCACGTCGCCGGGGCCGCCAGGGGCGACGGGCATCATGATGGTGATGGCACGCGCGGGGAAGTTATGGGCCAGGGCGGGGCGCGCAAGCGGCGCTGCTGCCGCCAGGGCCAGCGATGTATGGCGATCCATCATGGCCCACTCCAAATCGAGTGGCGCGTCCCTGGAGGCAGCAAGGCCGCGGGGCTGAATACTGGCAATCAGGAGATTCTGGGGCGGCTGATAGGGCGCAGTGGAGTTCCACAGGCGTTTGAGCATTGCGCTTCGCAGGTGCACGACAGGGTTTGCAAGGCGATGCCGCAAAGAAAAGTGACATGCGCACAATCGCCTTTAATTACTTCATATTTCAGCATTTTTCCCATTGACCATCCGATCGGGAAACGAAATCTTGGCGCCGCTTTGCATCCGCATTTTCAAAGGACGATTCGCCATGAATAAGCATATGATTCTCGCTCTCGCCGCACCGCTCGCCTTTGCGGCCTGCGCCACCACGCCGCCGCCGCCGCCGCCCGTTGCTCCGGTCGTTGTGGCGCCGCCCGCCGCGCCGGAGCCGGCCGCTGTCGCACGCGAAGCCTGCGAGGCTGCCGCCCGGCCGATGGTCGCCCGGCAGTTCCGCGGCGCCGACCAGATCACCTTCAACGACCCGCTTGCGCGTGCGGCCTCGCGGACGGCGACCAGCATTCGTGGCGGCGGGCAGTTCACGACGCCCCGTGGCCCGGCGAACTTCTCGTATCGCTGCACGTTCAACACGCGCAACAACACGACCTCCGCGATCCGCATCACGCGCCGCTGAGACCTTTGGCCGGGCGTGAAAGCGCCCGGCTGATGGAGATGGAAGGCGCTCACCCTGCAGGCTTGGCGGGGTGAGCGGGTGGCGGCCAGTCAGGCCGCTGGAGGGTGGAGTCCCACCGCGTGGGAGGCGCACCCAGCCGGAGCGCGATCGCACAGCGATGACATCCCAGGCTCCGCGTTCAGAAATCTACTTCCGTCAGCGACCGGATCGCTCCGAGCTTCGCTGTTCAGCGGATAGCGGCGAGTCGTTCTCGCATAAACCCTGCGCGATGACGCGCCAACTGAAGCTTTCGGCAAGCCTTCCCGCCACCTTCCAAGGCAGTTGGCGATTCACTCCGAGGCGATACCGCCTCGACCTGGGGTCTATCGCGTCGCGCCACTCGAGGCGCGGTCGCGACATGCGCCACGCCCCACCAGCGCCCCCGAAACCCGGCAGTCGGCCTTCGCAGGGGCTGCCTCTACAGCGTCACCGCCGGTGCCGCCGCGCGCGCCACCTGCCCCGGCCCCATCAGCGCGAACGGCGCCCAGAAAGCCGGATGCGAACCACCGCGCAGCCGTAGAATGCCGAGCTGCGCCTTCTGCAGGGCCTCCGCACTGCCGTCGCCGTTGCGCATGTTGAGCAGCATCACCGCGCCGGTCCGCGCCGCCGCGATGTCGTTCACGTACCAATGCGTCAGCAGCAGCCCACGCGCCCCGGAATAGAAGAAGCTCCGCGCCAGGGTGGACAGGCTCTCGCCCGCCGCGAGTCCGCCGCCCGAATTGCACGCCGACAGCATCACCAGGTCGGCATCGAGGTCGAACTCCAGCACCGTCCCCGAGGTCAGCAGCGCCTGCGTCGCATCCGGCCCGTTCGCTGCGGCGGAGGCGATGATCGCCGGCTCCGTCAGGCAGGCGAGGTCCGAGGGCAGTACCCCGTGCGTGGCGAAATGCACGACCCGGTAGTCGCGCAGCCGCGTCCGCCGCAATGCATCGAGCGTGAATGCCGCGCCCACCCGCTGCTCCGTGACGGGCGCCCCCATGATCTGCCCGGCCACGCGCAGTTCCAACGCCGCGCCCGGGAGTGCGGCGAGCGAGGCAAGCCCGCGCCCGCAGGATGGCTGCGAGGGAAAGCTGCGCGCCGCATAGTTCGCGGGCACCGGGATCGGTGCGCCGAAACCAACCCAGGCCTTGCCCGCCGCCGAAGCGCCGGAGCGGCGCAGGGCGATCAGGCTGGCCGGCGATGGCAGGTGCGTCGTCGGCATCGCTTCGAGCAGGAAGCGGGCGCCTTCGTGGCTGCGAGGATCGGGCGGCGGCGCCGTCACCAGCATGGGAAAGGGCAGCGACAGCAGCGAGCCCTCGGCCACCACCAGCAGCGCGCGTGCCTCGCCGAAGCGGGCGTCGTGGGGACCGATCAGGGCCTGGTACAACGCATAGGCGGTGCCGGCCTTGAAGGGCTTGTCGCCATTACCATCCTCGACGCTGGCCCGCAGCTCGGTGACCAAGCGCGTAATCTCGGCGGTGTCGGCACCGATGCGCGCGACGGTGAGGCGTCCGTCCTTGGCCCAAAAACTCCAGCCACGGCCGGTCTCGGGCTGGGTCAGCAGCAACATGGCCTCGCCGGGGCGCAGCGCGGCCATTGCCTCGGCGGCGGAGGCGGAGGATTGCACCAGCTGCGCAAAGCCCGGTGCCGCCGATTGTAGCGCCTGGTCGGCATCGACAGCCTCGGCCTCCGCGGTGCCGATGGAGGCGTCCAAGGTGGCGAGCTCGGTGCGGCTGGCGCCGGCGGCGATGGCGCTGTCGCGCTCGCGGTATTTGGCGGCCAGCGAGCGTTCCGCCGTCTCCCGGCGGCGAAAGGCGCCGCCGACGGCCGGGTCGCGTGCCGATTCCGTGAGCCGGGCCGCCGCGCGCCCGATCTGCGTGGTCGTCACCAACCCCTGGCCAAGCTGCGCCGCCTCAAAGGCCGCCGGCGCCTGGCCGGCGAGTGCCAGGGCGTCGACGCAGGGGCCGATGCGCCGCGACTCCACGCCTTCGCGGAGCGACCGCAGCACGGAGACGGCCTCCGCGCAGATCGCGGCAGTTCCGCTCGCCGTCGGACCGAGTGCGCCGGCGCGCAGCAGCAGCGTCTCCGCATAGGGGCGGGAGCGCGGCACGCCGAGTGCGAAGCCGCGCGCGGAGGCGGCAAAGCGCGCATCGGCCAGCCCGGTCTCGCCGCTGCCGGCGGCCAGGGCGCCACTGGTCCGCGCGAGGCGGGCCGAGATGAGATTGGCGCCGGCAAGACCCGGCACGGCCCCCACGATGCGCTGCGCATCAGCGACCGCCACCTGCGCCTCCGCCGGGCGGCCGGCGCCGCGCAGCACGGCAGCGGCGTTGCGCCATGCCTCGATGAGGCCAACGGTTGCCCGCTGCGCGAGCGGGTCGGGCACCACGTCCCGGGCGACCAGCAGCGGGGCCAGTGCCGCACCGCTATCGGCCGGCAGGGCGCCGCCGCCCTCACGCAACTCTGGCGGCAGGAAGGGCGCATAGAGGGACGCGGCGCGCGCGAAGCCCGCCAGCGCAGGCTCGGTCCGGCCGCGATTGGCATCGGCGAGAGCGCGGTAATGCGCGAGGGCCGCAGGCGCCAACGGGTCGGCCGCGCGTGCCGCCAGCGGGGCGGCGCGGTTGAACAGCGCCTCGGCTTCGGGGTGACGGCCCTGGTTCGAAAGCTGGAGCGCCAGCAGCATCATGGTCTGCGCGCTGTTCGGGTTGTTGGCGCCGAGCGCGCGGTCCTGCAGGGCGAGCGCGGCGCGGTAGGCGCTTTCGGAGGCGGCGAAGCGCTCGGCCTGGTTGGCGTCGCGACCGATCTCCATCAGCGCGTCGAAGCGGCCGATATCGCCGCTCGCGATGGCTTCCCGCGCCAGGCGCTGCGCCATCAGCGCGATCGCATCCGAGGAGAGTGGGGCCGAGGCGGTGGTCGTGCGTCCCGACAGCTCCGCGATCGCGCGGTCACCCGCCGGCAGTGCGGAGAGCACGCCCTCCGCAAGCCAGACGCGCCCTTCGCCTGCGGCGAGCACGAAGGCGGGCCAGCCGCCCTGGCGCCGCCGGCATTCCATCAGCGCGCCGGGCATGCCACCGGTCGTGGCGGGACGCGGCGCGTTGCATTCCAGCCGTGCCGCAAGCGTCGCACGCGCCGCCTGCGCCGCCGCCATCGCGGTGGCGCCGTCGCCACGGCGGATGCGGACGGCCGGGCTTTCCCAGGCGCCGCACCACACATCGCCGCCATCATTGCTGCGGGCCATGCGGCATGGCTCGCCGGTCGCGCTGGCGCCCACCTCCACCAGGGAACCGCCGGACGCGACCGGGACGAAGGCGCTTTCGGGTGGGCGGGCGCAGGCGGCGAGCGTCAGGCCGAGCAGAACGATCGTACCGCGCATGTCAAAAATCCTCCGCACGCACATTGGGGGGAGCGAGTTCGCGGTCTTCCGCCGCGTCCCGGCCAGGCCGCAGCAGCAGCAGCGGCAGGTTCGGCAGCCGCACCAGCCGGGCGGGCTGGCCAGCCGGGTCGAGCTCGCCTTGGACCGCACGCGGATTGTCGGCGACGGTGTAGCGCGGGATTTCCGCCAGCAGTTCCTCGAAGGACAGAACCGGCGTGGGTGTGGGCGTCGGCACCGGCGGTGGCGGCGCGCAGAGGCCGGGCACGGCGATGGCGCAGTTGTTGAACAGGAAGTCGAGTGCGTTCGGCGGCGGCGAGGGCTGCAACACACCGGTCGCGTTGCGTCGTTCGCCGATCGCCGCCGCGCTTTCGCCCGCAACACCGGCGATGGTGCCGGTCAGCAGCGTGCCGCTGCCGCCAAGCACCGCCAGCGCGCGTGTGTCGATCGCGCCGGATGCGAAGCCGTTGGTGCCGAGCGAGAGGCGCATCAGCCCGTCAACCGACAAGCCGCCGAAGGTCACGCTCGGCGCGCTCACGAGCAGGATCGGTGTCGAGGCCAGTCCCGCCATAGAGGCGCTGGACGTGGCCTGCACCGTCACCTGCAAGGGTGAGGAGACCAGCCCGTTCACCGCCACCGCATTGCCGGCAAGAAGCAGTACGCCCGAGGTGGCGATGGCTGAGAAGCCGTTCACCGCTACCGTGCCCGCCGGCGCCGAAAGCGTAACGGCCGGCGCGCGGATGGTACCATCCACTGTGATGGAACCCGCTGCCGCGTGGATTTCGGCGGCGCCGTTCGCGGTGACGAGCGCCCCAGCCGGAATGCTCATCAGGCTGCCGGTATTGATCAGTGTCAGGTCACTGCCGATCGCGGACGCCCCGAGGCGGTCAAGCAGGTTCGCGCCCTGGAGGTTGGCGACGCCGTCGCGGGTGCTGAGGCGCAGCTCGGCGGCGGTGATCCGCCCTACCCCGCTCTCCGCGATGCCGCCACCGGCGGCGAGCACCACGATCCGCCCCGGCGCCGAAAGATGCCCGGTGAGGTTGAGCGCGCCATCGACGGTCAGCAGGAAGTTGCCGGCTGAGGAAAAGTCGCCAAGGAAGTCCATGGAATTGCCGGGGCCGGTCAGGTTGACTCCGCCGCCGGATGCGCCGGTGAGCGTACCCTGGAGCACGGTAAGGCCGGCCCCAGCCGACTGCGTGATATCGCCGGTGGTACGAAGGTCAAGCGAGCTCACCCGCGTGAATGGCCCCGCGAGGTTGATGGAGCTCGCGGTCGTGGTAACGACGCCGCCGAATGTGGTCCCGCCGACGCGAAAATTGTCCGGCGACGAGATGAGCGCCAGCGTCGCCAAGGTGAGTGTCAGCGCGCCGGGCGTGGCCGTGTTCGGATCAGACAAGGCCAGGTCCACCAGCCGCGGCGTGGCGGGGGCGATCTCGACGATGCCGGCGATGATCCGCGCTCCGGGGATCAGCACGTCGGGAGGGACAGACAGGTTGTTCACCTCAAGCGAAATGAGGCCGCCCGGGGCCGAAAGGATGCCACTGCCTCCGCCCGATCCATTACCTCCTTCCGTTAGGGGCGCTGCTGGCGTCAAGGTCAGCGTACCCTCGGTCACCAGGTGGATATTGGCGGCGGCGATCGTGCTGGAGATCAGAAGGTCAGTCGTGCCGTTGTCGAGCACGACATCGCGCGGCGCGCCTTCGCCGAAGCCACCGCTCAGCCGCGTGATCGCGTTCCTCGTGCCGGTGGTGTTGCCGCCCCGGTCCAGAATGACGTTGCCGGAGCTCAGGAAGTCGAGGCTGAACGCCGTGATGGACCCACTCGGCTGTACGATGCCGCCGAGCCCGGCCTCGATAATCAAGGCGTTGCTGGTGCTTGACACCGCGCCCCGCAGGGTGACGCCGCCTGGGGCGGTCAGGTCCGCGGTGGCCGCCCCATCCCGCGTCGCCGCCAGGATTATGTTGCTGTTGCCCTCCGAGCCGCTGCCGCCGGTGAGCACGGCGCCCGCATTCACAACCACGTTGCCAGATGCCGAGAGGCGGAAGGTGCCGCCTTCGATCGTTGCCGCGTTGACGACGCCATTGATCGTCAGGTTTCCAGCCGCGACGGTCAGCGTCAGTTGAGAAGCGAAAGCGCCGGTTCGCGCGACCGGCCCGTCGACCACCAGAGAGCCCACGTTACGGTAGCGAATATCATTGCCGGCGAGGAGCCCGCCGAGCGTGCCGACGGCGTTGTCGCCCTCGAGCGCGATTCTGTCGAAAGCCAGCGCACCAGTCTGCGTCAGCGTGCTGGCCTCCACCCGTCCCAGACCACTGGACGTGACACTGCTCAGCCCCTCGCCGCCGGCGCTCTCCAAGGCGACGGTGCCACTCGCCCGGGCGAGTTGATTAAAGGTGATCCTATTCGCGATCAGCGTCAGATCGCCCGCAGCCACCACCAGGTTGGCGTCGATCTGGATCGTCCCATCCACGCCGGTCTGCAAGGTCAGGCTGCCTTGCGGCTTGTTGACCGCATTAACCACCGTGATCGAGGCCGTCGCCTGCAGGATCAGGTCGCCAGTTACGGCCTGGATCTGGCTCGGCGTGATGGAGGCGTTGTTAGGAAGCTCGCTGAAGCCGAAAACTCCGTCGCTGATGTCGGCGGTACCGTACATGGTGGCGTCGCCGATCGGGTCCTCGATGCGGAGATTGTTGGGATCGAACAACACGGTGCCCGCCTGCCCATGCGGCGCTGCCACATCGATGCTGCCGGGCACGCGGAATCCCTGCTCGCCCGAGACCTCCACGAAACCGCCATCGCCGCCCTGCGGACCGCCGCGCGCACTGATGGCGCCGGCCATCACGGTGGCTTCGGTGGAATGCACGATGATGGTGCCGCCCTGGCCGAGCACTGTCGCGTCGGCGCGAAGCTCGGCCCCCGCCGCGACGCCGGTTCGCGCAGTGCGCCGGGGCGTGGTGCTGCCCACGCGGGTCTGCCCGAACGCGATCTCGCCGCCGCCGGCCGCACCTGACACGTCAACGCGCGCAGCCGGCATCGCCACCACGCCGCGATCGGCCACTACTTCCACCACGCCGCCGCGCGTGCCCGCAGCCACGCCGCGCGCCTCGACCGTGCCCTCGATCACGACCGCGCCGCCGGTACCGTTGATCACCACGTCGCCGCGCCGCCCGGTTGCGGCATCGGCATTGGCGGAGATGCGGCCACCGGCGCGCACCAGCTCCGTCACCACGCCATCGGCCGCGCGCGCGGTCAGCAGGATGCGGCCGCCCTCGGCCTCGATCACGCCGGTGTTGGTCACCAGCGCGCCGCCGCCCGAGGGCGCGCGCCTGACAGCACCGGTCACGTCGAAGGCGAACAGCCCGTCGCCGTGCAGGTCGAGCGTGTGGGTCTCCGCGCCCGCCAGGATGACGCTGCCCAGGCGCGCGCTGATGGTGCCGCGATTGGCGACCTCGGGTGCCACGAGTGCGGCGATCCCGGCCTCGCGCGCGGTGATGGTGCCCTCGTTGACGATGCGCGCATCGGCCCGGCCCGGCCGGTCGAACACCATACGCCCGCCGCCCATGAAGCGTTCATTGGCAATGTCGGCCGTGGTCGCGATAACCGACGCAGCGTCCACTCGCGCCGTGCCGGTGAACACGACGCCCGCCTGGTTGATGATGATGATCCCACCATTGGCACTGATGCCGCCGGCGATGCGCGAGGGCTCGCCGCTGCCGACCCGGTTCAAGGTCAGCGCGCGCGCGCTCGGCTGATCGAAGCGCACGGTCTGGTCGCGGCCGACATCGAAGCCGCGCCAGTCGATGATGGCGCGGTCGCTGCCCTGGGTGATGGTGGTGCGCCCCGCGGTCTGCGCGATGGCGGCGGTCCCCGCGGTGACGGTGCCGCCGGTCGGGCGCGCGTTCGGGGCCTGGGCGTAGGCCGGCAGCGCCGCCAGCCCGGTGCTGGAGAGGAGGAGGGCGCGGAGCAAGAACGGCATCGGGTTCATGGCCGGTGGTCTCCTGAAGCGGCGGCGGCAAACAGTGCGCCGCACTCCGTTCGTTCATTCACAGCAATCGGCGTGGGGATCAGAATCGCGCCAGGACACGCCAATAGATAGCATCTTCATGCAGCGCGGCGGTGTTGCCGTCCGGGCGGCGGGTTTCGCGGCGCACGCCCTCGACCTGCAACTCCGCGAGCTCGTCGATCCCGAGGCGGATTCCGACGCCGGAGGAAGCGATCCGCCGATCCGGATCGGCCGCCCGGTTTTCCCAGGTGCGGCCGCGATCGTGGAACACGTAGAACAGCGGCGCCAAGCGCACCGAACGGCTGAGCAGCGTCTGCTCGTAGCTGAACCCAAGCTGCAATTCGAGGGAACCGACCAGCGCACGGTCTCCCGTCACTTCGCCGGCGTAGAAGCCGCGGCCGAGCCGGGCACCGCCGAGGAAGAATCTTTCCGCCAGCGGCAAGACATCGTCGCTCCATTGCCCGGCGAGTGTACCTTGCAGAGCGACCGTCGCGCCGTCCCACGGCGAAAACAGCGTCTGCACGCGGGTCGCGTCGAAGGCGAACGAAGTGAAGGCGGGCTCGAAACCCTGGCGGCCCGCGTCGCGGTCGTTGCTCCCGGTCGCGCCGAAGGCATCGAGGCCATGGCTGAGGCGGACCTGCAGGGTGTTCGAGGCCGGGCGCGAGGCACCCAACAGCAGGTCGTAGATCGCACCCTCGGCGCCGAGCCGCAGGACGCGAAGCTGGTCCCGGCTGACCCGCACGTCGCCGCCGGAGCCATTGCCGATGGTGATCTCGCTATCGAGCAGGTCGAAGCCCGCCACGACATTCAGACTGTAGGCGCGTCGCCGCAGCACGGGGTAGCTGAGCGAAACCCCGGCGACCGTCGTCGTCCCCTCATAGCCGATCGCGTTGAGCACGCCGGACGGCCGCGCCTCGCCACGACCGCCATAGAGGCGCATGCGCAGGCCCGAGCCGCCGAGATAGAACTCGCTCGCAATCTGGCCGAACAGCTGCGTCGATTGCGCACCGTACAGGAGCGAGATCTCCGTCCGCTCGGCGAATTGCGTGAAGCTGTTGAGCTGCACGACACCCAGCGCCTGCTCCGGCCCGGTCAGCCGGAAGGCGCGATTGTCGGCCGTGACGAAGCCGCTGACCGGCCTGCGGCTGACGCGGGCGACCAGCACCAGCGAACCCGGCGCCGTCCCGGCCGGGCGCAGCAGGGTGCGGAGCGATACGCCGGGAATGTCCTGAGCGAGCAGCAGCCAGCGCTCCAGCGTCGCGATGTCGAGCGGTCGTGCCGCCTTCAGCTGTTCGAGAAAGCGCAGCACCTGCGTGCCGGCGGGCCCGATGTCGCCATCGAGCTGAACCTCGGTGATCTGGCCCTCGCCCACCACCAGGCGCAGCCCGCCATCGGGGGAGAGCACCGCATCGACGGTAGAGAAGACGTAACCCTCGTTGCGGTACAGCGCGAGGATCGCGGCGCGTGCGGCTTCGAGATTGGTGACGGGCACTGCTGGCCCGGTGAGCGGGCCGCCGGCCTCCGCGAGCAGGCGCGCCTCGGGGAAGGCGGTTGCACCCTCGATGCGGACGCTGCGTACAGTGACCTGTCCGACCTGTCCGCTGGTGGAGACGCTCGGCGGAGGTGCTGTCGAAAGACCAGGACCTACGCGCGGAGGCTGCGGCGGTGCCACCCGTGGTATGGGTGATCCCTGCGGTACGATGGGCACGGTCTGGGCATGGGTCGCGGCGCTGCCAAGCGCGCCAGCGATGATCGCAACGAATGCTGCCGCCGTGGCAGTGCGCGCGCCATAAAACTGGTCCAACGCCATTCCCCCCACGGGCCAAGGCCATGTCGCCTCGGATCTCATCATACTACGATCAGTGGATGCCTGCGTCGCCATAACACTCAACGACGAATGTGAAGGACCGGCAAGGTGGAGGAGATGACGGCTCAGTGGAAGGCAGCGCAGCGTGGTCGAAATAGAGCGTGGAGCGCGCGAAGCTGTTGTCGCAGGTGATGTCGTTGCCATTTCAGTAGCTGCTTTGCCGCGTGACGCGATTGGCCAACGCCGCGCGGATGATGCGTACGCCTCTGCCGCGCGGGGCCGAACGACGGCTGGGGGCGACCGAGCATATCGTCACCGCGACGACCGGCGCGATTTCTCGCCCGCCGGCGATCCGGCTCGGACAGTTGACCAAGCGCTTCGCTGCCGGCGGCGGCCTCGCGCTCGATGACGTGTCGCTGACGGTCCGGCAGGGCGAGGTGTTCGGCATCGTCGGACGCTCCGGCGCCGGCAAGTC
>JAQGHV010000007.1 GCA_028288785.1 Rhodospirillales bacterium | reverse complement strand
CGCGCCCTCAGCTTCGTGGACTCCTCGGCCTGGAAACCGGCCGCGGCACGCTGCAGGATCGCCGGCGGCGTGCTGCCGTTGATCGCGAGGTTCCGCCCGCACAGCCAATGCAGCCAAGGGTTCGGCTCCAGCGCCAGGAGCCGCCCACCGGGTCCGATCAGGTCGGCCATCACCACGCTGAAATAGCCGTACTGCGCGCCGACCTCGATCACCTGCTCGCCGCGCGCGAGGTTGCGCGCGATGAACTCGGTCACCCAGTACTGCCAGTAGCCGTCGAGCAGCAGGTGCGGGGCCACGCCCGTATCCGCCGCATCGACATGGAATTTGTAACGCCCGAGGATGCGGCACAGCACGCTGCCATCGGGCAGCGGCACGGTTTGGCTGCGGTCGCGGATCGTCGCCTCGATATCGCGCCGGTTGCCGGACTGAATCAGCTCATCGAGCGCGGTGACGTCGCGCCGGCCAACGGCCGAACGGACATGGTCGAGATCGGCGCGGATCTGCGCGAGGTCGCCGCGAATGCGAAACAGATCCTCGTGCATCGTGCCCAGGTCGCCGAAGGAGTTGCCGCCACCGCCCCCATCGAGGCCGAGGAAACGTGCAAAAGTGCCCTTGCGCGCGGGCGGCGGCTGAGGCGGATTATGGTCGGGCAAACGCTCTCCATCCTTCGTGCTGCAATGCCGCGGACACGCTGGGCGTGCCGGTATCGACTTTCGTGAAGTGATCTGGTCAATCGGACGAAACCCGTTGGGGTCAGCACTATGAGCTTGAAAACACGCGAATCCGGTTCACTCTACCAGCGTCATCAAATCAAGGGAACGTCATGCAGATCCAACGCCGCACCGCTTTCGCCGCCGGCCTTGCCGCCGTGGCGCTTCCGATCCTCGGCAAGGGCGCCAGCGCCCAGACGGCGGCCGCGGCCCCCGCGATGCCGGGTTCACCTGGCTTCTACAAGTTCAAGGTCGGCAGCTTCACGGTCACGACCGTGCATGACGGCTCGCGCGCCGTGCCGCTGACCGGCTTCGTGCGCAACGCGCCGATCGAGGACGTGCAGCGGGTGCTGGCGGAGAGCTTCCTGCCCACCGATCAGCTGCGTATTCCCTTCACGGTGACGGTCGTCGAAGCCGGGGCGAACCTCATCGTGTTCGACAGCGGCAATGGCGCGCAGCCGGGGCCCTCCCCGGTTGGCCTGTTCATGGCGAATTTCCGGGCGGCCGGGTATGACCCTGCCCGCGTGACGCATGTCATCGTCAGCCATTTCCACGCGGATCACATCAACGGCCTGATCGACGCCGGCGGCGCCCGCACCTTTCCCAATGCCGCCATCATGGTGCCGGAGACCGAGTGGGCCTGGTGGATGGATGAAGGCAATTCGGGCCGTACGCCGGAAAACCAGCGTGGCAACTTCGCCAATTCCGCCAGACGCTTCGCCCCCTGGCGCGCCGACGTGCAGCGCTTCGCCGATGGCGCCGCCATCCTGCCCGGAATCCGCGCGCATGCCGCCTACGGCCATACGCCGGGCCATACGACCTTCCACATCGCCGATGGCGGCGACCAGATGATGCTCCTCGTGGACGTCACGAACCGGCCGGAACTTCTCGCACGCCGGCCGGACTTCCACATCGTGTTCGACACCGATCCAGTGGTGGCCGAGGCGTCCCGCCGCCGCGCCTTCGACCGGGTTGCTTCCGACCGCATCAGGGTTACGGGCTACCACTTCCCCTTCCCGGCGCAGGGCTACGTCGCCAAGGAAGGCAATGGCTATCGCTTCATCCCGGGCGATTGGTCCGCCGGGATCTGACGATACACGGACGGGGCATTCCCCGGTCCGCGTAGCACTTCAGGACGCGCGAAGTGCCGTCCAGTCGGCCGGGTGGAAGCGGAAGCCGCTTCCCTCGCGGGCGATATGGCCGGTAGCTGGAAATGGAAAATGGTAGCCGGCGACCAGGACCCGGTCGGTCGCGACCATGTCCAGCACCCTGCGCCGGCTGACCACCGCGGCCGCGCCATCGAAATCGAACGCCGAGGTGTAGTCTGGACGGCGCGCGAACACCTCCGGGCGGTGCGTGATGTCGGCGAGGAGCATGAACGCCGCGCCGCCATCCGAGATCTGGTACACGGTGTGGCCGGGGCTGTGGCCGTAGGCGGCCATGGCGCGCACCCCCGGCAGCAATTCGGCGCCATCGCCATAGCGCTTAGTACGGCCTGCATAGGGGGCAAAGCGGCGCGCGAAGTTCGCGAAATTCACGCGTTGCCCGGCTGGGCTGCGACCCTCGTTGGTGGCGTCGCTCCACCAGGCCCATTCCAACTCCGGCAGCAGGATCTCCGCCCTTTCGAATACGGCGCGGCCATCCACGGTGGTGAGGCCGAGGATGTGATCCTGATGGCAGTGGCTAATCACCACCATGTCGACGGCGCCGGGGTCGATGCCCGCCGCGCGCATGTTGCCGGCGAGGCGGCCGGAGGTCGGCGTCATCTGCGCCCCGGTGCCGGTGTCGAACATCACCAGCTTGTCGGCTGTCTGCAGGAAGGTGACGGTGTAGGGCCCGAGGTAGTGGTCGGTCGGCAGCATGCTCTCGGCGAGCACCGCGCGGACGTCATCGGCGCTGGCGTTCAGCACCAGCCCCTCGACCGCGCGCCGCCCATGGCCATCATGGACTTGCGTGACGGTGAAGCCACCGACGCGGAAGCGGAACACGTCACCGGAGGAACTCAAGGCGGGCGGACAGATATGCGCCTCGGCAACCGTCGGGGCGAGGCCGGCCGCCACTGCGGCGCCGAGCGCGAAACGGCGCGTGGTATCGGTCATGGAAGTCTCCCCTCTTGGCCCTTCGCCTGATTGTGGCCTAAAGCGCGGCACAGATCCTGCACTTTCCGTCGTTCGCAAATCCGTCGCTTGCCAAGGAGTATCGCACCATGGGTGAACGCCACATCTGGGTGGTCTGGGGTGGCGTCTTCATCGACACCCAGTTCGAGACGCTCGAGCCAGGGACCGAGGAGCTGCACGGTCCCTTCCATGACGAAGCGACGGCACTCCGGGTCTGGCGCGACGGGACGCGGCGCAAGGTCGATATCGCGACGCATCGGCTGTTCGTGATGCTGGCGCGCGACACGGGGGCATGATGCCAGCGGTCATGGAGAATGACCGCTGATGTCGTGCCTTGTTTTTGCCCTCAGGCGACGGGTGATCGGCGGCGGCCGTTCGGCCTTGCAGCGCTGCGTGCCGCTTTTGCCCTGAGGCGCCCGGTGCGCTTAACTCGCCGCACGGATGGCGGCGCCCGTTTGGGCATGGGGCGCACAGCACGATTTTGCGCTCACACGCCGATCGTGCACCCCACCCGCTTGGCTCTCCGGACTGCCGGTGGGGCCTATTCAGGCACTCGGCGCGAGCGAAAAAACGTGCGCCGTCCCCTTGAGCAACCAGTCCCGTGCCTGCCGTGTCAAACGGACGGCACTGTTGATCGACGTTCGGCCCGCATCGGGGGTCGCGAGCCCGAATGGGCGCGGCCGGTCGTCCGGCGAGCAAAGCCGCCGGAGTCGGCGCGTCGCGTCGCGTCGCGTCGGAGACGTGCCTTCGGCACGATGCGCTTGAGGGCGCAAAAAGCGGACATCAACGGTCATACTTCATGGCTGTTGATATCAGTCGCGCTCGGTAAGGCGGCGGTCCATGCCCATGAAGGCGATCAGGCGCCGCTCCTCGCGCGCCGCCGGCGACATCGAATGCCAGGCATGGAACTCGTTCAGCACCAGGGCGGTGATCGGTGCCATCCGGCCACCCCGTGCGGCAGCCTCGGCATACCAGCCGATATCGTCGAGTTCGCCCGAACCGGCGAGCGTGCCGGTCGCATGGTCTCCGGGACCGATGAGGAAGCGCGCATTGAACCGGATCGGCCGCGTGGCCGGCGTCACCGCACGGCACAAATAGTCCAGCGCGGCGAGGTCCGGCCCCTGCCCTCGCCCGAAGGCCAGCCCGGTCTCTTCATGCAGTTCGCGGCACGCCGCGATGGCGATCGCCCGCGCGAGCGCGGGGTTGGCACGGCGCTCCAGCATGGCGCGCACGGACGGGCGGAGCTCGGACGCCGCGGCCGCGCCGTGGTCCGCCCGGTCCACCATGCCGCCCGGAAAGACCAGCACGCCGGGCATGAAGCGCGCCGAGGCATGGCGTCGTCCCATCAGGATTTCAGGACCGCCCGCAGTGTCGCGCCACAGGATCAGCGTCGCGGCGTTGCGCGGATGCACTCGCTTGCGCGGCGGCTTGCCGCCGGCGTCGGCACTGCCGGGATTGTCGTCTTCAGGTGCGGTCGGCGCCGCGCGATCAGGCAAGGTCGAAGCCTCGCCCACGCAGCCAGGTGGCGAAGCCGAAGCGCTCCGGCACCGAAAGCTGCCGCGCGACATTCTCCGACCACACGCAGCCCTCGGGCGCCGGACCATGGATCTCCGGGTAGCGCGGCTTGCCGGGTGGGCGGAGCGCGTCATAACCAGGCAGCGCCGCCTCCAGCGCGGCATCCTCGTAGCTTTCATGATGCACCACGACGCCCTGCGGCAGGCGCGGCGAGGCGGCACCGCGCCCAGCCGGAAAACCGAGCGTCAGCCCCGCGACGGGATAGACACCGCGCGGCAGCCCGAACAGCGGCGTCACCTTCTCGATGTGGCTGCGCACATAGCTGATCGGGCAGGTCCCGAGACCCAACGCATCGGCGGCCGCCATCGCAGCACCCATCGCGAGCGCGGCATCCACGGCGGTGTTCATGAAGGTATCGAGGTTGTTGTTCGCGTGCTCACGCCCGCGCAGCGCGGTGACCTGCTGGCCGCGCCTCATGTCGCCGCAGAACAGCAGGAAGACCGGCGCCTCGGTGATCCAGGGCATGGTGCCGATCCAGCCGGCGACGGCGGCGATTTTCGCGGGATCCCGCGTCACTAGGATCGAATACTGTTGCAGGTCGGATTTCGAGGGCGCCGATTGCGCGCCGGCCAGCACTGCCTGGAGAAGTGGCTCGGAGATGGGATCGGCCCGGTAGCGCCGCGTCACCCGCCTGTCGAGCAGGGCGCGGAAGGCTTCCGGCATCGGCTCCGGCAGCGCGAAATCGGCGGTGCCATAGCGGGTCCGCAGAAGGTCGCTCATGCGCGTACCACCCAGGCGTCGGCGACGGTGACACCGCGTTCATGGATCAAAAGTGGATTGATCTCGGCCTCGGCGATGTCAGGCCGCAGGGCGAGGCGCGAGACCGCGACGATGGCTTCGGCCAGCGCCTCCACGTCGCCCTTGGGCAGGCCGCGCCAGCCGGTGATGGGGGTGAGGCCGCGCACCTCCGCGATCATCTCGCGCGCCTCCGCGACATCGACGGGCGCGATGCGCAGCGCCACGTCGCGCCACAGTTCGGCCATCACGCCGCCGGCGCCGACGAGGACGACCGGGCCCACTTCCGGATCGCGGCGGAAGCCGATGATGGCTTCGGCGAGCCCCTTCGCCATCGACTGCACCAGGAAGCCGGTGAGCCTGGCGGAGGGCGCCGCCGCCCGCACCCGCTCGCCCATGGCCGCGAGCGTCGTGCGCAGTGCCGCAGCGTCCGCGATGTGCAGCGCCACGCCGCCGACCTCGGTCTTGTGGGCGAGGTCGGGCGAGAGGATCTTGACCGCCACGGGATAGGCGATGCCCTCCGGGATGGCGGCCGGGTCGGTGATCACATGCACCGCGCTGTCCAGGCCGAACGCCGCGAACAGCGCGCGCGCATCGGCTTCGTCGGGCGCTTCGGGCAGGGCGTGAGCGGGCGCCGTCGCCGAGACCTCGACGCGCGGCAAGCGCCAGTCGCAGAAGGCGCGAATCGCGTCTGCGCAGCTTTCCGGCGTGCGGAAGGCGGGAATGCCGGCCTCGCCCAGCAGCCGCAGCGAGGCGTCCGCCTGCGGCACGAGGAAGGCAGCGATCGGCTTCGGGTGCCCGGCCTCCAGCGCCGCGAGGATACCGGCCACCGCATCATGCGGCCGGAACTGCGCCGATGAGCCGACGACCGATATCGCCACGTCCGTGTCCTCGGCCGCCTGCAATGCCGCGACGACGACCTTCACCTTCTCAGGCTTCGTCCCCGCCAGCGTCACGTCGAGCAGACGAGAGCCATGATGCGCAACACCGGCAGCATCCAGCGCGGCCGCGCACGCCGCATCCGGCGCCCGCGTCTCGATGCCAGCGACACCCAGCGCATCGACGCACATCGCGCCGCCCCCACCCGTCGTCGTCATCACACCCACGGCGCGCTTCGGATTGGTGAGTGGCCGGCGCCCGATCATCAGCGCCGGCACTTCAAGGAAGCTTTCGAGCGTGGTCGCGCGGGCGATCCCATGCGCGCGGAAGAAGGCATCCGCCGCCGCATCGCTGCCGGCCAGCGCACCGGTGTGGCTGTTCGCGAGCTCGGCGCCGAAGCTGCTACGGCCGAGCTTGAAGGCAATCATCGGCTTGCCCACGGCATGCGCGCGCCGTGCCGCATCGGCCAGCATCTCCGGAGCGCGGATCGCCTCGAGGAACAGCAAGATGGCGTCCACATCGGGGTCATCGACGAGCATGGCGGCGATCTCGCCGGCGGTCAGGTCTGCCTCGTTGCCGGTGCCGACCAGGTGCGAGAACCCGATGCCACGCGACGCGCCGCGCGACATGATCGCGCCCATCATGGACCCCGACTGGCTCACCAGCGCCAGGCGCCCGGCCGGAATGGTCTCCGCTTCCATCGCCGCGTTCACCGAACAGGCAATGCGCGCATTGAGGTTCACCAGGCCCATCGAATTGGGCCCGAGCAGACGAAGCCCCGCCGCTTTTGCGGTCGCGAGCAGGCGGGCCTGCAGCGCGACACCCACCGGCCCGGCCTCGGCAAACCCATCGGCCAGGATGGCGGCGACCTTGATGCCATGCGCCGCAATGGCCGCGATCTGGCCCTCGACATGCTCGGTGTTCAGCAGCAAGTAGGCGAGATCGACCGGCTGCGGCACGTCCCCCAGCGTCGCGTAGGCGCGCTCCCCCAGCACCGTGTCGGCGCGCGGGTTGACCGGGTAGATCGCGCCTTCGAAGCCGTGCTTGCGGAGGTAGATTTGCGCCCGCGCCGTAAGCCGCGCGGGATCGGAGGAGGCCCCGATCAACGCGATGGAACGGGGGGCAAGGAGGGCCTGGGCGAGCGGGTTCATGAGCAAGCCTGACGTTGGTGAGGATGAAGCTGCCCGGACGCGGAGCAGAGTCGTCGCCGGCACGATAGGTCGGCCACGGCGCGCTGGGGAGGTCCTGCACGTCGCAGCGCGACGGCGTCTTGTCGCGCCATCGCAATCATTTTAGGCTTGTTGGACACGAACAGAAAACGAGACCACCTGAATGACTTCTTTTGTTTCATGGCCGACAATCTCCGCACTGAGCAAGTTTCGGGTAGCCAAGTACAAGCAAAGAAAAGAACTGAAAAGCCGTCCATTGCTGGAGGCGATGCCGAATGTTCAGATAGGCGGATGCACCGGGTTGTCGTTTGGCTGGACGCAGCGAATCCAGTTGAATCCATCCGAGACGGCGTCCAAGCGCATCGCCTACATGAATACGGATCAGGCTTGGCGGAACATCGATTATTTCGCAGACGTGTTCAACAACCTTCCGGCCCGCACCTACGGTCAGCGTGTTGCCGAGATTGCGCCGCACGCCTGTGGCATGAAGAAGGGCGTGTCCGCGAGCGAGACGGATCCCACCACCTACGCCACGGCGATTCAGCACATCGCTGCGCATCCCGGGTATCACATGGTAATCATGGCGCTGCGCGGCGCTGGAACCAACCATGTCTGCGCGATGAGGGCCGGCGGGGACATCAACTTCTTCGACCCGAACTCTGGCGAGTACAAGGTATCGCCGAAGAATCTCAAGGCGTTCTTCCTGGCGCTGACGGCGCAATACGCCACCTACATCTCCGCGAGGGGCGTAAAGCTCAACATTACCTTCAGCGAGGTCCAGTTTCACCACATCGGGTAGAATGCGACCGCGGTGCTGGTGACCGCCAGGGGCGTTGGGAAATCCATTCCCCCCGCACCTACTTCTTCGGCGGCCGCTGCGAGAAGCTGCGGCCGAACACGCCTTCCGCGATGCGGTTCTTCATCATCTCCAGCGACCCGCCCGCAATCATCCAGCCGCGCGTCCGGCGCACGCAGTATTCGATCAGCATGTCCTTCGAATACCCCATGCCGCCCATCACCTGCATTGCCTCGTTGGAGGCGAACCACCCGGCCTGGTTGCACGCGTATTTCGCGATCGCAACTTCCTGCGCGTCCGGCAAGCCGTTGCCGCCATTCACCGCCGCGCGATACAGCAACAGCCGCGCGCCATCGAGTGCCACGCGCATCTCGGCGAACTTCCACTGCAGGCCCTGGAACTCGGCCAGGACGCGGCCGAACTGCTTGCGCGTCTCCGCGTGCAGCTTGGCCTCGCGGAACGCGTATTCGCCGAGTGCCAAAGCGCGGGTCGTGTTGCCGACGCGCTCCACGTTGAAGCCGGCGATCTGCTTCTTGAAGCCGCCCGGCCCGAGCAGCACCATCTCGGGCGCGATGTAGACGTTGTCGAAGAACAGCGCGCACCATTCCTCGTCATTCATGTAGAGGCTCGGCGCGCCGGTGGTGAAGCCCTCCATTCCGCGCTCCACCAGCACGCTGCCGATGCCGTCCACGCCAGGTCCGAAGCGGCAATAGACGACGAAGACCGAGGCCTCGCCGCTATTGGTCGTGAAGATCTTCTGGCCATTCAGCCGCCAACCTTCGCCATCCCTGGTGCAGTGGGTTGTGAGGTCGGTGAGCGCCGAACCCGCATCGGGCTCGGTCATGCCGACGGCCGCCACCGCCTCACCGCGCAACAAGGGGCCGAAATACTTCTCGCGGTGCAGGGGCGTCGCATATTGGGCGAAAGTGCGGAAGGCGCCGAAATTTCCGGCCTGGAGCACATCGGCGCTGCGTGGGCAGACGAGCGCGATCTGCTCCATCGCCAGCACGGCGTCCATGAGCGTGCCGCCCTGGCCGCCATCTTCCTCGCTCAGCATGATGCCGAACAGGCCCTGATCGGCCATCAGCTTCGCCACGTCCCAGGGGAAGCCCACATTATGGGCGCGCTCCACGGCGCCGGCGGCGAGGTGCTTTTCGGCAAAGCCGCGCACGCTGTCCTGGAAGGCGACCTGGTCGGCGGAAAGGGAGAAATCCATGGTCAGCGAGAGCCTCTCGGGGTGCAGGTGTCGGGTGCGGCGGTGGCGTCTTCATCCGCCAGCAGCAGGAGGAACGGCGTCGCATCGCCGGCGCCGGGGGTGGTCAGGTCACGCGTGAACGGCAGCGCGCGGTGGGTAGCGATCATCGCCTGAGTGGCCTGGCGTGCCAACAGGTTGCGGGTGATGCGGACCAGCGCGCCTCGCCGGCTCTCCGGCTGACCCGGCAGGCCATCCACCACCACCAGCGCCGGCGGCCTGGACCAGCGCTGCGCTGAGGGCAACTCCTCCAGCTGCCGCGCCGAGGGATGGCGAAGGCAGCCGAGCGAGGAAAGAATGACGGACAAGCTGTCCACCACCGGAAGCCCATCCGCCGCGCGCGCCAGCACCGGGGAAACCCCCTGCCCCAGTGCGGCCGACGGCGCCAAGGCGAATGGCGCCACCAGGCACAGCACTAGGCGAGCGGCCGAATGGAAGCCGCCCGCATTCCTCATCAACGGTCATTCTTCACGACCGCTGAAATCACACGGGATCCCAGCAGAACACGTCGCCCGAACGCTCGAGGGGCGAGAAGGCCGGCTTCAGCGCGGGCAGCGCGTATTCGGCGATGGTCTCCGGCGTCCAGCCCTCGCTGCGGTGGATGCCGCGAACCGGGCGCATCGCGTTGAACACGAACAGCTCGTTCATGCGCGGCGCGAAGACCTGGCCCGTCACGTCCTTGGCCGCGTCGGAGGCGAGGAACACCGCCAGCGGCGCGTTCTTCTCCGGACCCATCGCCATCAGCCGCTGCACGCGCGCCTTCTGCTCCGGCGTCTCGGCCGGGATCGAGCTGGTCATGCGGCTCCAGGCGAAGGGTGCCAGGCAGTTCGAGCGCACACCGAAACGCTGCATGTCCAACGCGATGGACTTCGACAGCGCCACGATGCCCAGCTTCGCCGCCGAGTAGTTCGCCTGCCCAAAATTCCCGATCAGGCCAGAGGTCGAGGTGATGTGCACCATCGCCCCCGAACCCTGCTTGCGGAAATGCTCGGCCGCCGAACGGGAGACGAAGAAGCTGCCGTTCAGGTGGACGTTGATGACGGCCAGCCATTCCTCCGGCGACGTCTTGTGGAAAATCTGGTCGCGCAAGATGCCGGCATTATTCACGACGATGTCGATCCGGCCGAAATTATCCAGCGCGCATTGCACGATCTTCTGGGCGTTGGCCCATTCGCTCACGCTGTCGGTGTTGATGGCCGCCGCACCGCCGCGCTGCTCGATGATCGCCTTCGTCTGCTCGGCCGGCGTCGCCGACAGACCCTCGCCGGTCAGGCTCGCGCCGATATCGTTGATGACCACCTTGGCGCCGGCCTGGGCCATCGCGAGTGCGATCTCGCGCCCGATGCCACCGCCCGATCCGGTGACGACGGCGACTTTTCCTTCGAGCATCATTGGTGCGTTTCCCTATTCCTTGTGGTCCGGTTCTAGTCCCGGCACGGGGTTTCGGGAAGCCGTGCGCCGGGCTAGAGGGGGTTAATGCCCGACCCGCGCCTCGCCCGGCTTGCCACCCTTCTCGCCGACCTCGCTGATCATGTCGCGATGGACTTGGCCGTGAAGCTCTGGGACGGGGTGCCGATCCCGCTCGGGCCCACTTGGTCCGGGGACCTCGCGGTCGCCGTCCATTCGCCCGAGGCGGTCACCCGGCTGCTGCGCCGCCCACGCCTCACCACCCTGATCGAGCTGTTCGCGGAGGGGTTGATCGAGATCGAGGGTGGCACACTGCTCGACCTCGCGGCCCGGCGCGGCGAGGGGCGCGGCACGCGCGGCCTGCTGAAGCGCGTCGGCAAACTACGGGCGGCGCGCGCCCTGCTGCCCTTCCTGTTCGGCGCCGGTTCCGCCGGCACGGGCCACGCCTATGCAGGGCAAGCCGCGGCGCGGCGCGAAGGCGGGCGCGACGACAAGGCCCTGGTACAGTTCCACTACGACCTGTCCAACGCCTTCTACGCGCTCTTCCTCGACCCCGAGATGGTCTATTCCTGCGCCTACTTTCCGACCTGGGAAGCCTCGCTCGCCGAAGCCCAGACCGCCAAGCTCGAACACGTCTGCCGCAAGCTACGCCTGGCACCAGGCGATCGCTTCCTCGACATCGGCTGTGGCTGGGGCGGCCTGGTCTGCCACGCCGCACAACATCACGGCGTCACCGCCCATGGCGTGACCCTGAGCCAGGCACAGTACGACTTCGCCACTGCAAAGGTCACCCGCCTTGGCCTGCAGGACCGCGTCACCATCGAGCTCAAGGACTTCTCCAAGCTCACTGGCGAATGGGACAAGATCGCCAGCGTCGGCATGTACGAACACGTCGGCCTCGACAACCGCGCCGGATACTTCGCCCAAATCCGCGCCCTGCTCCGCCCGCGCGGCATCTACCTCCACCACGCCATCACCCGCCCCGCAAAGCGCGACGCCCGCGCCTTCCGACACAAACGCCCCGAATACGCAGCCGTCGTGAACTACGTCTTCCCCGGCAGCGAACTCGACCATATCGGCAACACCGTCCAAGACCTGGAACGCGGCGGCTTCGAAGTCCACGACGTGGAAAGCCTGCGCGAACACTACGGCCGCACCTGCCGGCTGTGGACCAAACGCCTCTACGCAGCCCGCGACACCGCGGAGGCCGAGGTCGGCGCCGCCAAAACGCGCCTCTGGCTGCTGTACCTGGCGGGGGTGGCACTCGGCTTCCAACGCGGCACAATCGGGATTTTCCAGACAGTGGCAACGAAACGCGCGCGGGGCGGGAGTGGGTTGCCGGGTACGAGGGCGGATATCTACGAGTAAGCGTTGGGGGAAGAATTCCCCCAAACCCCTTTCTTTTATCTTTAGCTACTGGGGCGGGTGGCGAAGTCAGTGCCGGCCATAGCTGTGATTTTTGCTTTTATTATAAGAAAGCTTCGACCTTACCGCGCCCGGCAGAACCCGGAGCCATTCACCAAAAACAAAAGATTAGGGGTTTGGGGGAAATTCCTTTCCCCCAACCTGCCTGCCTACCTCTCAGCCGCAATAATCGACCCAGACAAACTCGCCGGAATCCGGTTGCGCCAGGCTCCGGCATCCACCTGGGTGACGAAGTCGAGCACGGCGCGGTTGAAGGCGTCCGGCCATTCCAGGTTCATGGTGTGTCCGCATTTCGGCATCACGAGCAGTGCGCTCGAGGGGATGGTGCGCTTGAGGTAGAGCGCCGGTTCCAGCGTGGGGTCGTCTTCGTCGCCGGCGATGACGAGGGTGGGCACCGTCATCTTGGAGAAGCCTTCGGCGAGGTCGAACAGGGAGGGCCGTTCGCGCTGGACGCCCTGCATGGTCAGGGACGAGCCTTCGGTGGAGTGGTCCAGCAACTGGTCGTGGAACTCGACGTAGCCGCGCGGGTCGGTTTCCTCGAAGACGAGGCGGGTGGGGCCGTGGGCGTAGGATTTGCCGAATTCGGCCATGCCGATGGCGCGCATCCGGGCGATGGCGGCATCGGTTTCGGCGCGGAACTGATCGCGTTTTCCGGGGGCGGCGCCGTAACCCACGCCGGCCGCGACCAGGCTGCGGGCGAGCCCGGCATGGCGCAGGCCCAGGTGGAGGGTGGCGAAGGCGCCCATGGACAGGCCGACGACGTGTGCCGGGGCGAGGTCGAGGCTGCGGATCACGTCGGCGATGTCATCGGTCGCGCGGTCCTGCGAGTAGGAGGCGGCGTCTGATGGCACGGTTGATGGCGGGTAACCGCGCGCGTTGAAGGCGACGCAGCGGTAGCGGCGCGCAAAGAAGCGCAGTTGTGGTTCCCAGCTTCTGATATCGCCGGCGAATTCGTGGACGAAGACCATTGGGGTCCCGCTGCCGGCTTCCACATAATGCAGGTCGACGCCATCGCTGGTGCGGATTGTTGGCATGGTTTTCTCCTCTGCGAAAAGCGAGAGTGAAGGCGCAGTCCGAGGCCGTCCAGACCTTGACTTCGGGGGGTGCCGAGCGCATTTGGCTAAACAGGACCGCGCTGGTCCTGTATGAAGAGGAAGGGTCGGTTTCCTGTGCTGCGGCTATCGAAACTCACCGATTATGCTGTGGTCGTGCTTGCCCGCCTCGGTGCCGAGGGCGGGGTGCAGACCGCGCCTGGCCTGGCGATGGGAACCGGCATCGCCGAACCCACTGTCGCGAAGGTTCTCAAGATTTTGGCGCATCATGATCTGGTTGAGGGGCAGCGTGGCGCGCGCGGTGGCTATCGGCTGATGCGCCCGCTCAGCGACATGCCACTTGCCGCCGTGATCACCGCCATCGAGGGGCCGATCGCGCTCACCGCCTGTGTGGATAATGGCTTCGGCAGTTGCAACGCGGAAAGTGTCTGCGCCGTGCGCGGCCGCTGGGATCCGGTGAACCGCGCCATCCGGGACGCGCTCGCCGGCATCACCATTGCCGACCTTGCCGGACCCTCGACCCACGCCCGTTTCAGCGCCGCCGCAGAATAACGTCAGGACATCCCATGGCTGCCGTCACCGAGACCATCGACACTGTCAACGCCGTCAATGACGGCGGGTACAAGTGGGGCTTCTCCACCGATATCGAGATGGAGTTCGCGCCGAAGGGCCTCAATGAGGACACGGTGCGCTACATCTCCGCCCAGAAGAACGAGCCGGAGTGGCTGCTCGAGTGGCGCCTGCGCGCCTTCGAGGTCTGGAAGACGATGGAGGAGCCGCGCTGGTCCGCGGTGACGTACAACCCGATCGACTACCAGGACGCCTATTACTACGCGGCGCCCAAGGAGAAGATCGGCCCCAAGTCGCTCGACGAGGTCGACCCCGAGCTGCTGCGCACCTACGAAAAGCTCGGCATTCCCCTGCGTGAGCAGGAGTGGCTCGCGGGCGTGCAGCCCGAGGGCCGCATGCCGGTGGCTGTCGATGCGGTGTTCGACAGCGTCTCGGTCGCGACCTCCTACAAGGACCGGCTGGCGAAGGAGGGCATCATCTTCTGCCCAATCTCCGAGGCGGTGCAGGAACACCCGGAGCTGGTGCGGAAGTACCTGGGGTCGGTTGTGCCGCAGGGCGACAACTTCTTCGCCGCGCTCAACAGCGCCGTCTTCACCGATGGCAGCTTCGTCTACATCCCCAAGGGCGTCCGCTGCCCGATGGAGCTGTCCACGTATTTCCGCATCAACGCGAAGAGCACCGGCCAGTTCGAGCGCACCCTGATCATCGCCGATGCCGGCAGCCAGGTGAGCTACCTTGAAGGCTGCACGGCCCCGATGCGCGACGAGAACCAGCTGCACGCGGCCGTGGTCGAGCTCGTTGCCATGGACGACGCCTCGATCAAGTACTCGACGGTGCAGAACTGGTACCCGGGCGACGTCAACGGCAAGGGTGGCATCTACAACTTTGTCACGAAGCGTGCGGCATGCCGCGGCAAGCGCAGCAAGGTGAGCTGGACGCAGGTGGAAACCGGCTCCGCGATCACCTGGAAGTACCCCTCCTGCATCCTGCAGGGTGAGGACAGCGTGGGTGAGTTCTACTCGGTCGCCATCGCCAACAACTGGCAGCAGGCCGATACCGGCACCAAGATGATCCACATCGGCGCGCGCACCAAAAGCACGATCGTGTCGAAGGGCATCAGCGCCGGCCAGGGGCAGAACACCTATCGCGGGCTGGTGCGCATCGGGCCGCGCGCCAAGGGCGCGCGCAACTTCACCCAATGCGACAGCCTGCTGATCGGCGACAAGTGCGGCGCGCATACGGTTCCCTATATCGAGAACCGCTGCATGACCGCCAAGACCGAGCATGAGGCGACCACCAGCCGCATCGCGGAGGACCAGCTTTTCTACTGCCGCCAGCGCGGCCTCAGCCAGGA
Organism: Rhodospirillales bacterium; assembly: GCA_028288785.1. Taxonomy (GTDB): domain Bacteria; phylum Pseudomonadota; class Alphaproteobacteria; order Acetobacterales; family Acetobacteraceae; genus Plastoroseomonas. The sequence continues at coordinate 137 of JAQGHV010000007.1, read as the reverse complement.
GGAGGCGGTCGGCATGATCGTCAACGGCTTCTGCCGCGAGGTGTTGAAGGAGCTTCCGATGGAATTCGCCGTCGAAGCACAGAAGCTGTTGCAGATTTCGCTCGAAGGCAGCGTGGGCTGAGTCCCGCCCTGCCAAA
>JAQGHV010000074.1 GCA_028288785.1 Rhodospirillales bacterium | reverse complement strand
TCCACCGCCTGCAGGCCGTAGCAGCGCCAGGCCTCCGGCCAGCGGCGGTCGTTGCAGACGAGCATGCCGAGGATCGGGCCGCCCCAAGACGCCGGGCCACGAAACGCCGGAAAGCCGAGGTCGCCATATTCGAAGTAGCGCTTCTCCAGCTGCTGGAAGCGCGCGCCCTCGCGCGGCTGCTCGGTGCCGGGCAGATGCACCTTGCGGTACTTGCCGATGATGCCGCCGTCAGGGGCCACGGTGACCGCCGTATTGAAACGCTGCCCCGCCTCGGTGAGCTCGGCGTAGCCGAGGTACATGCCGACGCCTTTTTCCTTTGCGCGGTCGAACAGCGCCTGCGTCTGCGGTCCAGGGAACTCCCGCTCGAAGTAGGTGTCGAGTTCCTGCCGCTCCAGCAGCCAGCGCGGGAAGAAGGTGGTGAAGGGCAGTTCCGGAAACACGACCAGCTGCGCGCCGGCGGCGGCGGCCTGGTCGAGCAGCGCGATCATGCGCTCCAGGATCTGCGCGCGGCTGTCGCCACGCTGGTTGGCGCCCATCTGGGCGCCGGCGACGGAAAGGAGACGAGCCATGCGATCGAGTGTCCGCTTCTGATGGAGTGACAGCCAGACTAGCCAACCACCCGGGCCGGCCGCGAGTCCGATGATGATGGGCACGGCGACGAAAGCAAGGCAGGCGCAGCCTCGAACGCGGCGGAGGCTGCACACTACAGGCCCAGATCACCACGCTCCACGTCCTCGCGCCAAGTTGGCGGCCTGACTTCACTTGGCGAACGGCACTGAGCAACCCAGACCTATGCAGGCACCCAGCCCATGAGGTTGCTGCGCGCCTGCGCAGCAAACGCCGAATGAGCGCCGCCGGCTGCATGGCGAAGGACAGGCTCGCGCAGCTTGCACCTGGAGATCGAGGGCACAGAAACTCCCGGCGACGCAGGCGCGACCGTTTAACGCATCAGCCTCCAGGCGAAAGCCGCACCCAGCGCGCCGCCGAAGCCGAGCGCCGCCCAGGTGAGCGATGGCTCGGGGTAGGTATTGGCCGCGACATAGGCAGCGACGAACGCCGTCACCACGCCTGCAATCACGGTCACCAGCACCCGTCGCGGCGGGCTCGGGGTGGGCGTTGGCGGCGCGACACGGCGCGACGGCCGCGGCGGGCGCTTGATCCAATGGCGCGGCGGGCGGGCATTCATCGGGCGGCTCCAGGAAAACAGGCTACGGGCCGAAGCCACCACGTCGCGCGCGGCGGCGCCACTCCCCTCCTCGCTCGGCGCGCCCCACGGCCGACGCCGCCCCATAAGCGTGTCCCTGAATGCACCACCGGCCGTGCGGCGGTGAACCGCTCGGTGCCTGCCAGCATGGCTATCACGTGAGCGGCGCAAGCGGTGAGGGTCGACGCGGCATCATCAATAGGCTGAGTCCGGAGGCCGCCGGAGGGGCACCACCACCATCGCGCGATGATCCTCTCGTCCCAGATCGATCCGAAAATACCAAGCCCCATCATCAAACAGAATGGACGGCGCACCGCCACGGCGCGACAACACCGCACCGCAGGAGGAAACCGCGTCCATGATCAAGCATCCCGTCAAAGTCCACGCCTCCAAGGCGCTGCTCAAGCGCGAGGACCAGCTCGCCTGGAAGATGGCCGCCGTCGCCACCGACAAGGTCAAGGTCGAGCGCGACGTGCAGGAGATGATCATCAACCGCATCATCGACAATGCCTCGGTCGCCATCGCCGCGATCAACCGCCGCCCCGTCGTCTCGGCGCGCGGCATGGCGCTCGGCCATGCGAAGAAGGGCGGCGCCACCGTGTTCGGCGCGAAGTCCGGCGTCACCGTCTCTCCCGAATGGGCGGCCTGGGCGAACGGCACCGCGGTGCGCGAGCTCGACATGCACGACACCTTCCTCGCCGCCGACTACTCGCACCCCGGCGACAACATCCCGCCGATCCTGGCCGTCGCGCAGACCATGGAGCGCAGTGGCCGCGACCTGATCCGCGGCATCGCCACCGGCTACGAGCTGCACATCGACCTGGTCCGCTCGATCTGCCTGCATGAGCATCGTGTCGACCACATCGCGCATCTCTGCCCAGCCCAGGCGGCCGGCATCGGCACCCTGCTCGGCCTGAAGCAGGAAGTGATCTTCCAGGCCATCCAGCAGGCGCTGCACACCTCGGTCACCTTCCGCCAGTCGCGCAAGGGCGAGATCAGCTCCTGGAAAGCCTATGCGCCCGCCCATGCCGGCAAGCTCGCGGTCGAGGCGGTGGACCGCTGCATGCGCGGCGAAGGCGCGCCGAGCCCGATCTACGAGGGCGAGGACAGCGTCATCGCCTGGGTGCTATCAGGCCGCACGCAGGCCGACGGCAAGGGCCGCGGCACCGTGTTCGAGCCGACCTACTACGAAGTGCCGCTGCCCGCCCCCGGCGAGAGCAAGCGCGCCATCCTCGACAGCTACACGAAGGAGCACTCGGCCGAGTACCAGAGCCAGGCGCTGATCGACCTCGCCTTCCGGATGCGCGAGCAGATCGGTGACATCAACGCCATCAAGTCGATCACCATCCACACCTCGCACCACACGCACTACGTGATCGGCACCGGCGCGAACGACCCGCAGAAGATGGACCCCAAGGCGAGCCGCGAAACGCTCGACCACTCCATCATGTACATCTTCGCCGTCGCGCTGCAGGACGGCACCTGGCACCACGTGGACAGCTACGCGCCCAAGCGCGCCGGCCGCGCCGACACCGTCCGCCTGTGGCGCAAGATCGAGACGCGCGAGGATCCAGAGTGGACGCGGAAGTACCATTCGCGTGATCCGGAGACGCTGGCCTTCGGCGGCCGCGTTGAGATCACCATGAACGACGGCAGCACCATCATCGACGAGCTCGGCGTCGCCAACGCCCACCCGAACGGCGCCCGCCCGTTCGGCCGCGACGAGTACATCAACAAGTTCCGTACCATCACGGACGGGCTGATCACCGCCCGCGAGTCCAACCGCTTCCTCGAAGCGGCGCAGAACGTCGCGAGCCTGAAGGCCGGCGAGCTCGCCGCGCTGAACGTCACGCTGCCCGCCGGCACCCTGCTCGACTCCAAGCCCGGCATCTTCTGAAGGAGGATCAAGCAATGAGCGAAACCGTCCCTGAAATCCGCAAGGGCCTGGTCGGCGTCTACGCCGACGAGAGCGCCATCTCCAAGGTCATGCCGGAGACCAACAGCCTCACCTATCGCGGCTACGCCGTGCAGGACCTGTGTGAGCAGAGCAACTTCGAGGAGGTCGCCTACCTGCTCTGGCATGGCGAGCTGCCGAACGCCTCCCAGCTCGCGGCGTTCCAGGCCGAGGAGCGCGCGAACCGCGCCCTCTCGCCCGCCCTGCTCCGCGTGCTGACGGAGTTCCCCGAGGACGCGCATCCGATGGACGCGATCCGCACCGCCGTGTCCTTCATGGGCATGGAGGATGCCGAAGCGGCCGACATCTCCGACGCGGCGCAGCGGCGCAAGGCGATGCGGCTGCTGGCGAAAATCCCCGTCGCCGTGGCGGCCGCCAACCGGCTGTCGAAGGGGCTGGACCCGATCGCGCCGGATGGCAGCCTGCCGTTCTGCGAGAACTTCTTCCACATGGTCTTCGGCAAGGTTCCGCAGAAGGAGGTGATCAAGAGCTTCGACGTCTCGATGATCCTCTACGCCGAGCACACCTTCAACGCCTCCACCTACACGGCGCGGCTCGTGACCTCCTCGCTGTCGGACATCCATTCGGCGATCACCGCGGCGATCGGCACGCTCAAGGGCCCGCTCCACGGCGGCGCCAACGAAGCCGTCATGCACATGCTGAAGGAGATCCCCTCTCCCGAAGCCGCCGAGGCTTGGCTGCGGGAGCGCTTCGACCACAAGGCGCTGGTGATGGGCTTCGGCCACCGCGTCTACAAAAGCGGCGACAGCCGCGTGCCCACGATGAAGAAGTATGCCG
>JAQGHV010000344.1 GCA_028288785.1 Rhodospirillales bacterium | reverse complement strand
CCGGGGCGGCGACCACTGCGCTCGATTTTGAACGCGCGGGCGGTGCGGCCGTCGCGGCCCTCGGTGAAACACGGGCGCTCATCCTGGATGCGCGCGGCTTGCAGCCGGCCGAGGCTGCCGCCTTCGCCGCGGGCGCGATGCTGCGCGGCACTGCGCAGCACACCATCCGCAGCGTGCCCACCACTAAGCCGCCGCTGTGCCTGGAACTGCTAACCGCCGACCTTGCCGGCGTCACTCCGCATTGGCGCGCCGCCGAGGCCTCGGTGCGCGGCGCCCTCTTTGCGCGGGAGCTGGTGACGGCGCCGGCCAACGACCTCACCCCGGCGATCTTCGCGACGCGGCTGCGCGGCTTGGCGGAATTCGGCATCACCGTGAAGGTGATCGGGCCGAAGCGCCTGCGTCGCCGCGGCTTTGGCGCGCTCTCCGCGGTGGGGCGAGAGGCTTCCTCCGGACCGTATCTGGTGACACTGCGCTGGAAGGGGCGGATCGATGCCCGCCCTGTGGCCTTCGTCGGCAAGGGGCTGTGCTTCGACACCGGCGGCATCTCGATCAAGCCGGCTGCGGGGATGGAGGAGATGCGCGCGGACATGGCGGGTGCCGCGGCCTGCACGGGGGCGATGCTGGCGCTGGCACTTCGGGACTCGCCGGCGCCGGCCATTGCCATCCTCGCCATCGCCGAGAACGCCACTGGCGGCGACAGCTACCGCCCCGGCGACGTCCTGCGCACGCGGTCCGGCCGCACCGTGGAGGTGCTGGACACCGATGCGGAGGGCCGCCTGGTGCTGGCCGATGCGCTGCATCACGCGCGCCACCATCGCCCCCAGGCGATGATCGACCTCGCGACGCTGACGGGGTCCATCGTGACAGCGCTCGGGCATCACCGGGCCGGGCTGTTCTCCAATGACCTGCCATTGACCGCGGCCCTCATCGCGGCCGGCCACGTGGTGGGGGAGAGGCTGTGGCCGATGCCGATCGGCGCGCTCCACCGCGAGGACCTCCGCAGCGACATCGCGGATATCCGGCAGTGCATGCCCTCCGGTACCGGCAAGCCGTTGCCCGACGCCTGCCACGCCGCGGCTTTCCTGCGCGAGTTCGTCGGCGACACACCATGGGCGCACCTGGACATCGCCGGCGTCGAGACCCGTCTGCAGGATGATGAATTCGGGCCGAAGGGCGCCTCCGGCTACGGTGCGCGCCTGCTCGACCGGCTGGTCGCGATGCGCTTCGAGGGTGCGCTCTGATGGCGGAGATCGGCTTCTACCACCTGACGCGGACCAGCCCCGAGGCGGCGGCGCCAAAGCTGCTTGGACGCATCCTGGCCGGCGGCGGGCGCGCGCATGTCCTGTGTGGCTCGGCGGAACGGGCCGAGGCGCTGGACGCCGCGCTGTGGCTTTCGAGCGATCCCGACTGGCTGCCGCATGGGCGGGCTGATGCCGCCAGCGCGGAGCACCAGCCGATTCTGCTGGCGACCTCGGACGAGCCGCCGGCGAACGGCGCGCGCTTCCTGCTGTTGCTGGATGGCGTGAATACCGACCGCGCCGCGGAGTACGACCGCGTGCTGGACCTGTTCGATGGCAATGATGAAGGTGCTACGGCCTCGGCACGCGCCCGCTGGGCGGCGGCCAAGGCGGCCGGGCATAGCCTCAGCTACCTGAAGCAGGGCCCGAATGGCTGGGAGAAGGCAGGGTAGGGCAGCGGCTCAACGCGTACGGTTCTCGGCGCGTCACGCCCCTTATGGGCTGAGGCGCGGCCGGCTTTGCGATCACGCTTCAGTCGCAGGCTTCGGCGAGCGGTCGCACCGCCTCGGCAGCCCTATGCGCCTACCGGCCTCGCCCGGCGTCGAAGCCCAAGAACCCAACCTCGGGACGCGGGGCACCGCCATCATTGGCGAACAGGCGCGGCGATTGCGGCGCGGCGGTCCGTTGCACTGCCGCCGGCGCGGCGGCAGCCGAGCGCGACGTGGCACGCTCCGCCGCCAGCCGTTCGGCGGTGATCGCTCGCTGGCGAGCGGCTCGCTGCTGCGGCGTGTCATTGGCCTCTGGTGGCGCCGACGGGTTCCGCACCGTCGAGCGCGCAGAGAGCAGATAGAACAGGATCTCGTTGCGCCCGCGGTCGACGGCGGCATCCACCGGCGTCAGCCCGAGCACGTTCCGCGCATCGAGGTCCGCACCGCGCGCGACGGCATCACGCGAGGCCGGCAAATCGCCTCGGGTGATGGCATCGAACAGCGCGGCAGTCGGTTCCAGGACGCGCGTGGTGTCGCCCGGGATCGCCTCCGGCGCGCGGCGGGCAGCGAGGCCAGGCAGCGCCGGCGGCGGCCCAGCCGGGGCGCTGCCGGGTCGCGCCTGGGTCTGCGGCGCGGCACCACCAGCGCCACCTGGTCCGCCGAAGCCGCCCTGGGCGAGCGCGGGGAGCGCGGCGATGGAGAGAAGCAGGGCGACGGGGAGGGTCTTGCGCATACCTGGTTTCTAGCGGAGTTCGCGACGCAGGCAAATATTCAACGCCCCTCGCGCCGCCACGCGATCACCGCGGCCCCCAGCACCAGCGGCAAGGCCAGCCAGGGCGGCAGCAGGGCCATCGCCGAGATGCCCGTCACCGTATGATCAGCGTTGCGCCGCAACCCGATCCAGCTTGGGCCGGCCGCATCGCGCCCGGCCGTCACGCGGCGGATTTCCGGCAGCGCCGGCGCCTCCCCGGTGCCGAGCCAGCGGATCGCACCGCCGGTTGCCTGGGCGATCGGACGCAGGCGCTGGTCATCGGCGCGGAGGTCGGCGATCTCCAGGGGGTTGGTCGCTGCCGCGGCCGCGAAGGCTATGCGCCGGCCGTCATTTGCCTGCCAGACGCCGGGCTGGTTCGCCGGCATCCGCAGCAGGGCGCGGCCACCAGGGCCAGCTTCCGGCCGGGCGCGTGTCACCGTTCCATCCGGCGCGGTCACCGCGATCTCCGGCGGTGGTCCGGCCTCGACGCTGCGGCGCGTGACGGTGAGGTTGCCGGCCTCGATCCGGGCGGAGAGGTCCTCCTCCTCCAGCTCCGGCTCGCGCATCAGCCAATGTGCGATGCGGCGCAGCACCTCCTGCTGCGGCCCGCCGCCATCATGGCCGCGGGACCAGAGCCAGATATGGTCGGACAGCATGAGCGCCACGCGGCCATCGCCCACGCGATCGAGCAGGAGCAGGGGCGCCCCGCTGGGCCCCTCCATGACCGCCGTCCCGCCACGCTGTTCCGCGCGGAGGTAGCGGTACCAGCGGCCCCATGTGGGTTCGGTGTCGGGCGGCACCAGCCCTTCGGTCACGGGGTGGCGGGCGCCGAGTGCCGAGACGCGTGCCCGGAAGGCGCCTTCCACCACGGCCTGCGCGCCGGCGGGCCGCGCCGGCAGCACCGGCCCGAGCGGCGTGAGTGCCAGGCTGATCGGCCCCGAGAATTCCGGCCCCACGCTCATCAGCAGAGCGCCGCCGCCACGCACGTAGTCGGCGATGTTGCGCAGATAGACCGGAGGCAGGATGCCGCGATTGGCGAAGCGGTCGAACACGATCAGGTCGAAATCGCGCAGCTTCACCTGGAACAGCTCCCGCACGGGAAAGGCGATCAGCGCCAGCTCGTTCAGCGGCGTTAGGTCGTCCTTTTCCGGCGGCCGCAGGATGGTGAAGTGCACCAGATCCACGTTCGGGTCAGCCTTCAGCAGGCGCCGCCAAGTGCGCTCGCCGGCATGCGGCTCCCCGCTGACCAGCAGCACGCGCAGCCGGTCGCGCACGCCGGTGATGGTCACGACCTGGCGGTTGTTGAGCGTGCTGACCTCGCCGGTGCGCGTGGCCGTATTGATTTCCACAACGGTCGGCCCGCCGCGCTCGATCGGCACGGTGATGCGGTGTTCGCGTCCGACCGCGACACTCTCCTGGCGCGCCGGCTGGCCGTCGCGGCGGATGGTAAGCGTGGCGGCGCCCCCGGCTTCGCGCGCGCCGAGATCCTCGACCATCACGCGCAGATCGACGCTGCGCCCGACGATGCCGAAGCCCGGCGCCTCGATCACCCGCAGGCGCCGGTCCACCTCGCCGGGGCGGCCGGCGAGAAGCGCGTGGAATGGCGCATCGACCGGCGGCGTGGCGGGAACGTCATGCGCCTGCCCGTCGGTGAGCGCGATGACGCCCGCCAGGCGCGCGCGCGGGATGTCGGCGAGCGCGCGTTCCATCGCGGTGAACAAGCGGGTGCCCTGGTTGCCGGCTTCCTCGGCGGCGACGGTGCGGAGTTCGATGTCCTGCAGGCGACCGATGCGCTGTTCAAGCAACTCCCGCACGGCCTCGATCCGCTGGTCGCGGCCGTTGATGCGAGCGCTGTCGGAGCGGTCCACCACGAGAAAGGCGATATCGGGCCGCGTCTCCCGCGTTTCCTCCACGAGGCGCGGATTGGCGAGCGCCAGCAGCAGTAGGGCGAAGGCCGCACCGCGCCATACCAGCCCCCGCGCGCGCCGCACCGCTCCCGGCACCAGCACCAGCAGGGCGACGAGGGCGAGGGCACCCAGCATCCACAGCGGCAGGATCGGTGCGAAATCGACGCCTGCGAAAGCCTGCCTCATGCGCGCACCTTCTTCAGCGACAGGTATTCCCAGGCCCCGGCCAGGATCAGTGCCGCGGT
>JAQGHV010000342.1 GCA_028288785.1 Rhodospirillales bacterium | reverse complement strand
TGCCCCTTCTGGATCGAGACCTGCTTGATGGCATTCGCCATGTTCGCGACCGCGACGCGCAGGAAGCCTTCGGCCACCGCCATGGGGTCCTGCGGCGTGCCGGTGGCGGCCTCGATCTCCGCCGCGAGTGCCGCGAATTTTTGGCGCACCACATCGGCGTCCAGTGCCTCATCGCCATTCGCGCCGAAGATGGGCGGGAAGTGTGCGGGCTGGATCTTGCCCACCATCACATTGGCATCGGTCACCGTCAGTGGGCCGCCGCGCCGGTAGCTTGCCGGGCCGGGAACGGCGCCCGCACTCTCGGGCCCCACGCGGAACCGCGCACCGTCGAAGGCCAGGATCGAGCCGCCGCCCGCGGCCACCGTGTTGATCGCCATCATCGGCGCGCGCATCCGTACGCCCGCCACCACCGTGTCGAAGGCGCGCTCGAACTCGCCGGCATAGAGCGCCACATCCGTGCTCGTGCCGCCCATGTCGAAGCCGATGATTCGATCGATTCCGGCCATCGCCGCGGTGCGCACCGCACCCACGATGCCGCCGGCCGGACCCGACAAGATCGCGTCCTTGCCCTGGAAGCTGCCAGCCTCCGCGAGCCCACCATTGGACTGCATGAAATACAGCCGCGTGCCGGCGCCAAGCTCCTCCGACACCTGGCCCACATAGCGGCGCAGGATCGGCGAGAGGTAGGCATCGACCACCGCCGTGTCGCCGCGCGGCACGATGCGCGGCAGAGGGCTCGCCGCATGGCTCAGCGAGACCTGGGTAAACCCGACCTCGCGCGCCAGAGCGCCGAGCCGAAGCTCATGCTCCGGGTGCGCCCAGGCGTGCATCAGCACCACGGCCACGGCGCGGATGCCACGCACGAAAGCCTCCTCGAGCGCCGCGCGCGCGCCATCCAGGTCCAGTGCCTCCAGCTCGTCCCCATCCACCGCGACACGGCCGCCGATCTCGGAGACGCTCTCATGCAAAAGCTCGGGCAGCTTCACGTCCAGGTCGAACAGCCGCGGCCGCGCCTGGTTGCCGATGCGCAGCATGTCCGCAAAGCCGCGATTGACCAGCAGCAGCACACGTTCACCCTTGCGCTCAAGCAGCGCATTCGTGGCGACCGTGGTGCCCATCTTCACGGCTTCGACCAACCCGGCGGGAATTGCCGCGTCCTGGGCCAGGCCGAGTTCGGCGCGAATGCCGGCGACAGCGGCATCGCGATAACGGCGGGGATTCTCAGACAACAACTTGCGGGTGGACAGGCTACCATCCGGGGCGCGAGCGACAATATCAGTGAACGTGCCGCCGCGATCGACCCAGAACTGCCATGCCGCCATCCAACCACTCCCAATCACCGCGCCTACGACGCCTTACGACAAACAGGAATGACACGCCATCGGGCGGTTGGCCGCCCGTCGGAGCGCTGTGCTAGACATCAGGCATCAACGGAGCATTGAAGAACCTTGAGCTTCTGGGGCAAGATTTTGGGCAGCGCCGCAGGCTTCGCGATGGGCGGCCCGCTCGGCGCGCTCGTTGGCGCGGCCATGGGGCACGCGGCCGATGGCGGCATGGGGCCCGGCCGGGTTACAGCCTCCGCCGCCGACATTGCCGGGTTGATCGGCGGGCGAGAAAGCCTGTTCGCGGTCTCCGTCGTCGTCCTGTCCGCCAAACTCGCCAAGGTGGACGGCACCGTCAAACGCGCTGAGATCGACGCGTTCAAACGCAGCTTCCACGTTCCACCCGAGAACCTCGTCGAAGTGGGACGCCTGTTCGACCGCGCCCGCGACAGCTCCGACGATTACGAACCCTTCGCCCAAAAGCTCGGCGCCGCCTTCACCGACAACCGCGCCATGCTCGAGGACGTGCTCGCCGCCCTCGTCCAGATCGCGCGCGCAGACGGCCCCGTGAACACCTCCGAAGGCGCCTTCCTTCGCACCGTCCACCGCAACTTCGGCCTCGACGCCGCCGCCTGGGAACGCGCCAAAGGTGCCACACCCCGCAGCCAGGACCGCGGCCCAGACCCCTACGCCGTCCTCGGCATCCACGCCGACGCACAAGACGACGAAGTGCGCACCGCCTGGAAAAACCTGATGCGCGAAAACCACCCGGACGGCCTCGCCGCCCGTGGCGTGCCCGCCGAATTCATCAAACGCGCCACCGACAAGGTCGCCGACATCAACGCCGCCTGGGACAAGATCAAACGCGAACGGAAGCTGTGAGGGAGGAGGGTAGCAAGGCGGGGGGCTCTGCCCCCTCGACCCCCGCCGGGGATCGCGCCGATCCCCGGGCCCCTGCGTGTGCTGGTTCTCGGATTGGCAGGGCTGGGACTTCATCGATGTTGGGCCGGGTTGCGGAGGGGGGCGCATCACGGGAGCACCCTCAGTCCAGCGTGCTCCACGCGCCCCCCTCCGCAACCCGGCTCGCCTCCGGCGAGACTCAACACCTTCCCAAAACCCAGCACCAACAAACGGAGGTCCAGGATCGACACGATCCTGGCGGGGTCGAGGGGCAGAGCCCTCGCCTTGCTTCCCTCCCTCCTCACACCCCCGTCCACGTTAGATGTTGATCCGGGAGGTGTGGTCGCCGAACCAGGATGCGCGGGTTGGGGCGGTACGGCATTTGGTGTTGCATTACACGGGCATGCGGACGGGCGGGGAAGCATTGGCCCGGTTGTGTGATCCGGTGGCGCGGGTGTCTTCGCATTATGTAGTGGAGGAGGATGGCTGTGTGTTTGGGCTGGTGCCGGAGGGGCGGCGGGCCTGGCATGCGGGCGTGTCTTATTGGCGCGGCGAGACGGGGTTGAATGATAGTTCCATCGGTATCGAGATCGTCAATCCGGGGCATGAGTGGGGCTATCGGCCGTTCCCGGTGTTGCAGTTGGCGGCGGTATTGGAGTTGTGCCTGGGGGTGGTTGGCCGGCATGGGATCGCGGCACGGGATGTATTGGCGCACTCCGATATTGCGCCGACTCGGAAGCAGGATCCAGGCGAGTTGTTTCCCTGGGGCGAGTTCGCGGCCGAGGGCGTGGGTTTGTTTCCCGCGGGTTATGGGGCGTCCGGGGCGGCTGGCGCGGCGGAACTGCTCGGAGAGATCGGGTATGATGTGGCTGATCTTGGGGCGGCTGTGGCGGCATTCCAGCGGCGATATCGACCCGCGGAGGTCACCCGAGTCGCCGATTTTCAATCGCTTGGCCTGATGGATGAGGTCTGTCGGCTGACCCGCCTGTGAATACTGAACAGGAATTTTGAACAAATCCGCTTAATAGTGCTGATCACTACTTACGCGGATCGAACGGGCTTTCCTGGTGAGGAGATCAAGCGTGGCCCTTTCTCTTAATCGCGGCGGCCGGCGTGCCGGTCGAGTTGGATTTTTCGCGGTTTCGGCGATGCTGGCGCTACTCGGTGCCGCCGAGTCGGCGGAGCGACGTTGCGGCTGGTATCAGAATCCGACCCCGAGAAACCACTGGCTAGTGGACCGCGACGGCACCTGGACCATGATGGCGCAAGGCGGCTATGAGGCCCGCGGAATGGATCTGATGCCGGACTTCACGACCCGCGAGTGGGTGCGGACGAACGGCTATCATGGCTTTGGGTGTGCCTGCATCGCGGTCGATACGGACCGCCGGACTATGCGGATCGCGCGCATCCTGGCGGTGGAGCAGTTGCCGTTGTCCCGCTGCCGGCAGGACTCGGCCTTGCCGCGCCCGCAGTGAGCCCGATGGCACAACACGGGCGGATACGTTCCCCGTCCGCCCTGGGTCCACCTTCGTACAGGGTGCTGCGCGTCGACCTGAAGGCACTGCAGTTGGCCCACCGCAGTGACAACCAAGTCCTGCCACGACCCCTCCGGTGATGACCGACGCCCTGGCCAAACCCGTGGTTCCCTATCGCGCGCAGTGGGAAAGCCCGGGAATGATCCGCGCTTTCCTGGCCGGTGGCGATGCAGTGCAGGACCCCCTCTGGCACCGCTCGGGGGCGGAGACCGCGCAGGAATATGCGCGATGGGCCGAGCATCTCTGTGGCGTCGCCTGCCTTCGCATGGTGCTGGCCGCGCGCGGCGTGGAGGTTTCGGCGTTCGATGTCATGCGGGCGCTGC